>NZ_JBVVAJ010000003.1:0-249610 GCF_055792805.1 Microvirga sp. HS2
GGAGCCAAGAACCCGATCCCATCTCGAACTCGGCCGTTAAACTCCTCAGCGCCGATGGTACTGTGTCTCAAGACCCGGGAGAGTAGGTCATTGCCGGGCCTGCCAAGGACAAACGCCTCTTTATGATGTTCGACCATGCTTCTCGCGGCGCCTTTTAAGCGCCGCGTTTGCATTTGTAAGCCTTGGGGCTGACAGATGCGCGAGATTGCCTGGATCGCCCGCGATCCAGGCCCGAATGGCGCGGGGTGGAGCAGCCCGGTAGCTCGTCAGGCTCATAACCTGAAGGTCACAGGTTCAAATCCTGTCCCCGCAACCAACGATCCCGAAAACCCTCGAACGGCTCGTCCGTCGAGGGTTTTTACTCGTCTGGAACCCGCCACAGCGACCCCACAAACTCAACGCCACTGCGCCCGCACCCGACACCACGCCGCCCAAACCAGACAAGTGCCGACAAAATAAGACGGAAGCAACAAAGACGCCGCGGCATTGATGCTACTTCCGTCTTCCGGCCGCGCATGAACCGCGCCTTCTGGCGTCACGCAGCCAAATCCAACGAAATGCCGCGCGCTGCTGCAAACTCGATGAGAGCGGATTCGCCGTCGACGCGATGGCGCTGATCGATCATCCAGCCACCACCATCCTGCACGACAATGTAGCCCCGCGCCTGTAGACGGGACACGAGAGCTTGAACTCCATTCGTCTCCGTCTTCGTGACACCGCGCTCGCGGATGAACCGATCAATGGCGGCTTGAGCAGCCAAAGCAAGATCGACGGCATCCGCGCGACTTGTCGCCTTCGCTTTGGCTTTCGCCTGAGCCATGACGCGTGCCGGATCCCGGCGGACGGACTTCCACCCTCCCCGTCCCGACACCTGAGCGGGCTCCGCGCTCACGTCCGCTTCCGGCCGCACGGCGGCGGGCGTATCCACCACGACGATCTTCGGGGTTGGAGCCGGTGGCGACAGCTGCACTCGGCGAGGAGCCGCAGCCTGAGACGCACCAGGCGCTGCGGAGCCAACTACCTTCCTGGGTACCGGCTTGGACGCTGCGCGTTTTGCGTTGATCGAAGTTATTTCTTTTTTGCCGACAGTTGATGCGTCATCGCGTACCCGAGGGTTCACGGATATGACCGCCTCGGCGCTCCTGGTTTCAACCTTCATACGCCCAGCTTCTGCAATCTGCTCGCCTTTGGCAGTCGCAATCTGCTTGCCGAGATCGGCAAGGCGCAGGTCAATGCGACGCTTCTCTGCGATGGCATCCGTCGCAGCCCTCACCATGCCTGCTTCCGCCTCCGAGACGGAGTTCTTCAAACGCGTTGACAGTGTGGCCTCAAGGCGCTTGAGAGCAAGCTCCAAAGCAGTGCGAAAGTCGACTGGCGCGGGAGGCGCTACGTGAGCGGGTTGCACCCTGTGTCCGGATTCTGCTGGTCTGACGGGAGCTGCCGTGCGTGCGGGTAGGATCGTCCTCTGTGGTACAGATTTTTGCGCTGCAGGCTTTGCCGCCTGCGGCCGAGACGTTTCGGATGCCGTAATTTTTGCAAGCTTCGAAAGATCTCTGACGCCGATCAATCCAAGATCCTGCATCTTCCAGCGAATCTGAGTCACGGTTCGCCCAAGCTCTTCCGCGATGCGCTTATCCGTCATGGGTGGATCAGATGACACTAAGGCGCGCAGGCGCGCCATGCTGGCCTCGTCCCATGGCTGATGGGGTTGGACGAGAGTACCGATCAGACGCGCTCTGGCATAGGTTGCAGGCACCGGTCTCCCGAGTTTCGCAGCAGTCACGGGTACAGGAACTTTTGCCGCTCTGTCCTGGCGCAGAATTTCGAGTTCTTCTTCCGTCCATACCCTGTTCACTTCAGGGTTCTCCTTCTTTCAGTGAGGCTGGGATCCCGGCGGTCCTGCATCACAGTCAAAAGGAGATGCGGAATGAGAGGAGGCCGCCGGTTTCAGCCGGCGACAATGAACGTCTATGCCGACTGTAAGGGGTAAGGCACCATGCTGATGGTGCCGATTGGTGGCAGGCCCATCGATTGCGGCGAGGGTGCGGATCCGAAATCAGGTCGCTGCTTCTGCTCGTACTTCAGCAGACGACGACTTCCGGCGAAGTCGAGACTTCGCCAGACTGGCCGGTGCGATATGATGGACTTGAAGTGCAAACGCATGGCAATTGTTCGATTTGGAACACGCCAGATCTGTAGTCAGCTTTCCTCGAAAACTCAACAACGCTTCTGTCGTTCAAGCCGAGCGGAGTGCCACAATTCTTCCATGCAATCATCTCAATTGGAATTGCCTGACGTGTGCATGACGAAGGCGATCACCGGAACGCTTGCGCCGGGGACTTGTAGAGCGGTGTTCCATATGCCATGCGGAATAGTCCGTTCACGCATTGCCGGAACGGACAATCTAGAACCAACAGCCGGCTTCAGCCGTTGCCTTGAGGCCGGCCGATCAGGTTCAGAGTGATCATAGACGTCGCCATCCGTTCCAACGAGTGAAATGCTTTTCTTGCTATGAAAGCCGAAACCTCAGAAAAGCCCTTCCGGATCGGCCGGTCCCTCACCGGCCTGGGCCTGTTTGCGACCGACGAAATCAAAAAGGGTGCGTTCATCATCGAGTATGTGGGCCCGCGCCTCTCACACGAAGAGGTCGGTCGCCGGCGAAGCACGCGCTATCTCTTCGAGGTCAATAGCCGCTGGACGATCGATGGATCGCCGCGGTGGAACATCGCTCGTTATATCAATCACTCCTGTCGCCCGAATGCCGAGGCCGTGGTGTCCCGAGGCCGGATCCGTATCAAAGCCGTCAAGCGTATCAGGCCGGGTGATGAAATTACCTATAACTATGGCCGAAACTATTTCGATACGTTTATTAAGCCGATCGGCTGCAAGTGCGGGGCCTGTATGGCTGCCCGTTCGAGGAAATAAGGACCCTGGTCTTCTGATGACGACTGCTCAATGAGCGATTTCGCCATTCGCGATGTTCGAGGGCCGCCGAGACCCTTGGGATGCCAGTAGTGCACCTAGACAGCGGAGAGGCGCAGCAGCTTTCCAGTCGTTACTTGATCATATCAGTGAAGGGAAATGCCAAGAGTGATAGAGTCAAGGACACTTCCCTCCGGACAGACGATGTTCAGGCTCCATCCGCTCCAGTCCTGAGGCTCATGCTCAGCGTCCTGCCTCAGATCGTTGATTACTTCCAAGGCGCAAGCTCGAGCGGTCTCGAGGTTGTTCACCTCGATCCCCGTATCGTCCGGGATAGTTTCTGCACCATTCACGAGGTGGAAGAAACAACGCATCGACAGATCCTTGGAGCCTTCACAATAAGGTACTGCCTGTAGCAGCAATCATCGACAACAGGAATGGAGCGCTAAGCCGAATCCTTTGGCCCGGCAGAGCTGTCATGGACATTCATGGGCTGAAGGCTCTCCAGAGACACCCAGCCGATGACCGGTTGGGGAACAGGAACAAGGTAGGCTTGATGAGCCTCTATCCGTTCTATCCTGCAGGAAATCGCTCTTTGATCGCCCGGCGGCCGATAGACGACGATCGTTCCAATTTGGAGCTGCTGCGTGTGAGCCCTATCCGTGGGCATCCCTCTCTCCGGCGCGGGCTCCTTCGAGTGCAAACCGGCATTCGCTGCGGCTCTGAAACGATCGAGGGCAGCGATCGCGACCCGAGCTCTATCTATATACCGCTCGCTGACAGCCCTTAGGATTGGCCCGGTGGTACGTCCGGGATACCACGAGGAGCCCCCCACCTTTGCAAGCTCCTGCGCGACCGCCTCAACTTCATCTTCCGTCATCTGTCGCCCCCAATTCCCAATAGAAAGGATAGCATGCTCAGCCATTGAGAAGATATTAACAGAACTCGACAACCGCCAAGAGGCAACACAAAAGAAAAGCAGCATAAAATACGCTTTGTACGAGGCTGATGCACCGACTGCATACTCTTCCCTTGCACCTTTTTTGATAAGCATTCCCTCGCATCCTGCACTCTTCCACGAGAAGCGGGTGCTTTGTATGGGGGGCAGTTAATCGCCGCAGCGCTGAGCAGAGGCTTATGTTCCCGCATGCAAGGATTACGCGCGACAGACCGCACGCGACACGAGCGCGTTCTCCGCAGCGAACCGGCTGACCGGCAAGAACAGTTCCCCCCGCTGCCGATGAGAGCCTCGCTTTCCAAACTCCGGTGAGAAGAGCACAAGACACGCAGCCCCCAGAGCTGGCGCTCCGGCTTCCAAAGCTAAACGGGCTGCGCCTCCCAACATGCCGAGTCGCCAGAAGGCTCTACCCTAGTCGTATAAGCCGCATCGCTTTGAGTCAGCGGGTCGACTGCGCGTCTCGACCAAGCGGCGGATCATGGATTGTCGCAAAAGCCTATTTCAACAGGTGCTTCTTCAGACATCGTTAACCGTGAAAGCTGGAAATGGGACCGACCGGATCCAATCACGGATCCTGCGCTAGACTCACAGAGTTCCCACGATAAGCCGATCCCATCGCACGATTTCGCGCAGGCACGATCCCCTATGCTCCGAACGATCCTTCTCATTCTACTCATTGCCGTATTCGCTTATATTTACAGAGCGGTTCTCTTCAGTCGCGCTCCGCTTCTCAGCAAGCTGAAGCGCATCCCGATCCAAGTGTCGATCTTCGCCATTCTGGCGCTTTCGGTGGTCAACGGGTTCCGTGGTGATCCGGAGACCTCCGGACCTGACCTATCCGCCGGGACGCACGGACCGGATATTGAAACGGCATCGGCAATTGCGGCGCCAGTCGCGCCGGAGCCTCTCCGCCCCGAGGATGCTGCTGCTGCCTGCGTCGAGCAGGCCCTGAATGAAGCCCGTGCCACGGATGACCTTGTCGCCCAAACCTGGCTGTCCTCGGTGGAAGGTTTCCTCGAAACGGCTCCAGGAGAAGTAACGGTTCAGTTTTCCGTAGGGCCGAGAGTTGGCCCCCCGAAGGGCCCTCAATGCCGTTCAGAGGCACGCCTGACATGTACTGTCAGTGGTCGAGACGTCAAACCCATTACGCCTGTTCACATGACCGGGGCCCAAATCGCCTGCTGATTGATGAGACTACCGAGCGGCACTCGGCGTGACCACTTCCGTATTTTCTCCGGGTCACGCACCAGGACGCAGGATAGCAACCAGGACCAGGATGATCCCGAGCAGAGACACAAGCCATACCAGTGTTCTGATATAGGGAATCCCGAAGGCATAAAGAGGCAGGTAGACGACGCGCGCCCAGAAATAGAGCACTGCCCCCCACCAGGTCAGAGCACCGTCTCGGCCAGCGACATGAGCGATGATGATGGCGGCGGCGATGACGGGCAAGGTCTCGAAGAGGTTTCTTTGGGCGCGCTGAAGGCGTCCTGTGATCTTCCCGACGGGTGGCCCTTCAGCGTCGCGCGCACTCACATTGTAGCTCACGCCGGTCTCGCCTGTGCGCAACATGGCAGGAAGGAGGATTTGGATGAGAGCAAGAACGAGCGTCCAGGCAAGACATGCAAGCTCGGTGGTCATGGCTACCGCTGGCTGACTGATGCCAAGGATCCATTATGGGGCGCTGGGGAAACCGGGCAATCAGGGGCCTCATGGCCTAACCACAATTGTCGACGCAACCTTTCATCACAGTCAGACGCAACCCCGACCGGCCCTCGGTTGCAGCTCTGAGGCCTGAGCCATTCGGCGAATGTCTCGATTAAGAGTTAGGCTCGGGCAAGGAGCGCCTCTCAACTCTCGGACTTCCCCGAGGCCTTTCGGAGAGCTGCATTGATGCGGTCCTGCCATCCGGGACCATCCTGCTGAAAAAATTCGAGCACATCCTGATCGATGCGTAATGTAACGGTCTCTTTCACGCCTGGGATCGGGGCCGCTTTGACGGGCCCTTCGACCGGTTTCGTTGTGACTTTCCTGAAGGCGGCCTCAGCAGCCTTCATGGGATCAACCGGCCGGCGTCCTCCTGGTGGTCTCGGCATGTTACGCTCCTATCGAGTATCGAGGCATGTTTGTTTCTCATCATACCACAAAGCCCGGTTCAGGTCAGATCAACTCGCAGTCCTCAGTTCCCTACCCCGCCTCTATCGACAGCATGCCCTGGAGCGGATCGGCGGCCTTCACGTTTTTTGTCACCACATACGTGAAATATCGCTCGATCCCTAAATCGAGCCTCAGCATCTTATCGATCAAGCGCTGGTAGGAATCGATATCCTCTGAGACGACCTTGAGAATGTAGTCGACGCCGCCACCTGTCGCATCGCAGGAGACGATAGCGGGTTCCTTGAGGACAACCGCCTCAAAGCGCTGGAAATCGGATTGCTGGTGGCTCTTGAGCATAATCTCGACAAGAACCGTTGTTCGGTGCGCCAGCTTGTCAGCGTTGATGCAGGCCGTGTAGCCGGTAATCACCCCATTTCTTTCAAGGCGGCTGAGACGCTCCCAGCAGGCCGTTGGCGACAGGTTGACGGCCTCGGCGAGCCGCAACTTGGTCATTCGGCCATCGCTCTGGAGGGCCGCGAGGATTTTCAGGTCGATTTTATCGAGTTTCATGACTATTCCAGAGCCCCAATACAATGTAATGATTACTCCATTGCAATCGCTTGAGACAATCCTATGCGTGAGCTGCCTCGCCCCCGGGCTGATCGGGATGCCTTCATCCACTCTGCGGAAGGGCCCGTCGTGGATTGGCGGCCGACACTGACGAAGCGCAAGGGGGTCACGAAGCACAGGCTTCTGACGGAGCGGATCATTGCGGATATCGATGCGGAGATCCTGCCGGCCCATGCGCGCATGCCGACCCATCGAGACCTGGCGCGGCAGCTCGGGGTGTCGGTGCAGACGGTGAGCCTCAGCTACAAGGAGGCCGAGCGGCGCGGCTACCTGCGGGGCGAGGTCGGCCGGGGCACCTTCGTCCGCAGCCGGGTCACGGAGAAGGCGGACCGCTTCATGCTCGACCGGGACCCGGGCGAGATCGTCGACCTCTCCATCGTCAGGGCGATCTACACCGAGGCCCACGAGGACGCGTCCCGGGCGGTCCTGCGCCAGCTCGCCCAGGGGGACACCAGCGCCTTCATGCGCCCGTGCCGCCCCATCGCCGGGCTGGAGCGCCACCGGGCCGCGGCGCAGGGCTGGCTCCGGGGCCTCGGCGTCGAGGCCGCGACGGACCGCATCCTGATCACCAACGGGGCGGCCCACGGCCTGTTCCTGGCGGTCGCCGCCATCGTCCGCCCCGGCGAGATCGTGCTGACCGAGAACCTGACGGATCACGGCATCATCGGGCTTTCCAACGTGCTGGGCTTCACCCTGCGCGGCCTGCCCACCGACCGGGAGGGCATCCTCGCGGAGGCGTTCGAGGAGGCCTGCGCGGCCGGCGGCGTCACGGCCCTGGTCCTCGTCCCGACCCTGGGCAATCCGACGAGCCACGTCATGGGCGCCGAACGGCGGAAAGCCGTCGCGGAGGTCGCCCGCCGCTACGGCGTCTTCGTCGTGGAGGACGAGGTCTACAAGCCCCTCCTGGAGACGCCGCTCCCCTCCTTCACCGAGCTCCTTCCCGACCTCGGCTTCTTCGTGACGAGCTTCACGAAATCGGTCCTGACCGGCCTGCGGGTCGGCTACCTGGTGGTGCCTTCGCAATACACGATCCGGGTCGCGAGCATCATGCGCGTGACGTCGTGGAGCGCCACGAACCTGCCGGCGGAACTCGCGACCCTGTGGGTCGAGGACGGCACCGCCCAGGGGCTCATCGCCTTGCAGCGCAAGGAGGTCCGGGCGCGGCAGGCCCTGGTGGCGGAGGTCCTCAAGGACCACCTCGCCCAGACCCATCCCCTGTCGCTCTGCGCCTGGCTGAGGGTGCCGCCCCGGTGGACCGAGGACGGCCTCGTGCGGATGCTCGCCCAGAAGAACATCGCCGTGACGCCCTCCGACCCGTTCCGGTCGGGCGACGACAGCCCCGGCGGCATCCGCATCTGCATCGGCGGACGCCTGTCCCACGCGACGCTCGGCCGCTCGCTGCAGGCCATCGCCGAGACGTTCGATCAATTGCCGCCCGTGTTCGACGCGGGCACCATCGCATAAACGTGCGCGTAAACGCGCGCCAAGGCGTCGTATTTGCGCCCGAAGCACGCGCATCGCCGCCGCGGACCGCGCGTAGAAACGCGCCTCGCCTCCGTCGATCCGCCGCATCCGCGCGTATAATTGTTTCATGACAATATAAACATTGACATGAAACTTGGTGCGCCACACCATCGCTTTGTCCTGACAAGAGGTGATGGATGCACGCGGTCCACGTAAGGATTACCGGTCCCGGAACAGGTCAATGTGAGGCCTGGAGCGCAGGCCCCGCCCCGACCGCTCCCCGCCGCCTCGTCGCAGGGAGCTCCCGGCCATGACCACGGTGGGGCTCGACAGGATCGTGGAGGCGCAGGGCCGCATCGCCGGCCGCATCCGGCCCACCCCGCTGGTCTCGTCCCCGAGCCTCTCCGCCCGTTGCGGCGCTCCCGTCTCCCTCAAGCTCGAAAATCATCAGCTCACCGGCAGCTTCAAGCTGCGCGGCGCGACGAACGCGGTTCTTTCGCTCAACGACGAAGCGCGGCGGCGCGGCCTCGTGACGGCCTCGACCGGCAATCACGGCCGCGCGCTTGCCCACGCGGCGCAGGCCGAGGGCGTGCGGGCGGTGATCTGCATGTCGGCGCTGGTGCCCGCCAACAAGGTCGACGCGGTGCGCGCGCTCGGCGCCGAGGTGCGCATCGTCGGCCGCTCGCAGGATGACGCGCAGGAAGAGGTCGACCGCCTCGTGCGCGAGGAGGGCCTCACGGCCATCCCGCCCTTCGATCATGCGGACGTCATCGCGGGCCAGGGCACGATCGGCCTGGAGATCGCAGACGCCCGCCCCGACACCGAACTCGTCCTCGTGCCCCTCTCCGGCGGCGGATTGGCGGCGGGCGTCGCAGCCGCCGTCAAGGGCAGGCTCCCGCGGGCGCGGGTGATCGGCGTCTCCATGGCGCGCGGAGCGGCCATGCACGCGAGCCTCCAGGCGGGAAAGCCCGTCCTCGTGGAGGAACTGGAAACGCTCGCCGATTCGCTCGGCGGCGGCATCGGCCTGGAGAACCGCCACACCTTCGCGATGTGCCGCGACCTGCTCGATGACGTCGTCCTGCTGTCGGAGGAGGAGATCGCCGAAGGCATCCGCCACGCTTTCGCTCAAGAAGGCGAGACGGTGGAGGGAGCGGGCGCGGTCGGAATCGCGGCGCTCCTGGCGGGCAAGGTCGCCGTGAGAGGCCCGACCGTCGCCCTGGTCTCGGGACGCAACATCGACGAGGCGCTGCATGCGCGCATCGTGAACGCCTCGGCACAAGCCGCAGAAGGGGGAAGCCGGTGACTGAAATGCTCGTGCTCACGGAACCGGACCTGCGCAAAATCGTGCGACTCGATTCGAGCGCCGTGGACTGCGTCGAGGAGGCCTTCGCGGCGCTCGCAACCCGGCCCGTCGTGATGCCGCCGATCCTGCGCCTCGACATCGTCGAGCAGCGCGGCGAGGTCGACGTGAAGACCGCCTATGTGCCCGGCCTCGAGGGTTTCGCCATCAAGGTGAGCCCGGGCTTCTTCGACAACCCGAAGCTCGGCCTGCCGAGCCTCAACGGGCTGATGATCCTGTTCAGCACCAAGACCGGCCTCGTCCAGGCGCTGCTGCTCGACAACGGCTACCTCACGGACGTGCGCACCGCCGCCGCAGGAGCCGTGGCCGCCAGGCACCTGTCGCGGCAGGATGCGCAGAAGGCCGCGATCTTCGGATCCGGAATCCAGGCCCGCCTGCAACTGGAGGCCCTCACGCTCGTGCGGCCGATCCGGCAGGCGCGCATCTGGGCGCGGGATGCCGCCAAGGCCGAGGCGGCGGCGCGCGACCTCACGGCCTCCCTCGGCATCGATGTCGAAGCCGTCCGCGATCCGGAAGCCGCCTGCGCGGACGCGGACATCATCGTCACGACGACGCCCGCCGAACAACCGATTCTGAAGGCGGAGTGGCTGCGCCCCGGCCAGCACGTCACGGCCATGGGCTCCGATTCCGAGCACAAGAACGAGATCGATCCCGCGATCCTGGCCCGCGCCCGCTACATCGCCGACAGCGTGGCGCAGACGCGCCGCCTCGGCGAACTGCACCATGCCATCAAGACGGGCCTGATCGAAGCCGGCCGCTCCTTCCCTGAACTGGGGCAGGTCATCGCCGGACAGGCGCCGGGCCGAACCGATCCCGAGGAGATCACCCTCTGCGATCTCACCGGAACGGGCGTGCAGGACACCGCCATCGCCACCCTGGCCCATGCCCGCGCCCGTCAGGCCGGAGCGGGCCGATCCATCGACACCAAGAAACCAACGGGAGACCTTCTGTGAGCGCGCCCAATCTCAATTTCAGCCGAGCGGAATATGCCGAGCGCCTCGCCAAGACGCGAAAGGCGATGGAACAAGCCGGGATCGATCTCCTGATCGTCACCGATCCGTCCAACATGCACTGGCTGACGGGCTACGACGGCTGGTCGTTCTACGTGCATCAATGCGTGCTGGTGCCCCCGGACGGCGAGCCGATCTGGTTCGGCCGGGGCCAGGACGCCAACGGCGCGAAGCGCACCGCCTATCTCGCCTACGACAACATCATCGGCTATCCCGACCATTACGTGCAGTCGACGGAGCGCCATCCGATGGACTACCTGTCGGGCATCATCGAGGCGCGCGGCTGGGACAAGGGCGTCATCGCGGTCGAGATGGACAATTACTATTTCTCGGCGGCCGCCTTCCTGTCGCTGACGAAGCATCTGCCGAACGCCACGTTCAAGGATTCCCTGTCGCTCGTGAACTGGCAGCGCGCGGTCAAGAGCGCGACCGAGATCGACTACATGCGCAAGGCTGGCCGCATCGTCGAGGCGATGCACCGGCGCATTCTGGAGACGGTCGAGCCGGGCCTGCGCAAATGCGATCTCGTGGCCGAGATCTACGATGCGGGCCTGCGCGGCGTCGACGGCTACGGCGGCGATTATCCGGCCATCGTGCCGCTCCTGCCCTCGGGCGAGGAGGCTTCGGCCCCGCACCTGACCTGGGACGACCGCCCGATGCAGAAGGGCGAGGGCACGTTCTTCGAGATTGCGGGCTGCTACAAGCGCTACCACTGCCCGCTCTCGCGCACCGTCTTCCTAGGCAAGCCGACACAGGCGTTCCTCGACGCCGAGAAGGCCGTGCTGGAAGGCATGGAGGAGGGCCTCGCCGCCGCGAAGCCCGGCAATGCCTGCGAGGACATCGCCAACGCGTTCTTCGCGGTTCTCAAGCGCTACGGCATCGTGAAGGACAACCGCACCGGCTATCCCATCGGCCTGAGCTATCCGCCGGATTGGGGCGAGCGCACCATGAGCCTGCGCCCCGGCGACAAAACCGAGCTGAAGCCCGGCATGACGTTCCACTTCATGACGGGGCTGTGGCTGGAAAACATGGGCCTGGAGATCACCGAGAGCATTCTCATCACCGAAACGGGCGTGGAATGCCTCTCCAACGTGCCGCGCCAGCTCTTCGTGAAGCCATGAACGTGCACGCCCCGATCCAGCGCCCCTCCCCGATCAGCCCCAGCGTCGATTTCGACGCTGACGGCGTGCAGCACGGGTTCCTGCGCCTGCCCTACAGCAGGGACGATTCGGCCTGGGGCTCCGTGATGATCCCGATCACGGTGGTCAAGCGCGGCGACGGGCCGACGGCGCTTCTCACCGGCGGCAACCACGGCGACGAATACGAGGGGCCGGTGGCCCTGTTCGATCTCGCCCGCACGCTTCGCGCCGATGCGGTCCAGGGCCGCGTCATCATCGTGCCTGCGATGAACTATCCGGCGTTCCGGGCGGGGACGCGGACGTCGCCGATCGATCGCGGCAACCTCAACCGGAGCTTCCCCGGCCGCCCCGACGGCACGGTGACGGAGAAGATCGCCGATTACTTCCAGCGTCATCTTCTGCCGCTCGCCGACATCGTCCTCGATTTCCATTCGGGCGGGCGCACCCTCGACTTCCTGCCCTATGCGGCCGCGCACGAACTGCCCGACAAGGCGCAGGAGAAGCGCTGCTTCGATGCGGTCGCGGCCTTCGCGGCGCCCTATTCGATGCGGATGATCGAGATCGACGCGGTGGGCATGTACGACACCGCCGCGGAAGAGATGGGCAAGGTGTTCGTCACCACGGAGCTTTCGGGCGGCGGCACGGCCTCGGCGAGAACAATCGGCATCGCCAAGCGCGGCGTCATGAACGTGCTCAAGCATGCGGGGATCGTCGCGGGCGAGCCGGACACCGGGCCGACGCGCTGGCTCGACATGCCGTCGGCCGATTGCTTCCGCTTCGCGGAGGACGACGGCCTCATGGAACCTTGCGTCGATCTCGGCGATCCTGTCCGCAAGGGCGACGTGATCGCCAGGATTCACCCCGTCGGGCGCACGGGACAGGCTCCGGCCGAATACCGGGCGGCCCTCGACGGCATTCTCGCCGCCCGGCATTTCCCGGGCCTCATCAAGACCGGCGATTGCCTCGCCGTTGTCGCAACCGTGGAGGAGGACACCTAAACCCGACCGCCAGCGACATCGCTGCAAGCCGGATCAACCGGCACGCGGAGATCGGAGCATCGACCGTGGAACGATGCTCGAAACCAAAAAGTCGAAGCATCGGATGTGGGCTCGACATCACATCCGGCTTGAGAACACCAGAGGAGAAGAACAGATGAAGACCATGATCCGTTACGGCGTCGCCGCTCTCGCTCTCGCAGCCGCCATCGGGGGAGCGCAGGCGCTCACCCTCGAAGAGGTGAAGAGCGCCGGATACATCCAGGGCGCGACGGCGAACGAAGTGCCCTACGGCTACATGAAGGAAGACGGCACGGCCGCGGGCATCGGCCCCGATGTGGCCATCGCGGTCTTCAAGCGCATGGGCGTCAACGAGGTGAACTGGACCGTGACGCCGTTCGGCACGCTCATTCCCGGCCTGAAGGCCCGCCGCTTCGCCTTCGCGGCCGCCGAGCAGAACATCTCGCCCGAGCGCTGCAAGCAGGTGGCGTTCACCGAGCCGAATTCCAGCTACGGCGAAGGCCTGCTCGTGAAGAAGGGCAACCCGAAGAAGCTGACCACCTATGCGGATATCGCCAAGGATCCGTCCCTCAAGGTGGCGGTCGTCTCGGGCGCCAACAACATCGACTTCCTGCGCGCCGTCGGCGTGAAGGACGACCAGATCGTCATCATCCAGGCTAATGCCGACGCGCCCGCGACGGTGCAGTCCCGCGTGGACGCCTATGCGGCGACCGAGCTCACCGTCTCCAAGCTCGCCGAAGGCAGCGAAGGCGTGGAGCAGGTGAAGCCCTTCACCGACCCGATCGTCAACGGCAAGCCGGTGCGCAACTATGGCGGCTTCGCGTTCCGTCTCGAGGACAAGGAGCTTCACGACGCGTTCAACAAGGCGCTCGTGGAATTCCGCAAGACCGAGGATTACCGGAAGATCCTCACCTCCTATGGCCTGAGCGACGAGAGCATCAAGGCCGCGGCGGCGAAGTCCGTCGCCGACCTCTGCGCTGGAAAGTAATCCGGCATCGTTCGAACCGCCCGGCGGAGCATGGCTTCGCCGGGTGGACAACCCGTCAGGAGTTTCGACGATGACATGGACGCAATATCTCGTCCCCCTCCTGAAGGGGGCGCAGGTGACGGTGACGATCTCCCTCGCATCGATCGCCCTCGGCGCGATCCTGGCCTTCGCCGCCGGCATCGCGCGCACGTCGAGCAACCGGATTCTGTCCGGCATCGCCTTCGTCTATATCGTGCTGTTTCGCGGCACGCCGCTGCTCGTGCAGCTGTTCTGGTTCTATTACGCGCTGCCGCTGATCGGGATCTCCTTCGATCCGATCACGACGGGCATCATGACCCTGTCGCTGCTCACCGGCGCCTTCGGGGCCGAGGTGGTGCGCGGCGCCCTGCTCGCCGTGCCGCAAACGCAGCTCGAAGCCGCGCGGGCGCTCAACTTCAGCAAGACCTACACGCTCTGGCATATCTCGATGCCCCAGGCGATCATCGAGATGATGCCGGCCTTCGGCAATCTCGCGATCCAGAACCTCAAGGACACGGCTTTGGTCTCGCTGATCTCCATCGCCGACATGACCTTTCAGGCGCAGTCCGTGCGCAACATCACCCTCGACAGCGCGACGGTCTATACCCTCACCCTGGCCGGCTATTTCATCATTGCCCTGTGCATGATGCTGGCCGTGCGCTTCATCGAGATGAAGCTGCGGCGCGGACCGGCCTTTCCCCGGAGCGCCCATTCATGATGTACGGTTACGCCTGGGATACGACGACGCCGCTGACCTTCGCGCTGTCCATTCTGCCGATCCTCGGGATCGGCCTTCTGGTCACGCTTCAGGCGGCGGCGGTCGGCTACGCCATCGCCCTCGTTCTCGGCCTCGTGCTGGCGCTTCTGCGCCGCAGCCGGTTCAAGGTCATTTCCTGGTCGGTGGCGGGCTTCACCGAGTTCGTCCGCGACACGCCGCTGCTCGTCCAGCTCTTCTTCCTCTATTACGTGCTGCCGGATTTCGGCATCGTGCTTCCGGCCTTCATGACCGGAGCGCTGGCGCTCGGGCTGCAATATTCGGCCTATACGTCGGAGGTCTATCGCGGGGGCATCGACGCGGTGCCGCGCGGGCAATGGGAGGCGGCGACCGCCCTCAACCTGACGCGGCTGAGGACCTACCGCGACATCGTGGTGCCGCAGATGATCCCGCGCATCGTGCCGGCTATGGGCAACTACCTCGTGTCGATGCTGAAAGAAACGCCGGTCCTCTCCGTCGTGACCGTGCTCGACATGCTGGGGCTCGCCAACATGATCGGCGAGCGCACCTTCGAATATCTCGTGCCGCTCTCCATGGTCGGCCTCATTTTCCTGCCGATGACGCTCATCTGCTCGGCCCTCATCTACCTGATCGAGAGAGCCCTGCCCAAAAGTGGGATTCCCCTGCGATGACACCGATTATCCGCTTCGAGAACGTCACCAAGCGCTTCGGCGCGCTGACCGTTTTGGACAATTTCAACTTCGAGGTCCAGCGCGGCGAGAAGGTGACCCTCATCGGCCCGTCGGGCTCCGGCAAGTCGACGGTCCTGCGCATCCTGATGACGCTGGAGCCCTTCCAGGAGGGCCATCTGGAGATCGACGGGATCAGCTATCACGAGCCCAACGGACACGGCCCGTTCAAGGCGAGCGAGAAGCACCTTCACACCATCCGCGCCAATGTCGGCATGGTGTTCCAGAGCTTCAACCTGTTCCCGCACATGACGGTGCTGCGCAACATCGTGGAGGCCCCCGTCGCGGTCCTGAAGATGAAACGCGAGGAGGCCGAGAGCCGCGCCACCGAATTGCTGCGCATGGTCGGCCTCTACGACAAGAAGGACCATTTCCCGAGCCAGCTCTCCGGCGGCCAGCAGCAGCGCGTCGCCATCGCCCGCGCCCTCGCCATGCGCCCGCGCGTGCTCCTGTTCGACGAGCCCACCTCCGCCCTCGACCCGCAGCTCGTCGGCGAGGTGCTCGGCGTCATCCGCAACCTCGCGCAGGAGCACGACCTGACCATGCTCCTCGTCACGCACGAGATGCGCTTCGCCCGCGAGGTGTCGGACCGCGTCTGCTTCTTCGACAAGGGCCGCATCGTGGAGCAGGGCGACCCGGAACTGCTGTTCAGCAACCCGCAGCAGCCGCGCACCCGCGAGTTCCTGAGCTCGATCCTCGGCGAGCAGCCGCCCGCCGCGGCGCGAGAAAGTCTCCGGTCGGTGCCGTGAAAAACAGAGAGAGTCTCGGCCTCCCGGCCGAAGAACCGAAACTGTCTCGCCGCATGACGGGCTAGCCTTCCCCCATCGGCGTTATTTCCAGGAGGGCGAGGCATGAACGCGATGACGCAAACCAGAGCCGCAGGTCCGGCCAAGGCGGACAGCCACCCGGCGCTCGGGCGGCTGAGGGATCCGCGCCTGCTGCGCGAGATGGCCTATATCGACGGGCGCTGGACGGGAGCCGACGCGGATGCGCGCTTCGAGGTGAACGATCCGGCCACCGGCCTGAACGTCGCCCGCGTGTCGCGCCTCGGCGCCGATGCCGCTGGACGGGCGATCGACGCCGCCGCCCGCGCCCTTCCCGCCTGGAAGGCCCTGCTGCCGCAGGAGCGCGGGCAGCGCCTTCGCGCCTGGCACGCGCTGATGCTGGAGAACCGCGAGGATCTCGCGCTCATCATGACCCTCGAACAGGGCAAGCCGCTCTCGGAATCCCTCGGCGAGATCGATTACGCGGCCTCCTTCGTGGAATGGTACGCGGAAGAGGCCAAGCGCCTGAACGTGGAGAGCGTGACGAGCCACCTGCCCGGCGCCGAGATGCTGGTGCGCCGCGAGGCGCTCGGCGTCGCGGCCCTGCTGACGCCCTGGAACTTCCCCTCGGCGATGCTGACGCGCAAGGCCGCCGCGGCGCTCGCCGCCGGCTGCACGATCGTCGCGCACCCCTCCTCCTACACGCCGCTCTCGGCGCTGGCGCTCGCGGAGCTTGCCGAGCGCGCGGGCCTGCCCGCGGGCGTGTTCAACCTCGTCACGGGCGACGCCGAGCCCATCGCCAACCGCTTCTGCGACGATGCGCGCGTGCGTGTCGTCAGCTTCACGGGCTCGACGGAAATCGGGCGCAAGATCGCCATGCGCTGCGCGCCCACCATGAAGCGCCTCGTGATGGAGCTCGGCGGCCACGCGCCGCTGATCGTGTTCGACGACGCGGACCTCGACAAGGCGGTCGAGATCGCCATGGGGGCCAAATTCGCGACCTCCGGCCAGGACTGCCTCGCGGCCAACCGCATCTATGTCCAGCGCCCGATCTACGAAGCCTTCTGCGAGGCCTTCGGCCAACGCATCGCCGGGCTCAAATCGGGGCCGGGCCTCGACAGGGACGTGGAGATCGGCCCGCTGATGCACCCCAACGCGGTCGCAAAGGCGAAGGCGCAGATCGACGACGCGCTCACCCTCGGCGCGCGCCGCGTCACCGGAGACACCCAGGCGCAAGGGCCGCTCTTCGTGCCGCCCACGCTGCTCGCCGACGTGCCGGACAATGCTCTCATCATGCATGAAGAAACCTTCGCGCCGATCGCCGCCGTGACGCCGTTCGACACGGAAGGCGAAGTGGTGGCGCGGGCCAACGCCACCGAATACGGCCTCGTCGCCTATGTGGTGACCGAGAACGGCGCACGCGCCCTGCGCCTCGGCCGGGCCCTCGAATACGGCATGGTCGCCGTCAACCGGGTGAAGATCACCGGCGCGCCCATTCCCTTCGGCGGCGTGAAGCAATCGGGCCTCGGCCGCGAGGGCTCGCGCCACGGCCTGGAGGCCTTCACCGACCTGAAATACCTCTGCCTCGACATTCACTGACCGGAGCCAGCCATGCTGAACGAAACCACCACTCTCGACAACGAACTCAACGCCTGGGACCGGGACCATTTCTTCCATCCTTCCACCCACATGGCCCAGCATGCGCGCGGGGAAACGCCCAACCGCATCATCGCGGGCGGCGAAGGCGTCTACATCGTCGACCGGCAGGGCAAGCGCAGCCTCGATGCGTTTGCCGGCCTCTATTGCGTGAATGTCGGCTACGGCCGCACCAAGATCACCGACGCCATCGCGGCGCAGGCGGCCGCCCTGCCCTATTACCATGCCTATGTGGGCCATGGCTCCGAGCCCTCGATCCGCCTCGCCAAGATGATCATCGACCGCGCTCCGAAGGGCATGAGCCGCGTGTTCTTCGGCCTGTCGGGATCGGATGCGAACGAGACCAACATCAAGCTCGTCTGGTACATGAACAACGTGCTGGGGCGGCCCGAGAAGAAGAAGATCATCTCGCGCTGGCGCGGCTATCACGGCTCCGGCCTGATGAGCGGCAGCCTCACGGGTCTGGCCGCCTTCCACAACCTGTTCGACCTGCCGCTCTCGCCGATCCTGCACACGGAAGCGCCCTATTATTTCCGTCGCCCGGACAGGAACATGAGCGAGGAGCAATTCTCGCAATATTGCGCCGACAAGCTCGAGGAGATGATTGAGGCCGAGGGACCCGAAACCATCGCGGCCTTCATCGGCGAGCCGGTGCTCGGAACCGGCGGCATCGTGCCTCCGCCGAAGGGCTATTGGGAGAAGATCCAGGCGGTTCTGGACAAGCACGACATCCTGCTCATCGCCGACGAGGTCATCACGGGCTTCGGTCGTCTCGGCTCCATGTTCGGCTCCGACCATTACGGCATCAGGCCGGATCTCATCACCATCGCCAAGGGGCTGACCTCGGCCTATGCGCCGCTCTCCGGCGTGATCGTGTCGGAGAAGGTCTGGCGCGTGCTGGAGCAGGGCTCCGACGCCTACGGGCCCATCGGCCACGGCTGGACCTACTCGTCCCATCCGCTCTGCGCGGCGGCGGGCGTGGCCAATCTCGAGGTGGTGGACGAACTCGACATCGTCGCCAATGCGCGGGAGATCGGCGCCTATTTCAACAACGCTCTCAAGGACGCGGTCGGCTCGAACCGCTTCGTCGGCGAGGTGCGCGGCGAGGGCCTGATGGCGGCGGTCGAATTCGTGCGCGACCGGGACGACCGGGTCTTCTTCGATGCTTCCGAGAAGGTCGGCCCGCGCATCACCGCGGCCCTTCTGGAGCGCGGCGTCATCGGCCGCGCGATGCCCCAGGGCGACATCCTCGGCTTCGCGCCGCCGCTCTGCCTGACCAGGGACGAAGCTGACATCATCGTGAACGCCGCGAAGGGCGCCATTGAGGAGGTGACCTCCACGCTGTAGAACGCCTCACGACGCCCCTGCCCTCTACGGAGAAAGGCAGGGGCAGTGCCGCGCGGTCTCTCCTTCCCCAAGCCTCGGGCTTGCGCACCTTATCCAGCAGAACGCGGGTGCTCTCCTCCCCCTTGTGGGGAGGAGTGGGAGGTGGGGGTGTCGGCGCTGAACTCAAACCAGCGTAGCGCTCACACCCCCACCCTGGCCCTCCCCACAAGGGGGAGGGAAACCTGCGCCTTATTCTGAATCCGGAGGTTCTCCCCACCGCAAGTCGGGTGTTCCCGACTTGCGTCGGCAGAAGCGGATCCCGTGGGGCCAAGCCACTCTCCCCCGTCATCCCCGGGCTCGTCCCGGGGATCCACGTCTTTAGCCTGTCGTAGCCCCAAGACGAGGACGGCCATGACGGACAGAGCCCGTCGCCATCATCGTGCGGGCAACGCGATGCTGGATAGGATCGCCCATTCCTCGATCGGGGTCTGTTGAGAGGAAGACACGATGCAGACGCGGTCGAAATGCACGCTCACGCCCGTGAGTCTGCTTCTCAAGTCTCCGATGGCGTGAGATTTCTCGAGGCTTTCCTGAACGCCGTAAGCCAACGAGATATGCGGCATGAAAGTCTCGACGCTTCCCACGCCGAAGCTCTCGACGGCCTTCCTCTTCATGACGCCGAGAGGCTGAACGACCGGAAAGCGGGCGTAGAACGAGCGATAGTAAAGAGGACTTTCCTCGACCGTCTCGACAGGCGCGTCGAATGCGCTCATCCCCTCCGCGACCGGTGCGAGAAGAGGCTGCAGCTCCGCGCAGGTCCTCGGCATGTCCTCCACGAGCGTCAGGTGCGGCTGGAAGACCGGACTGCCGAAGCGCCGCGCCAGTTCCCGGACGATGTCCGAAAACATCCTCTCGTGCTCGATGCACGGCATCAGCCAAATGGAATGGTACTCGGTCTTCATGTCGTTCCTCGCAGCGGGCGGCCGATGGCCGGCCTCTCACAAACCATCCTTCAGCGGGCGGACGCTTCCGCGATAGATCAACGGCACGTCGAGCACCGACACGATGGGCGGGGCCTTCGGATCGGCCTGCCGCCGGTCCAGAATCCGGATGGTTTCGGCGGCGAGCGCTTCCTCGTCCTGATGGAAGGTCGTCAGCCGGTAGGCGCCCCAACGGGTCTGCGGAATGCCGTCGAAACCGATTACCGAAAGGTTCTCGGGAATCGACAGGTTCAAAACGTCCCGGGCGTAATCCATCAATCCGAGCGCCATGAGATCGTTGACGCAGAAGACCGCCTCGACCGCATCTCCCGTTCCCAGAAGCAGGGACGCGGCGGCCTGGCCGCCGTCGTAATCGGTGTAACCCGCCCGCTGCACGCGGACCTCCAGGCCCCGCTCCCTGGCCGCCGCGATGAAGGCCTCCTCCCGTTCGACCAGGTTCGGGCTGCCGACGGTCGACGTGACGAGGCCGAGCTTCGTCATCCCCCGCGCGTGAAAGACTTCCACGGCCACCTGCGCCGCGCGGACGTTGTTGATCCGGATGTGATCCGGGCCATGCTCCGTCCGGCCCACGACGATGAGCGGCTGCCCGTTGCGCTGCGCCAGTTCGACAATGGACGAGGACGGCATGCCGGACAGGACGATCGTCGCCTCGGCCCTGTAGCGCAGAAGCGTCGCGTGGGCGGCGCACACCCGGTCCTCTCCGGGACCGGTGGGAATGAGCACGGGGACGCTTCCCCGTTCGACGAGGCGCCGGGACAAGGCCGCGACCTGCTGCGTCCGGAAAGGGCTCGCGAGATCCGAGGCCACGAGGCCCACGAGCCGGCTGCGATTGGCGAGCAGCCCCCGCGCCAGATCGTTGACCTGATAGCCCAGCTCCGCGGCCGCCTCCATCACCTTCTTGCGCGTTGCGGGAGCGATGCTCGCCCCCGGCGTGAAGGCCCGCGAAACGGCCGAGCGCGACACGCCGGCGCGTTCGGCCACCATATGGGCGCTGACGAATTGCGGCCCTGCCTCCGCGGCATCTGCATCCGTATCCCGCATCATCGTCTCAATGCCCGACCTTGGAGAGCACGTCCGAGCGAAGGAAACGCTCGACCACGAACATGAAGGCGATCGACGGGATCAGCAGGATCAGCGCCGTGATGGAGGCGATCTGATAATTGCCGCCCGAGCCTGCCGTGTAGAGCAGAAGAGGCAGGGTCAAGACATCGGGAGCGCCGACGAAGTAGGTGCCCGTGAACTCGTCGAGGGATTCCAGGAACACGAAGATGGCGCTGGCGAGAAGCCCGGGCGCCGCGATCGGCAACGTGACGTCCCAGAAGCCGCGCAGCGCGCTCGCGCCCATGGAGCACGCGGCCTCCTCCAGCTCCCGATCGATGGCGGAGAAAGCCGCGGTCGCAATCCAGACCGCATAGACGAGGCCGTGCGTCACATGAACGAGCACCACGCCGAGAATCGTTCCGTTGAGGCCGTATTGATAGAAGATGCGCGCGATGTTCACATAGACCGGCAGGTTGGGAAAAGCCTGGGGGATGAGCAGCGCCAGCAGGATGAGGCCGCGAAACGGCAGGCGGAGCCGGGCCAGGGCGTAGCCTGCCGGAATGGCGAGCCCCAGGGACAGGACCACCGTGAGGGCGGCGATGAAGATGCTCGTCCCTAAGGACGACATGGCGTTTCCGCGCGGCGAGAAGACGTTCGCCCAGAACGAGAAGCCGTATTTCAACGGCAGCACATGCGGAAAATACCAGCGCTCCGCCACGGTCCAGAGCAGCAGGTTCACCAGGGGCCCGAAGATGATGAAGGCCAGGATTCCGAGCCCGATCCCACGGGGAATCCATTTCCAGTCGAGACGGGCGCTCATCGGCTGTGCTCCCTCATGGTCTGACGCAGGTAGATCCAGGCCACCACGCTGGTCATCAGCAGCGAGATCAGCCCGAGCGCGTTGGCGACGCCGTAATCCCGGTAGGCGTTGATGCGGAACGCCATGTTGGCGGTGATCATCGTAGGCGATTGCGCGTTGATCATGAGCGGGACCGACAGCACCGACATCATCGTCACGAAGCTCAGGATCAGCCCGACGAGAAGGGTGGTGCGGACCTGAGGCAGGACGATCTCGATCAGGATCCGCAGGCGGTTGGCGCCCAGGTTGCGCGCCGCTTCGATGGTGCTGTGATCGATGGACGCCATGGCGCCGGAGAGCAGCAGGGCGACGAAGGGCGTCTGTTTCCAGACGAAGGCGATGACGATGCCGCGCCAGTCGAGGAAGGACATGGCCGACAGGGGCGTCATCAGGCCCAGCTCGATGAAGATGTTGTTCATCAGGCCGTTCTTGGCGAGGAACGTGCGCAGGATCTGGCCCACGACGATGAACGGAATGAAAAGCGGCCAGCGGTAGACCCATCTTAAGGCGGCGACGGCGCGCGGATTCGAGCCGAGCGTGAGATAGCCGCCGATCATGATGGAGAAGAGGCCGATCAGGGCCGAGGACAGCGTCACGATGGCGATCGTGAAGAGCATGTCGCCGCTGTAGAGCTCGAAGGCCTTCGTGAAATTGCCGAAGCTGAATGCGCCTCCGACGTCGAAGGCGCCCGTGACCGAGCTGGCGAGCGGCACGATGAAGAGGAGAAGAACGATCGCCAGCGCCGGAGCGACGAGCAGGAATCCCAGAAGCGGGATCGGAAGAGCCAATCGTCCTCCCCCCGTGTTCAGGTGCCCGGGCTGCGTCGGGCGCAGGGCGCCGTGGGAGCCGGGCTGGGGAAGCCTCTCGCTTCCCCAGCCGCTGCCGGCCTCAGTTTCCAACTTGGCGTTCATAGGCTTCCAGGATCGCGCTGTTGTACGGAGCAATCGGGAAAGGCTTGCCGTACTTGGCAAGCTCCTCGGGCGAGATATCCGTGAAGAGCTTCTCCCAGGTCGCCTTGTCGAGGTTAGCCTGAACGTGCTGCGCGTCGATTCCGGGATACCAGTTGAAGCGCTTGACGATGCCTTCCGCCTGCACCTTCGGGCTGGTGGCGAGCGCCACGAACTTCTCGGCGAGCTCCTTGTTGCCGCTCTTTTCCGGAACGACGTAATGCATCGGCTGGCCGGGCATGCCCGGGGACGGCAGGACGAGCTTCATGTCCGGCGGCAGCTGGCCGTTCGCCTTCCAGGAGTAGAACATGTCGACCCAGACCGGCCCGATGGCGATCTCGCCGCGGCTGAGCATGTCGAGCGTGCCGGCATTGCCCGGCGTGAGCGTGGCGTTGCGGGTGAACTCCTTCAGGGACGCGAAGGCCTTCTCCCAGTTCTTGGCCTCGTTCGGATCGAAGGGGCCGTTCATGAGCTTCTGCGCATCGCCGCCGCCATAGGCATAGACCCAGCCCATGACGAAGCTGACGCCGGAGGCTCCGCCCTTGATGCCGTTGTAGCCGAACTGCTTCGGGTTCTTCTTCGCGAACTCGACGATCTCGTCGTAGCTCTTCGGCGGGTTGGGCACCAGGGCCGGGTTGTAGGCGAGCGCCGTCTGGCTGTTGAACATGGGCATCACATAGCCGTCCACGTTCGCGCCGAGGGCGATCTTGGCGTTCTCGCGCGTCACCAGGGATCCGGTCGGGATCTTGCTGCGATAGGCCTCGAGGAATTTCTGCTCGACCATGGGGCCGACGAACTTCTCGTGGACGACGGCGACGTCGGCGTCCCACTTCGCGACGCCCGCCTTGCTCTGCGCCTCGAAGCGCTCGAGGATCTTCTGCGATCCGGCGTCGCCCGGACCCGTCCCGACGACGCGAACCTTCGTGCCGGGATTCTCCTTCTCGAAGAGCGGCCCCAGATACTCGTTCACGTAATCGACCATATTCTGATCGCCTGCGGTGAGGACGGTCAGTTCCGCCGCGGAGAGCGGTGTGCAGAACATGCCTGCCACGAGCGTGGAGGCAATCAACTTGGCTTTCATGGTCCTTCTCCTATGGCGCCCATCGGGTGCCCTGTGCCTTCGCCGGCGGTTGGATTCCGCCGGTCTATTGTTGTGGAAACAGGAAGAGCGATTCCTCCGGAATGCGGATGGAGACGCGTTTGCCGATATCGATGCTACGGGGGGAATCGACGATGACATGCGAGGAGCCGACGGCGACCACATGGCGCCAGAGGCCGCCCGGATAGCTCGTCTGCTCGACGGTTCCGGTCAGCGTCAGGCACGGCTTGTCCGCCGCGGACGGGACCGTCTCTCCCGCATCGCCGATCTCCACCGATTCCGCCCGGAAGCGCGCGTTCACGAGACCGGTCAAGGTCCGCCCCCGGGCCGGCAGGACGGCGGGCGCGTTGAACGGACCGGCGGCGATCTCGATCCGGTCGCCGCTCGTCTTCGCCGAGAGCGCGATGAGGTTCTCCGCTCCCATGAAGGCGGCGACGAAGTCGGAAGCGGGACGGTTGTACACCTCCTCGGGCGTCCCCACCTGCGCGATCGCGCCGTTGTTGAGGATGACGATCCGGTCCGCCATCACCATGGCTTCCTCGCGATCGTGCGTGACGTGCACGGCCGTGATCCCGAGGCGCCGCTGGAGCGCGCTGATCTCGTGGCGCACCGTCAGACGTATCCTCGCGTCGAGGTTGGACAGGGGCTCGTCGAGGAGAAGGATGTCCGGCTCGATCGCCAGGGCCCGCCCGAGCGCCACGCGCTGGCGCTGCCCGCCCGACAGGTTCGCCGGCTTGCGGGCGCCGAGCGCCTCCAGGCCCAGCAGCGTCTTGATCTCGGCGACGCGCGCCTCGATCGTGGCCCTGGGCATCCGCCTGAGCTTGAGGCCATAGCCGATATTCTGGTCGACGGTCATATGCGGCCAGAGCGCATAGGATTGGAAGACGAGGGCCATGCCGCGCTTGTCGGGCGGCAGCCGGGTCACGTCCCGCCCGCCGACGCGGATCGCCCCGGAAGCGGGGGCATTGAACCCTGCAATGCTGCGCAGAAGAGTCGTCTTCCCGCACCCTGAAGAGCCGAGAAGGGCGACGAACTCCCCCTTCCCGACCGCCAGGCTCACGCCCTTCAGCACCTCGTTCTGCCCATAGAAAACACGAGCATCGACGACTTCAAGGAAGGCGTTCATGGTTTCCTCTCCCCGGCTGAAGCCTCTTCGGGCGTTTTTGCACAGCCGTGCAAACTATGCTCGATTTAGCCCAAGGCGCTCAAGTGGGTTTAGACTAAGGTCTGATACAGTTTTGTGACGGGCTGCCTCTCCCGGATCGCCATCGGAAGCCGATCGCCGGCCGCCTCCGTGCGGACCGTGGAACCGCCGTCTCCGCAACGATGTTTAAGCATGAGCCGGGCCTTTCGGCGCGGGCGTTAGTGAGGAGGTTCGATCCGTCAATGGCAAACAATCCGGCAGTCCAGCGAACGGGTTCGCCCCAACCTCCCTCGGCACTCGCAACGATGGCCGCCGTCGTGGTCGGATGGGCGCTGGTGAGGCTCGTCGCCGGAGGCGAGCGCCATCCCGCGCCGGCTTCGGCGCGCCCGACCGCGCGCAGACCAGGCCACGCTACGTCGCAAAAGGATACCGGCTTCGCCGAGAAGCAGCATGCCGATCCCCATGCCGCGGCCGCCGAGAAGGGGCGCGGACGCGAGGCCGACAAGCCCACCGAAATTCCCGCGAAGGGCTGGAAGGACATTCTCTGGCGGACGTATGAGGAATTCGGCAAGGACCGCGTCACATCCGTTGCCGCGGGCGTGACGTATTATGCCCTGCTCGCCGTCTTTCCCGCCATCGGCGCGCTGGTCTCCATCTACGGCCTCTTTGCGGATCCCACCACCATCCAGGAGCACCTCAACGCGATGTCGGGCGTCCTGCCGGGCGGCGCGATGGAGGTGATCGGCGACCAGGTGAAGCGGATCGCCTCCAAGGGAGGCGGCGCACTCAGCTTCGGCTTCATCTTCGGCCTCGCCATCTCCCTCTGGAGCGCGAACGCGGGCATGAAAGCGGTGTTCGACGCCCTCAACATCGTGAACGACGAGGAGGAAAAGCGCAGCTTCATCCGGCTGAACCTGACCTCCCTGACCTTCACCCTGTGCGCCATCCTGTTCATTCTGATCGCTCTCGGCGGCATCGTCGTCCTGCCGATCGTTCTCAAATTCATCGGTCTCGGAGAAGGCAAGGAATGGCTGCTGTCGCTTCTGCGCTGGCCCATTCTTCTCGTCGGCGTCACCTTCGCCCTGTCGCTGATCTATCGCTTCGGCCCGAGCCGGGACAAGGCCGAATGGCGCTGGGTCACGCCGGGCGGCATCGTCGCCGCCGTGCTCTGGATCGCCGTGTCTATGCTCTTCTCGTGGTATGTCTCGAATTTCGGCAGCTACAACGAAACCTACGGATCGCTGGGCGCCGTCATCGGCTTCATGACCTGGATCTGGCTCTCGAGCATCGTCGTCCTTCTGGGCGCCGAGATCAACGCGGAGATGGAGCACCAGACCGTCAAGGACACGACGGAAGGCGTCCAGCAGCCCATGGGCACGCGGGGCGCGACGATGGCCGATACGGTCGGCGTCGCAAAGGCCTGACGCCATTCCGATCGATGAGAAAGGGCGCTCCGCAAGGAGCGCCCTTTCTCATGCATCGTGCGGAGCCGGAGGGCCGCCCGCGCGACGCGCTCTTCCAAAGAGTGGAGCATCGGATCGATCCTGAAAGTGCAGGTCCGCTTTTGACGCACGATGACCGAGTGCGCCGATCCTTGCCCGCCCGGCATCCGGATCGCCCCATCAGTAGCACCCAAAAGAAGAGGCGCCGGAATATCCCGGCACCTCTTCTGTCGAAATCAATGATATCGGGCCGTCACGCCTGCCTTGCCGCAACGGCTCCGTGGAGCATGGTCGGCGCGCGGGCCGCCTTGCTGGCGTCGGAGCGCTCGTCGGAGAACCAGGCGATGGTGTCTTTCAAGCCCGCTTCCAGGGAGGTCTTCGGCGACCATCCGAGAAGCTGCTTGGCGAGCGTGATGTCCGGACGGCGGCGACGCGGATCGTCCACCGGGAGCGGACGCGACACGATGCGGGACGAGGACCCGGTCATCGCCAGAACCTTCTGCGCCAGATCGCCGACGGTGAGCTCGTTCGGATTGCCGAGATTGACCGCGCCGGGGAACGCCCCCTCATAGGCCATGAGCCGCATGAAGCCGTCCACCAGATCGGACACGTAGCAGAAGGAGCGCGTCTGGCTTCCGTCTCCGTAAACGGTGATGTCGTCGCCGGACAGAGCCTGGCAGATGACGTTCGAAACCACGCGCCCGTCGTCGGCGCGCATGCGCGGCCCGTAAGTGTTGAAGATGCGCGCGACGCGCACGTCCGCGCGGCCGGAGCGTTCGAAATCGAAGGTCAACGTTTCCGCTGCGCGCTTGCCCTCGTCATAGCAGGCGCGCGGGCCGGTGGGATTTACGTTCCCCCAATAGCTTTCCTTCTGCGGGTGAACCTCGGGATCGCCATAGATCTCGCTGGTGGACGCCAGGAAGAAACGGGCTCCGATCGTTTTCGCGAATGTCAGGAGATTGTGGGTTCCGACCACGCTCGTGAGCATGGTGTGCTCGGGATCGGCCTGATAATGGGGCGGAGAGGCGGCGCAGGCGAGATTGAAGACTTCGTCGAACTTCATCTTCTTCGAACGCAGGCGCGGCGGAAGCGGCTTGATGATGTCCGTGTCGACGAGATCGAAACGCGGTTCACGCTCGAGATGCCGAAGGTTCTGTCGCCGCCCGGTCTGGAAGTTGTCGACAGCCACCACATGCGCGCCTTCGCTCAGCAGAGCGTCACACAAATGCGATCCAAGGAAGCCGGCTCCACCCGCGACAAGGACGAGTTTGCTCTTGCCATTCTTCATGAAGACCATCTCCGTATCGGACCGCCGGTCACGGCCCCGATGTACAAACCTTTATCCGGTCCAACGCCGAAGCTTGGCATTGGTTCAATGCCGGCTTCAGAAACTATTCACGGCTCTCATGCTCTCGCTTCCCGAGCGGGACGATGGTCCTGCTTCCGCCGGTCTATCGCTTCGATCAGATCCCGCTCCATGGAAGCGGCGCGGTGGGAGGCCGTGTGCTCGGCCAGGATGCGCTGCCGCGCTTCCCGTCCCATCAGGTCGCGACTGACCCCATCCGACCCTTCAAGCACATGCAGCACGTCGTCGGCCTGCCGGGCGAGAGCGATCTCGCGGCCGGGCTTCAAGATCGTTTCGATGCCGTCCCAGGTGTCGGAGATGATCGGCGTTCCGCATGCCCCGGCCTCGAACAGACGGACGCTGGGGCTGTAGCCCGCGCGGATCATGTCGGCGCGCGTGACATTGAGCGTGAAGCGGCTTTCAGCATAGAAAGCCGGGTGCTCGCTGGGCGGCACGTGATCGATGCGCTCCACGTTCGCGGGCCACGCGATGTCGGCGGGATATTGCGGCCCGGCCACCACGAAGCGCAGATGCGGCGCGCGCCGGGCCGGCTCGATCAGAAGCGTTTCGAGAGTCGGCTGGCGGTCCGGGCTGTACGTGCCGAGATAGCTCAGGTCCCAGCGCTTCGGCCGGTCGAGCACGGGATACAGCTCAGGATCGACCGAGCAGTAGAGCGCCCGCGCCGCAGGAGAACCGTATCGCTCCATCAGCAGGTCGAGCGTGGGGCCGCCCGTGAAGGAGAAATAGACGTCGTAATGCGGGATCAGATCCGGCGAGAGATATTCGTAATCGCCCCTTTCCAGCTTCGCGAGCGTCACGGGCGTATCGATGTCGTAAAAGGCGACGGTTCCCTTGGCCACCTCCTGAGCCCAGCGCCCGACAGCGACGCCCTCGGGCACGTAGGAGCCCACGATCACCGCATCGGCCGATGCGATGATTGTCCGGTAGCGCTCCAGGTCCTCCAGGCTGGTATAGAATTTGAGGCGGCAGAAATCGGGATTCATCAGGTCCCGGTGCGCGGCATACCACGGCACGTCGCGCTCCAGGAACAGCACGTCGTGCCCTCGGGCGGCGAACGCCTTGAGCAGGGCGCGGAAGGTTGTGGCATGGCCGTTGCCCCAGGATGACGAAAGGCTCAGGCCGAGGACGACGATGCGCAATCCGCTCACGCGACGCTCCTTTCGCGTTTCCGGGAGGCCATGTCGCGCAGGATCGCATCCACCTCGGCTCCTCGTCTGGCATAGGTGTGCTCGGCCATGATGCGGCGACGGGCAGCATCGCCGATGGCCTTCGCCCGCTCGGGATTCAGCATCTCCACATGGTCGGCCACATCCTTGCCGTCGCGCGCGACCAGAACCTCCTCCCCTTCCTTCAGGAAGAGTTCGAGGCCGACCCATGCGTCGGTGATGAGACATGCGCCCGCGCCCGCCGCCTCGAACACGCGCGTCGCCGGCGAGTAGCCTGTCGTCGCCATGGAATCGCGCGCGATGTTCAGGACCGCGAGCGGGCTCGTGTTGAAGGCGTTGTGATCGCGCGTATAGACGTGCCCGATATGGCGCACGTTCGACGGCATGCCCTTCGTCTCCCAGCCGTTGCCGCCGATCAGGAAGCTGCGGTTCGGAAGGCGTGCGGCGGGCTCCAGGAAGAACTGCTCGACGCGCGCCTCGCGGTCCGGCAGGCGATTGCCGAGGAACGAAAGATCGGCCGTGAAGCGCTCATCGGCCGGGACCGGGTGATGGGTCGAAGGATCGAGCGCATTGTAGATCGGAATGCAGCGCCGCGCGCCGAAACCCTCATAGGCTTCGATCACCGGCGGGCCGCCGCCATAGGTGAGGACGAAGTCGAGGGCGGGAAGCGTGCGGCGCAGCGGATGATCCGGGTTCTCCCGCAGCTCCGCGAGGGTGGCCGGGGCATCCACGTCCCAGAAGATGCGAATGGCATCGGGACGCGAAGCGGCGACGACGCCTTCCAGCAACTCGTTGTCGAACACGCCGACGCCGGACGCCTTGACCACCACATCGGCCTTCGCCGCCTCGGCCACGACGCCGCGCATGGCTTCCTCGGTGGCAGGATAGACCTTGACCTCAGCCCAGTTCGGCGGATCGATGTCGCGATGCTTCTGACGGTCGAACGCATCGGGCTCGTAGAAGGTGATGCCGTAGCCGCGTCGGGCGAGCTCGCTCAGCATGCCTCTGTAATAGGTCGCCGCTCCGTTCCAATAGGAGGAGAGAAGGCTGGAACCGTAAAAGGCTATCTTCATGCGGACATCTCCATCGGTGCTTCGGCACCGTAGGTTTTCAGGATCGTGAGCAGCTGATCGACACGGTGCGCGCAGGAGTGACGGTTGCGAATGGCGGCCAATCCGTTGGTCACGAGGAAGCGCCGCAGATCGGGATCGCCGCTGACGGCCTTCAGATGGCGCTCCATTTCGGCCTCGTCCCGTGCGACGAGATAATCCTCGCCCGGATTGAAAAGACCTTCCGAGTCGCTCCAGGGCGCGGAGATGAGAGGAATTCCGCAGGCGAGCGCCTCGAAGACACGGATCGTGGGAATGCCGGGAAGCATGTTCACGTAGAAGCGGCGCGGCACATGCACGGTGGCGAGATGGCGCGCGAACACCTCCGGAGCCCGCGCATTCGGCAGCCAGCCGCGATACGTCACGCCGTAGCGCTCCAAGGTCTCAAGCGCCTGTTCGGGATAGCGCACGCCGTAGATGTCGAGGGGCAGCCCGACGGTTCGGGCCGGACGGAAGAGATAGGTTTCCAGTTCCGCGCTGCGCTCGTCGTCGCCCCAATTGCCGATCCAGACGAGGCCCTTGCGTTCGCCTTCTTGCGCAGGCGGATGGAAGAGCCGCGTATCGGCCGCCTCGTGCCACACATGAACGCGCTCGCCCCAGCCCCAACGGCGATAGACCTCGGCCAGCGTCTCGCCGAAGGCGAGAACGCCGTCGTATCCGCTCAGGTCGAATTGACGGATCGCATTCGGATCGCTGACGGCCCGGTGATGCGTGTCGTGGAAGAGAAGAGTGAACCGCGCTCCCTCGCGTCGCAGCCTGCCGATGGCCGCGACGAGCCACGGCTCGTTCCATTCATGGACGATCACCACGTCCGCATCCGCCACCATCTCGGACAGATCGGCATCAGCGCCGAACACGATCGACGACAATTCGGGATAGAGGCTGCGATAAGCCTCGAGACCGCTCTCTCCATGATCGCGCAGAAGATTGTCCAGGCTCCACGCGCCTTCAGGCTCGTAAGCCACGACCTCGTGCCCCCGGTGGACGAGATCGCGCAGCACGCCTCTCAAGAAATGCGCGTTGCCGTGATTCCAGCAGGATGCGAGGGAGTGAGTGAAATAGACGAATTTCATGCAGCGGCCCCCTTGAGGGAGATGGAACTGATCTTGGACGGAAGCAGGAATCGGTAGGCCGACAGGACCCCCATGGTCATGGCCTCCACGCCGTAGGTTCCCGCGCGCGTCCTCGCCGCCTCTCCCATCGCGCGGCGCTCCGTTTCGTTCGTGCTCAGGCGCTCGACGAGCCGTGCGATGGTCTCGTCGTCATCCGGATGCACGAACAGGGCCGCGCCATCCCACAATTCGCGGAACGTCGGGATGTCGGACAGGACCAGCGCGCAACCCGCCTGCGCAGCCTCCAGGACGGAGAGACCGAACGGCTCGTATTTCGCGGCGGAGACGAAGATGGGCTGCGCGCTCAGATGCCCGGCAATTTCATCGTCGCTCAGCCGCCCGATCGCTGTGGCATGATGGATTGCAACGCGTGCTCCGTTGGGCCCGTCATGGGGGCCCGCCGCGAGAGCCGGAATGGACAGGCGCGACGCGGCGCGGTCGAACGCCGCGACATTCTTGCCCTCGTCCCAGAGGCGTCCCGCCGTGAAGGCGAAGAGGTCGCGCCTCCTCGGCTCGTCGCCACGGACAGCCCGGCGTCCGTTGCGGACGATTGTCGGCGCCACGGCGAGATCGTAGACGCGGGCCGTGGCGCCGGCGAAGGCCGCTGTTGGGGCCAGAAGCATGTCCGCCGCGCGATAACCCCTGTGAACGAGTTGCGTGCGCCACGCGAACGCCTCGGGAAGAGGACCGTCGCGCACGGCTTCCCACCAGGTGGCGACGCATGAATGGCAGACCGCCACGACAGGGCAGGCGAATGGCGCATCGGCGAGAAGTGCGGGAGAGTTGAGATGCACGATGTCGGGCCGGATGTCGGCGGCGAGCTTTGCAATCGCACGCCCGGCTTCCTTCACCTCGTCGGCCCGCTCGGCCGTCCAGTCGAGGGGAAGTCCGGTGTCGATCACATTGATGCCGCTCGTCCTCGCCCTCTCGCGCTGATCCTCGGAAGGCGAAGGGCCGAGCACGGCGAGGATCGTCTCGACTCCGTGCCTGCGCGTGCCTTCGGCGACGTCGAGCGCATATTGCCAGACACCGCCGACCGCATCGGCCGTCATGAGAACACGAGGAGCGGACTTGGCCTGTTTCAATGCAGACATGTCTCTTCCAGCCCCTTCACGCTGAACGGGTTCGGGCAATGCATCGCGCCGCGCCAAATGATCCGTCTCCCGGTCGGCCTCTCATGGCGCGGTCGCGGCGGCCTGGAGCCGGGGACTTTGCCGGACCGTTCCGGAGAGACCTCTCTCCTCCTGCAGCCATTGCGCCAGAGCGGCCACGCCCATGCGCCACGGCGTCGGAGCCTTCAGGCCGAGCTCGCGTGCGACCTGACGGGTGTCGGAGACGTAGTAGCGCTGATCGCCCGCGCGCCACTCGGAATAGTCCGTCTCGACCGGGCGGCCGATGATCTCCTCGATATGGACGAGGAGCTGCCTCAGGCTGATCGCGTTCGCGGGCCCGCCGCCCAGGTTGAAGGCGCGTCCCTGAACGACGTCGATCCGCTTCCACGCCCCGGCATAGGCGTCGACCGCGTCGGAGATGTCGAGAATGTCGCGCACCTGGCAGCCGTCGCCGTAAATGGAGATCGGCCTGCCTTCGAGGGCGCGGATCAGGAAATGGGCAACCCATCCCTGATCCTCCGTTCCCATCTGACGCTGGCCGTAGATGCAGCTCATCCGCAGCACGCAGGTGGGAATGCCGTAGGAGCGCGCATAATCGAGAACGTACTGATCGGCCGCTCCCTTGGAACAGCCGTACGGCGTATGGAAATCGAGCGGGCGGCTCTCGCCGATTCCGTTGTCGCGAATGGCCGGATCGCGCGGCACATAGGCGTCGTTCGTCATGTCGAGTTCCACGTCCGCGAGATCGCCATAGACCTTGTTCGTGGACGCGAAGACGAGGGGAACGGGCTCGCCGCGTTTGCGCAGCGCATCGAGCAGGTTCAGGGTGCCGCGGATGTTGATCTCGAAATCCTCGCGAGGATCGGCGAGGCTCGTCGTCACCGCGACCTGCGCGGCCATGTGAAAGACCGCCTGAGCGTCAGAAGCTGCATCGGCCACCGCCGTCTCGTCGCGAATATCGCCGACGGCCGCAGAGATCTTCGACGGGTGGCGCTTCTTCAGCCATTCGAGATTCCGCTCGACGCCGGGGCGGGCCAGAGCGTCGTAGACGAGAACGTCATGCCCTTCGCTGGCGAAGCGATCCGCCAGGTTGGAGCCGATGAAGCCGGCGCCTCCCGTCACCAGGACGGGACGGCGGCGAAGAATGGCGGGCGCGCCAGTCCTTGAATCCGCTTCCGTCATGCGACGAGGCCTCGCGCTTCGAGTTCCTTGCGGGCTTCCTGGACGAGGTCCTTGGCCTCCTGCTTGGCCACCCATTCGGCGAGTTCGGCCAAGCCTTCCGAGAAGTCCTTCTTCGGTGCGTAACCTAGCTCCTGCCGGATCTTCGAAATGTCGGCGATGCAATGGCGGATGTCGCCGATGCGCGCCTTGCCGGCGATTTCGGGAGCGATGGGGCGGTTCATGGCCTTCGCCAGAAGCTCCGCCACCTCCGAAACGGTGCGATCCACGCCGCTGCCGACATTGAACACGCCGCCCGGCGCCTTCTCGTGCTCCAGCGCCAGCACGAAGGCCTGCGCGACGTCCTCCACATGGACGAAGTCGCGGCGTTGCTGGCCGTCCTCGAAGATCATGGGCGGCTGCCCGTTGTGGAGCCGCGACGCGAAGATGGCGAGAACGCCGGTATAGGGATTGGACAGGGCCTGGCCCGGGCCGTAGGCGTTCCAGAGCCTCAGCGCGACGCCCTCCATGCCGTAGGCCGGGCAAAGCGTGAGCGTCAGGCGCTCCTGCACGTATTTCGACAGCGCATAGACGGATGCGAGCGCCGGCTTCTTCCATTCCGGCGTCGGCACCGGAACGAGCGGCCTGCCCTGCGCTTCCAGCGGATCCCAGGGATCGCTCTCGCTGGTGCGGGGAACCCGCGCGACGTCCTCCGTCAGGCGCCCGTCGGCATCCTTGTAGAGACCCTCGCCATAGATGCTCATGGAAGAGGCGACGACGACCCGTTGCACGGGATTGTCGATGAGCTGCTGGAACAGCACGGCTGTGCCGTAATCGTTCACGGAAACATAGCGGTCGACCGCGTACATGCTCTGGCCGACACCGACCTCCGCCGCGAGGTGCACCACCTTCGTGACCCCTTTGAGGGCCTTGAGCACCGCCGCCTCGTCGCGCACGTCCCCGACGACGATCTCCACATCGGAATCGAGCCCGTCGACCTGCGTCTTGTCGCCGTGAACCTGCTCGATAAGGCTGTCGAGCACGCGCACACGGTGCCCGCGCTCCAGGCAGGCGCGCGCGACGTAGCGGCCGATGAAACCAGCGCCGCCAGTAATGAGGATCGTATCCGTCACGAGAGGTCTCCGGATCTGTTGATGGGCATCATGCCAGGATCGAGCCGGGAGAATCCCACCGCCTGAGCTGGAAGAAGCGACGCGTGACATGCGCATGATCCAGGCGGACGCAGGGCTCAGGGCGAAGCGCGCGCAGGCCGACCGCCCTCTTCATCCCTCTCAAAGCTTGGCATTTCACGGAGCAAACGCTCCATCATCATCTTTGTTCCTTGGGCTTGAACTTGGCCGCTCGACCCTACCTCTAGCTTGGGCGCTTCGTCGCGAAGACAAGAGTCTCAAGCCCAGGAATCCTCCAGGGAACAACAAACACTTTTCCCGCGTTGACGGCCAAGCTTCGGGACATGCGACCGGGCCTCACGTGTGCATTCTGCTTCGAAATTTCAGCCGATTTGCCGACAAGGCCCCATCAGGGAGATCCACCATGAGCTCACGAAAGGTCCGCGTCGGAATCGTCGGCGTCGGCAACTGCGCCTCATCCTTCGTGCAAGGCCTTTCCTATTACCGGGATGCCCAGAGCAACGAGCCCATTCCGGGCCTGATGAATGCCGAGCTCGGCGGTTATCACATCAGCGACGTGGAGATTTCCGCAGCCTTCGACGTGAACGCCTCGAAGGTCGGCCGCGACGTCTCTGAGGCCATCTTCGCCAAGCCCAACAACACTCAGCGATTTTCCGCAGTGCCCGAGAGCGGCATCATCGTCCGTCGCGGCAAGACTCTCGACGGTCTCGGCAAGTATCTTCGCGACGAAATCGAGGAGGCGCCGGAGGACGAGGCGAATGTTGCGGAGGTCCTGCGCCAGTCCAAGACCGACGTGCTCGTTTCCTATCTTCCGGTCGGGTCCCAGAAGGCGACCGAGTGGTACGCCGAGCAGGCGCTCGAGGCCGGTTGCGCCTTCGTGAACTGCATTCCCGTCTTCATCGCGTCCAATCCCGAATGGCGAAAGCGCTTCGAGGAGCGCGGCCTTCCGATCGTGGGCGACGACATCAAGAGCCAGGTCGGCGCCACCATCGTGCACCGGGTGCTGGCCAATCTCTTCCGCGAGCGCGGCGTGCGTCTCGACCGGACCTATCAGCTCAATTTCGGCGGCAACACGGATTTCCAGAACATGCTCGAGCGCGAGCGCCTGGAATCGAAGAAGATTTCCAAGACTCAGGCCGTGACGAGCCAGCTCGACATTCCCCTTCCGCCGGAAGACGTGCATGTGGGGCCGAGCGACCACGTGCCGTGGCTCACCGACCGCAAATGGGCCTATATCCGCATGGAGGGAACCTCCTTCGGCGGCGTTCCGCTGAACGTGGAACTGAAACTCGAAGTGTGGGACTCGCCCAATTCCGCCGGAATCGTCATCGACGCCGTGCGCTGCGCTAAGATCGCCATGGACCGCAAGATCGGCGGGGCGCTCACGGGACCTTCGAGCTATTTCATGAAGTCTCCCCCGCAGCAATTCACGGACAACGAGGCGCGGGAGAGGACGTTGCGCTTCGTTGCGGGCGATGACGAAGAGGCGTGAGGAGGCGTCGGGCGTGACCACCACCTTCTTCCTTGTGCGTCATGCCGCCCACGACCGTGTGGGAACCGAACTGTGCGGGCGCATTCCGGGAGTCCACCTCGGCAATCCGGGCAAGGCTCAGGCGCAGGCCGTGGCCGAACGCCTGGCGCGGGAAAACGTCGCGAGCATTCTCACGAGCCCGCTCGAAAGGGCGGTCGAGACGGCTGAGCCCATCGCGGCGCGCCTCGGCAAGCCGGTCGAGCATCTTAACGACATCATCGAGATCGACTTCGGCGCATGGTCGGGCAAGAGCTTCGACAGCCTGGCCGACGACCCCCATTGGTCCGCCTGGAACAACAGTCGCAGCACGAGCCGCCCGCCGGAAGGCGAGACGATGCTGGAGGCGCAGACGCGCATCGTCCATGCCATGGAGAAACTGCGAAGCCTGCACCCAGGACGCGCCGTCGTTCTCGTCAGCCATAGCGACGTGATCAAGGCGGCCCTCCTCTATTACCTGGGCATGCCCATCGATTCATATGCCCGCCTCGACATTTCGCCCGCCTCCATCACGACGCTCGTCGTCGGTGATTGGGGCTCCAGGATTCTTCACATGAACGAGGTGATCGCCGCATGAAACTCGTCGTGTTCGGGCTCACCATTTCGTCCTCCTGGGGCAACGGCCACGCCACGCTCTGGCGCGGCCTGTGCAGGGCGCTCGCCCGCCATGGACATCACGTCGTGTTCTTCGAGAAGGACGTTCCTTACTACGCGGCCGACAGGGATGTGTTTTCGATTCCGAACGGCGCCCTCGTTCTCTACGACACCTGGGATTCGATCAGGCACCGTGCCGTATCTGAGCTTGCCGACGCCGATGCGGCCATGATCACGTCCTATTGCCCGGACGGGATCGAGGCCACGGATCTCGTGCTCGATGCGTCGAAGGCCGTCCGCACGTTCTACGATCTCGACACTCCCGTCACCCTGTCGAAACTCCAGGCCGGGGAAGCCCTGAACTATATCGGCCCTCGGGGCCTTCGCGAGTTCGACCTCGTCCTCAGCTATACGGGTGGAGGCGCGCTGGACAAGCTGCGGGCGGAACTCGGAGCGCAGCGTGTGGCTCCCCTCTACGGACACGTGGATCCGGATGTTCATCGCCCAGCCGAGCCGATGGCTCATTACGGATCCGATCTCTCCTATCTCGGAACCTATGCGGCCGACCGCCAGGCGACGCTCCAGCGTCTCTTCATCGACGCCGCCGCCCGCCGTCCCGAGCAGCGCTTCCTGATCGGAGGCGCGCAGTATCCCGACGATTTTCCATGGCAGCCGAATATCCACTTCGTTCGGCATCTGCCGCCGTCCGAGCATCCGGCCTTCTTCTCGTCCTCGCGCCTGACCCTCAACGTGACGCGCCAGGCGATGGCCGAAATGGGATGGTGTCCATCCGGACGGCTCTTCGAGGCGTCGGCGTGCGGTGTCCCCCTTCTGTCCGACGATTGGGAAGGCCTCGATCAGTTCTTCGATCCGGGCCGCGAGATCCTCATCGCGAAGACGACCGACGATGCCGTCGCGGCGCTCGATCTCTCCGATGCGGAGCTGAACCGGATCGCTCGCGCCAGCCGGGAGCGGACCATGGCCGAACACACGTCGGAACATCGCGCCAGAGAGCTTGAAGCTCTCCTTGCGAGCGCCAGGTCCGCATCGTCCGCATTGGGACAACCGACAGCCATGATGGAGGCGTGAACCATGTGGGGCATCATACCCGCAGCCGGGCTGGGCAGCCGCATTCAGCCCTTGGCCTTCTCGAAGGAGCTGCTCCCGGTCGGGAGCCGTCTCGACAATGGCGTCGAGCGCCCGTGCGCCGTGAGCGAGTATCTCGTCGAGCGCATGATCCATGGCGGAGCGGACAAGATCTGCTTCGTCATCTCGCCGGGCAAGTCCGACATCATGGAATATTACGGCGCGAGCTATGGCAGCGCCTCCATCGCCTATGTGGTTCAGCCGCAGGCCGCCGGCCTGTGCGACGCGATTTTCCAGGCGGCTCCGCTCATTCCCTCGGACGAGAGCGTCATCGTCGGATTGCCCGATACGGTCTGGTTTCCCGAAAAGGCGCTGGCGGAGCTTCCGGACGACGCGCTGTCCTTCCTCCTCTTTCCCGTCGAGAACCCGCAGGTCTTCGATGCCGTCGTCCTCGATGAATCGATGCGCGTCCAGGAAATCCAGGTGAAGCGGGAGGATGCCTCGTCGAAATGGATCTGGGGCGCCTTCAAGATGCCCGGCCACATTCTTCAATCGCTGCGCCAGCTCTGGCTCTCGCGCAATCGCCAGGACGAGTTCTTCGGCACTCTCGTCAACGCCTATCTCGCGCAGGGCGGACAGGCCCTCGGCGTCAAGGCGGGCGAATCCTATGTCGATGTGGGAACCCTTCACGGCTACCGATCCGCCATCGGCCTTCTGAGCGAGGCCGCCCAGCACGATACGATCACCGGCGCGCGCGTCGCCCTCGGCTGGCCCGCAGGACGCCTGCCCCGTGGCCTCCATGATTTGAGCAGGGAGTAGTTTTCGATGAATGCCATGGATCCGATGTCCCCCGAGGAGATCAAACGAAAGGCCGAGGCGCTCGGCCCCTGGTTTCACAACATGGAGATCAGGGAAGGGATCTGGACGGCCCCCAACCACTTCCTCGGCAACTACCCGGCCATCAAGTGGAAGAACTTCGCGCAGGCGATTCCGCAGGATCTGACGGGCAAGAGCGTCCTCGACATCGGCTGCAATGCAGGCTTCTATTCCATCGAGATGAAGAAGCGCGGGGCCGAGCGCGTGCTCGGAATCGACTTCGATGATTCCTATCTCGCCCAGGCGCGCTTCGCGGCCGAGGTGACGGGGCACGACATCGAGTTCCGCAGGCTCTCGGTCTATGATCTCGGCCAGCTCGGCGAGAGGTTCGACGTCGTCATCTTCATGGGCGTCCTCTATCACCTGCGTCATCCGCTGCTCGCGCTGGACCTGATCCACGAGCATGTGGCCAAGGATCTGCTGGTGTTCCAATCCATGCAGCGCGGATCGAGCGAAACGATGCCGGTCGAGGAGAACTACACCTTCTGGCAGACGGACCATTTCGACGATCCGCGCTATCCCAAGATGCATTTCATCGAGCACCGCTATGCGGACGATCCGACCAACTGGTGGGCGCCGAATGCGGCCTGCGTGGAAGCCATGCTCCGCAGCGCCGGGTTTGAGATCACCCAGCATCCGGAAGAAGAAGTTTACATTTGCCGCCGTATCGACGCCCCGCCGGGAGCGGGTGCGGTCTATCCGGCTCAGAGGAGAACCGCATGATTGAAGCTGCAATGATCTGGAACGAGCCCAACAACAAGTCCCATTGGGATCCGGAGATCGATCCGGATTGGCGGCTCTTTTCCGAGATGGCGATCGCAGCCGGCCAGGCGATCAGGGAGGCCAACCCCGACCTGCCGCGCGTTCTCGGAGGCATGTCGCCGATCGATCCCGGCTTCGTCGAAAACCTGAAGCGGCGCGGCGTTCTCGATCACGTGGACGTGGTCGCGGTCCATGGCTTCCCGCTCGACTGGAACCTGTGGCAGATCCATGAATGGCCCGCGAAGATCGACGAGATCCGCGCCGTCACCGACAAGCCGATCTGGGTGTCGGAGGTAGGCATCTCCACCTTCGGGGCCGAAGAGGTGCAGGTCTGGGGCTTGAACCGCACGGCGGAGCTGCTCATCGGAAAGGTGCCGAAGATCCATTGGTATAGCCTCTACGATCTGCCGCGCGCGTGGGAAGCCACCACCCGTCATCGCGAGGCGGAAGGCTCGTCCTATTACCGGCACTTCTACATGGGGCTTCTGCGGGAGGACGGCACGCCGAAGCCCGCCCTCGCGGAATATGAAAAATACGCCGGGCAGATGGGCCTGTGCCAGTGGTTCCATTTCGAGGATCACCGCCTCGACGATGCGGTTGCCTGGATGAAGCGGCTCGGCGTGAAGTACCTGCGCACGGGCCTCTCCTGGGCCGACAGCTTCCGTCCCAACGCGCTCGACTGGTTCGACCGCCAGATGGAGGCGCTCGCGGATTTCGACGTCACGGTCACCTTCTGCTTCACCCCGGAGCATCGCGGGATTGCACCGCATCACACCAGCCCGCCGCAGGTGAAGGAGGAGTTCGCGGAGTTCTGCGCGAGCATGATCCGGCGCTACGCGCCTCACACGGGCGCGGGCCGGACCGAGACGAAGGTGCTCGAAGCGCTGTAAGAGGTCTTTCTTTTCCGAGGCTGATTGCATCGGACACACGAGCTAAAGGAGAAAGGCGGCTGAAGTCTCAGCCGCCTTTTGTCATGCCCGCTCGCCTGATGGCGGCTTATCGTCCGTAGATCCCGTCCAGCACGCGGGCGACGGTGACGAGCTCGTCGGCCGCCGGGTCGAAGCGCTCTCCCGCCGCGAGGCGGGACGCCCAATCGGCCGCGGCGCGTCCGCCCCATTCGTCGGGTGGCGCGGTGAGCGTTTCCCGTGACGTGCCCCAGTACCGCTCGGCCGTGAAGTCATAGAACGAGCCGTTGACGTTGCGCAGCGACACGCCGCCCTGCGTTCCGTAGAAGGTCGCCGAGATGACGGCGTCGCAACCGGCCTGAAGCTTCCAGGAGCAGGCGAGCTGAACCACCGCGCCGGTGTCGAGCTCCACAGTCGCGACCGCATAATCCTCCACCTGGGACGCGATGTCCTTGAGCGGCCGACCGCCTGCGAAGAGCTTTCCGGAGACCGAGCCGATGCCTGGATTGCTCAGGGTCCACAAGGCGAGATCGACCAGGTGGACGCCGAGATCCATGACGCAGCCGCCGCCCGACAGGGCGGGATCGTAGAACCACGGCTTGTCGGGCCCATACGCATTGTGGAACACGAGATCGACCGCATAGATGTGGCCGAGCTCGCCGGAGGCGACGATCTCGCGGATGCGGCGCATGCCGTCCGTGAACCGATAGGACAGATCGACGCAAAGCAGCCGGTCGGCCTGCCGGGCCGCGTCCACGACGGCCTTCACCTCCGTCGCGTGACGGCCCAGGGGCTTCTGGCAGAACACGGCGACGCCGCGCTCCAGAGCCCGGATCGATTGCTCCGCATGCATGGCGCTGGGTGTGGCGATCACCACGCCGTCGACGCCGAGATCGAGGATGTCGTCCAGCGACGAGACGAGCCTTGCATCCGGCGCGAGTTTTCCCGCCTCGGCCGCCATGTCGGGAGACGGGTCGGCGATGGCGGCGACGTCGACCGCATCCGTGCCGATGATCGCCTGCATGCGATGCCGGCCGATCCAGCCCACGCCCAGGAAGCCGAGACGCGGCCGGACCAGAGGCGTCTCGGCGGAGATGTCGATGAGAGCCTGCTGCGTCATGGGAAGGTCACCAGGGCCTTGAGGAAGCCGTCGGGCCGATCGCGCGTGGCATCGAGCGCTTCGCCCAGGCGGTCGAGCGGATAGGTGTGGGTGTAGAGCGAGCTCGGATCGATCTGGCCCGAGGCGATGGCGTCGATCGCCTCGCGGATGCCCTGCATGTAGATGTTCGGATCGCGCTCGTGGGCATTGATCACATCGATCCCGCGCCAGTTCCAGAGCCACATGTTGACCTGCCGCGGCCCGTCCTGATGGTAGCCCGCCACGATCAGCTTGCCGCGCTCGCGGGTGAGCTCGCCCGCCAGATCGAGGGGCCATTGCTTGCCCACGGCCTCGATCACGCGATCGCAGAACGCACCGCCGGTCAGCTCCTTCACCTGCTCGATGATCGCCTGGTGATCCTCCATCGGAATCACCTCGGCGGCGCCCATGCGCCGTGCGAGATCGAGCGAGAAGGGACGCCGCGAGATCGCGATCACCCGCGCGCCGGCATTGGCCGCGAGGCGCGTGAGAAGGGCGCCCAGGAAACCGATCCCGATGATGGCGATCGTCTGCCCGGCCGCGATCTCGCTGCGGCGGAAGATGTTCATGGCGCAGCCGAGAGGCTCGCCGGGGAAGGGCTGGCCCGCGAGGGATTCGGGCAGACGCACCACCGCGTCCACATCGGCGATGTCGTATTCCGCATAGGACTTGTACGTCAGGGCCGCGACCCTGTCGCCGACCGCCAATCCCTCGACGTTCTCGCCTACGGCATCGACGATGCCCCAGGCCTCGTGCCCGAGCGCACCGGGCTCCGTGGGAAACTGCATCCAGTCCGGCCCCGCCCAGGGCGTCAGGTTGGATGCGCACACGCCGCATCCTTCAAGGCGCAGGCGCACCTGTCGCGCACCCGGTTCGGGCAGCCCCGTCTCCTCGATCCTGATCTGCCCGGGGCCCGTCAGAATGGCCGCCCGCATGGTCGCCGCCGCCCGGCTCGCAGAGCCTTCCGCGGAGCCCTGACCGGTCTCTCCGGAAGCGGCAAATGCGTCGTTCTCCAAGAGCTTATCGTTCAACAAGTCCACCGTCTCCATTGCTCTGTCCGAGCAACTAGAGACGGGACAGGAGACTTCAAGGCTTGGCTGTTTGGTCCTGCATGTCCGCGACATAGCGCATGCGCGCTGCGCTGTCCGGAGCCACTCCTTGAGCGGCGCACCAGCGGGCGAAGGAAGAGGGCTCGATCAGGATCCGCTCGATCTCGAGACCCGATTGCCGCCCCACGCTCTCGTTGTTCTCGGCGGCGGCAAGCCATTGCTCGTATGTCGGAGCAAGATTATGGGCATCGGCCATCATGCCGCGAATATCCGCGTAATCCTCGCGGTTGTACCACGGCAGCGCAATTTTCTTCGTCTCCGGCACCCGGGCTTCCCTGTAAAAGAACGGGCATCGAACCCTCGCCGTCCGTGCGAGGCAAGAGTTCGACGCCGCATCGCATCATCAGCTCAAGAAATAGAACGCCGCCGGGACCGCGGCCAGAAGGCTGGCCGATGTAAACAGCATCATGCGATGATCGGGATTGACCAGGCGGCGCACCTTGCGGGCCGTGACGCTCGCCTCCATGCTCCAGCCGTTCATGCAGGAGCAGAGGAGTCGGTGAGCCGACCGCTCGGAGAGATCGAAATAATCCATCGCATCTCCGAGCCGATCGCCCTTCAACCCGTCCGCACGGAGAATCGGATCTTCGAAAGCAATCGTAATCGGAGATTCGTCCGATCTCAGTTCAGGCCTTTTCTCCTCGGGCGTGAACTCGATCTCTCCGAGGGAGCGCAGCCGCCGCTTCGGCTGACGCTCCAGTAATTCCGCCCAGCGCTCAAGGCGCTCGCGCCGGGACAGGAAACCTTGCTTGAACTCGTGTACCTCAGCAACGCCACGCAGTGTCTCTACAGGCTTATGTTCCATCGGTATTCTCCGCAATGGGAGCCGGCCCTGAAGCCAAGGCCAAGCCCTGGAGGTCAGAGTTTGAAAGGAGTCATAGGCTTTTTTACGTCAACGGCGATCAAAAGAGCGTCTCGTGAGGATGAGCGACATGCTCCTGGAAGATGGCTCCCGTGGCAGCCTCGACCTCCTTGAGCACGACGTCATAGCCCCAAAGATTGGCGATCATCTGCAGGACGCGTTGCGCATCGTCCTTGTGCAGAAGGGTCCGGTTGAGAACATGGTGGTGAAGGATGAGGCGCCGGTCCCCCGCGAGGTCGACGTCCACGACCTGAATGTCCGGGTCGCTCCATCCGACATCGTACTGACGAGAGAGCGAGCGGCGCAGACGCCGATAGCCGCGCTCGTCGTGAATGGCTTCGATGACCAGTTCCGGGCTGTCCGGATCGTCCACCAGATGGAACAGGCGCCACTGCCGCATCAGATGCGGGCTCAGGAATTGCGAGATGAAGCTCTCGTCCCGGTAGTTCGCCCACACGTCGCGCAGCACCCTCATGGTATCGTCGCAGCCCGCGATGTCCGGGAACCACTCCCGGTCCTCGGCGGTCGGGCGTGTGCAGATGCGCTCGATGTCCTGCATCATTCCGAAGCCGAGAGCGTAAGGATTGATCCCGCCATAATACGGATCGTCATATTCCGGCTGACGCGTGACGTTCGTGTGCGATTGCAGGAATTCGAGGAATGCGCCGTCGCTGATCTGCCGCGTCTCGTGGAGCCGGGTCATGATGCGGTAATGGCAATAGGTGGCGCATCCCTCGTTCATGACCTTGGTCTGACGCTGCGGATAGAAATACTGGGCGATCTGGCGGACGATGCGCAGGATCTCGCGCTGCCACGGTTGAAGGCGCGGCGCGGACTTCTCGAGGAAATAAAGGATGTTTTCCTGCGGCAACTCGAGAAGGGCGCGGCGGCGGTCGTCGCTCAGTGGGGGCTTCGGTGCGCCCGCCTTCGACGGAACCGTGCGCCAGAGATCGTTGAAGGTCTGCTCCCGGTGAATCTGACGCTCCCGCTCGCGGCGCTCCTCGGAGCGAAGGTCGGGCCGCTTCTTGCGCGGATAGCGATGGACTCCGTGCGACATCAGCGCATGCGCGGCGTCGAGAACCCTTTCCACCGCACCCTGCCCATAGCGCTCCTCGCAACGGGCGATGTAGCTTTTGGCGAATTCGAGATAATCGAGGATGCCGTCCGCGTCCGTCCATTCCTTGAAGAGATAGTTGTTCTTGAAGAAGTGGTTGTGCCCGAACGCCGCATGCGCGATCACGAGAGTCTGCATCGTCGCCGTGTTCTCCTCCATGATATAGGAGATGCACGGGTTGGAATTGATGACGATCTCATAGGCCAGGCCCATGAGGCCCTGCCGGTAGCCGGCCTCGTGCGTGGCGAAGCGCTTGCCGAATGACCAATGCTTGTAGAACAGCGGCATGCCGATCGACGCATAGGCATCGAGCATCTGCTCGGCCGTGATCACCTCGATCTGATTGGGATAGACGTCGAGGCCGAGTTCGCCGACCGCGATCCGCTCGATGGCGTCGTAGACGCGCTGAATGGCCCCGAAATCCCAGTCGGCGCCATGAAACAGCAGGGTGTCTTCCTCGATCAGGCTCATGGGGCCCTTGCCTCAACATCGCGGCGTCGGAAAAGCTCACGGAAGACGGGATAGATCTCGCGGCGGTGATTGACCTTGCGCATGGCGAGATTGACGCCCTCCTCCTGGAGGGTTTCGTAGGTCTGCCACAGGGCCGTCTTGTGATTGATGAACCCCGCCTGCATCCGGTCGTGATCGCTGCCGACCTCAAGGTAAGCGTAGTACTGGCAGGCAGGGAGAATGACATCCCGCAGCAGGGCCGCGCTGGTCGCGCCGTCGTTGGGCGAGTTGTCGCCATCGGAAGCCTGGGCGGCATAGATGTTCCAGTTCTCCGGCGGGTAGCGCTCGGCCACCACCCGCTGCATTTCGCGTAAAGCCGAGGAGACGACCGTGCCGCCGGTCTCCGGGCTGTGGAAGAACGTATCCTCGTCCACCTCCTTCGCCTCATGGGTGTGTCGGATGAAGACGATCTCGACGTGTTTGTAGCGCCGCGTCAGGAAAATATAGAGCAGCATGTAGAACCGCTTGGCGAGGTCCTTCATGTGCTCTGTCATGGAGCCCGACACGTCCATGAGGCAGAACATGACGGCCTGAGCCACGGGCCGGGAGACCGGCTCGAACCGGCGATAGCGCAGGTCGAACGGGTCGATATAAGGGAACCGCCGCGACCTGAGCTGCAGCTTCTCCAGCTTCCGGCGCAGTTCGAGAAGTTCCTCGCTCTCGCCTTCCTTTTCGAGGAGCGCGATCTCCTCCTCGAGCTTCGCAAGCTCACTGGGCTTGGGCCGCCGCATGGCGATGCGGCGGGAGAGCGCGTTGCGCATGGAGCGCAGCAGGGCCAGATTCACGGGCGACCCGGTGACCGAGTAGCCGGCGCGCCGCATTCCCTGCACCTCGACCGTTGCAAGGCGGCGCTTGGCCAGATCGGGCAATTCCAGATCTTCAAGAAAAAGGTCGAGGAACTCCTCGCGGCTCAAAGCAAAGCGGAAATCGTCTTCTCCCTCGCCGCTGTTGCCTGCGGAGGAGCCTCCGCCGCCTCCGCCCGGAGGCCGGTCGATGGTATCGCCTTCCACGAACCGCTTGTTGCCCGGCAGGAGATGGTCGTGCACGCCGCCCTCCCCCGAGCGGCGGAAGCTGGGCTCGCGCACGCCATCGGCGGGGATCGACACCTCCCCGCCCCTTTCGAGATCGGTAATGTCACGCTCGCCTGCCGTCTGGCGCACGGCCCGCTGGATCTGCGCTTTGGCACGGCGAAGAAAGCGTTGGCGATTAGCAAGGCTCTTGCCGCCAGGATTGAGGCGTCTGTCGATGATGTACATAGGAACGCCTGCTCCGCCTCCGCTTTCTGTCAGCCCGCCTGCTTCACGCGCATGTACCACTCCACAAGGCGCCGTACCTGCCGCTCGGTATAGCCACGCTCCATCATCCGCTTCACGAATTCGCCGTGCTTCTTCTCGGTCTCGCTGTCTTTCTTCGAGCCGAAGCTGATGACCGGCAGGAGTTCCTCGACTTGCGAGAACATGCGCCGCTCGATGACGTCGCGGATCTTCTCGTAGCTCGTCCAGGAGGGGTTGCGCCCGTGGTTGCTGGCCCGCGCCCGCAGTGAGAACTTCACCACCTCGTTGCGGAAATCCTTCGGGTTTGCGATTCCTGCCGGTTTCTCGATCTTGGTGAGCTCCTGGTTGAGGAGTTCACGATTGAGGAGCTGTCCCGTGTCCGGATCCTTGAAGTCCTGATCCTCGATCCAGGCATCCGCGTAGGAGACATAACGATCGAAGAGATTTTGGCCGTAGTCGTGGTAGGATTCCAGATAGGCCTTCTGAATCTCGTGCCCGATGAAATCCGCGTAGCGGGGCGCCAGTTCACCCTTGATGAATTCCAGGTAGCGCCTTTCCACATCCTGCGGGAGCTGCTCGCGGCGAAGCGATTGCTCGAGGACGTACATGAGGTGAACCGGATCGGCCGCGACCTCGATGGTGTCGTGGTTGAAGGTGGCCGCTAGGACCTTGAAGGCGAAGCGGGTGGAAATCCCGTCCATGCCCTCGTCGACGCCGGCGGCGTCCTTGTATTCCTGCAGGCTGCGGGCTCTCGGGTCGACTTCCCGCAAGCTCTCGCCATCATAGACCCGCATCTTGGAATAGAAGTTTGAGTTCTCGTGGGGGCGCAGCCGTGACAGAACCGAGAACCTCGCCAGCATCTCGAGCGTGGCAGGCGCGCACGGCGCCTCCGCGAGTTCGGAGCCGCGGATCAGCTTCTCGTAGATCTTCTGCTCCTCGGCGACGCGCAGGCAGTAGGGCACCTTGATCACGTAAATGCGATCGATGAACGCCTCGTTGTTCTTGTTCGCCTTGAAGCTCTGCCACTCCGCTTCGTTGGAATGCGCCAGGATGATGCCGGTGAACGGAATGGAGCCGATATTCTCAGTCCCGACATAGTTTCCTTCCTGCGTCGCCGTCAGGAGGGGATGAAGCATCTTGATCGGCGCCTTGAACATCTCCACGAATTCGAGAACGCCCTGGTTCGCGCGGTTGAGTCCGCCGGAATAGCTGTAGGCATCCGGATCGGCTTGGGAGTGGGTCTCGAGCTTGCGGATATCAACCTTGCCGACGAGGGAGGAAATATCCTGATTGTTTTCGTCACCCGGCTCGGTTTTCGCGATCGCGATCTGGCGGAGGCGTGAAGGATTGATCTTCACGACACGGAACTTCGTGATGTCCCCTCGGAATTCATCGAGCCGCTTGATCGCCCAGGGACTCAGCAGATTGGTCAGGCGCCGGCTCGGGATTCCGTAGCGCTCTTCGAGGACCGGCCCCATCTGCTCCGGATCGAACAACGCGAGCGGGCTCTCGAAGACGGGACTGATCTCGTCGCCGGCCTTGAGCACGTAGACCGGATGGACCTCCATCAGCGCCTTGAGGCGCTCGGCGAGAGAGGATTTGCCTCCGCCCACAGGGCCGAGGAGATAAAGGATCTGCTTGCGCTCCTCCAGCCCTTGAGCCGCATGCCGGAAGAAGCTCACGATCATCTCGATCGTTTCTTCCATGCCGTAGAATTCGGAGAAGGCCGGATAAACGCGGATCGTTCGGTTCATGAAAATGCGGCCGAGGCGCGCATCCTTGGACGTATCCACGAGTTCAGGCTCGCCGATCGCCGCCAGAATGCGCTCCGGAGCGCTGGCATACATCATGGGATTGTCGCGGCACCCTTCCAGGTATTCCGCAAGGGACAATTCCGCCTCGCGGCGGTTCTCGTAGGACTTCAGGAAACTCGAGAACAGGTCGTCGGAATGATGCATGGCGCCACCGAATTCAGATCCCTCTCAGAGATAACGATTCTGCACCGCTAAGGTTGCCCAGACCGGACGGTGCGAGGATGCGTCAGAACGTGCCTATGGCAGCTTCCCCTCTTCGCTAGCAGCTTGCGCGTTATGATCACGATGCTCGGATCTGCAAGGGAGCGCTCGTGACGATAGCGAGCCGTCTTTCTCACACAGCCTCGCGGATTGATGCTGACACGGCAAGTTAAAGTTTTTCTCAAACACCGGATTCCGATGTGCCGCTTTGCCGCCTGATTCAAGGCACCAGTGTCCGCTCGGCATGAAAAACCCTCTTGATATGGAGGTAGATCGCGAAGCGGCAAATACTAGAACCAACCGCTCACTTTTTCATGTTATATTGAAACTTCACATCAAGTCTAGCGCTTGATGACGCGAGAGCGAATGAGAATGGCGGCGGCTCATTGACGCCACTCCCGTCTAACCTATCGTTTGCTGCAGCAGAAGATTGCGGCCTGTCGCGCTGTCGCTTCTTCCATCGCTCATTCCAGCAACGGAGCTTCCCGTGATCAAAGCTTTCGGTTACGCCGCCCAGGACGCCACGACGCCGCTTGCCCCCTTCAGCTTCGAACGGCGAGAGCCGCGGGAGCACGACGTTCAGATCGATATCCTGTATTGCGGCGTCTGCCATTCCGATCTCCATACGGTTCGCGGCGAATGGGGCGGCACGCTCTATCCCAGCCTGCCGGGTCACGAGATCGTCGGCCGGGTCACCCAGGTCGGAAGCGGCGTTCAGAAATTCAAGGTGGGTGATCTCGTCGGCGTCGGCTGCATCGTCGATTCCTGCCGCACCTGCAGCAGCTGCCGCGAGGGACTGGAGCAGTATTGCGAGGTCGGCTTCACGGGCACCTATAACGGGCCGGAACAGGACACCGGCGCCAACACCTATGGCGGATATTCCGACGTCATCGTGGTCGACGAGAGTTTCGTCCTACGCATTCCCGAAGGTCTCGACCCGGCCGCCGCCGCTCCTCTCCTGTGCGCCGGAATCACGACCTATTCTCCCTTGCGCCGCTGGCGCGTCCGGGCCGGCCAGAAGGTCGGCGTCGTGGGTCTCGGCGGCCTCGGCCACATGGCCGTCAAGCTCGCGCGCGCCATGGGCGCGCACGTGGTGCTCTTCACCACCTCGCCCAACAAGCGGGAGGATGCCCTGGCCCTCGGCGCGCACGAAGTCGTCGTCTCGAGAGACAAGGACGCCATGGCGGCCCAGCGCAACAGCTTCGACTTCATTCTCGATACAGTCGCGGCTCCTCACGACCTCGATTCCTACCTCGTGCTCCTGGCCCGCGACGGGGCCATGGTGCTGGTCGGCGCCCCCGCAGAACCACACCCGGCCACCACGGTGTTCAACCTCATCATGAAGCGGCGCCAGCTCGCCGGCTCGCTGATCGGCGGCATCGCGGAGACGCAGGAGATGCTCGACTTCTGCGCCCAGCACGGGATTACATCGGAGATCGAGATGATCCCGATCCAGTACATCAACCAGGCTTACGAGCGCATGCTCAAGAGCGACGTCAAATACCGCTTCGTCATCGACATGACCTCATTGAAGCAGGAGGCGGCCTAGTCGGAACGGCACCCGGTCAGCCCCTATGTTGGTCTATGGCGATGTGGAATGCACCGGGACGGTGCGCGACAAGCAAACGGCCATCGAGGCCCATCTCGACCGGCTGAATACGCTGCCGCCCGGGAGCGAACGGCACGCGGCGCTGGTCTCCGCCTTCATCGGCACGAGCGAGCTGATCCAGGCCATTCTCGATGACGATTTTCGTGCGCGCGGGTTCGACGCACTTTCGCCCGTTCATGTCAGGGGCGTCGAATGCCTGTCCCTCGTGGCGCGCAGCGTCGCGCAATCCTGGCAGAGCGGCTATTCGCAGGCCGCCCTGCCGGACGTCTTCAGGGATAAGCTGCTGAGCTTCGATCCCGACCTGGCGATCCGGACCAAGCAGGCGGAAGGCTACGCGTTCTACGCCCTGTATCCGGAGAGCTATGTGGAAGCTGCAGCCCGCTCGGGCCTCGGTCCCCGGACGCGGGTCATCGGCATTCGCAGCATCGGCGCCGGCCTGGCCGCGCTCGTCGCGACGACTCTTGGAGCCCGCCCTCCCTTCACCGTGCGCCCTGTCGGGCATCCGTTTCACCGGGAGGTCAACGTCGATCCCCGGGTGACGGCGATGTTGAGGGAGGATCCGGACGCCTCCTTCGCGGTCGTCGATGAAGGCCCCGGCCTCTCCGGCAGCTCCTTCGGCGCGGTGGCGGACTGGCTGGAGGACGCCGGGGTCGCCCGCGAGCGCATCCATTTCTTTCCGAGCCATCCGGGGCCGCCGGGGCCGCGGGCCGGTGCCGATCATCGCGAGCGCTGGGATCGCGCGTCACGGCATGTGGTCGGCATGGACGAGCTTCTCTGCGGCTCGCCGAACCGTCTCAGGGATTGGGTCGAAAGCATCGTCGGGCCGCTGACGGGAGACCTGGAGGACATTTCGGGCGGCGCATGGCGGATGCTGCGATACCCGGATCATACCCTCTGGCCCGCGGCGAATCTTCAGCAGGAGCGAAGAAAATTCCTGGCCCGGACCGAGCGCGCAACCTGGCTGGTCAAATTCGCGGGCCTCGGCGAGAACGGCCTGAGGAAACATGCGGCGGCCCGGCAGCTTCATCAGGCCGGCTTCACGCCGGACGTCGCAGGCTATTGCCACGGCTTCCTCGTCGAACGCTGGCACGGCGACGCATCGTCCCTCGACCGGCATCCGATCGCCCGGGCCGAACTAGTGAAACGGATCGGCGCGTATCTCGGCTTTCGGGCCCGGCATTGTCCCGCGCAGCCGCATGAAGGCGCCTCGCTGGCCGAGCTTCGCACCATGGCGCTCCACAACGCGGAGCAAGCCCTGGGAGAAACCGCCGCACGGGCTCTGGAGGGCGTTCTTCTGGACATCGATCTCCTGTCGGGCGCGATGAACCGGGTCTCGACCGACAACCGGATGCTCCCCTGGGAGTGGCTTCTGACCGGCGATCGACCGATCAAGACCGACGCGCTCGACCATTGCGCGACGCACGATCTTGTCGGTTGCCAGGACATCACCTGGGACATTGCCGCAGCCGCCGTCGAATTCGACCTGCCGGATCCCGACACGCGGCATCTTTGCGGCCTGGTTCAGCGGGAAAGCGGCCTTCCCGTCTCCCTTGCGCTGCTCTCGTTCATGCTTCCCTGCTACCTCGCCTTCCAACTCGGCGCTCATGCCATGGCGGCGGATGCGCTGAGGGGCAGCGAAGAAGAGGCCCGCCTGCGCGGCGCTGCCCAGCGTTATGCAGGATTGCTGCAGGCCTGTCTCAATCGTCCCGACCGGCTCGGCTTCGGCGAGGAACAAGACAAGGTTCCTGCCGGTTAACAGCCAAGGCGACCGACACACGTATCCGCCGGTATCGGCGGCAGAAGACGGGCAGGCATGCTTTCCGAAACAGGGCGGCTGATCAGGGCCGCGTTCGAGGGATGGTGGAACGATCGCGCCATGAGCCTTGGGGCTTCGATCGCGTTCTTCACCGTGTTCTCCCTCGCGCCGATCCTGCTCGCAGCCATTGCCGTGGCGGGCTTGGCCTTCGGCCGCGAGGCCGCGCAGGGCGCCATCGTCTCCGAACTCGGCGGGATGATCGGAACGACGGAGGCCTCCACCCTGGAAACCATGATCGCCAGCGCCAGCAACGTGGGCTCCGGCATCATCGGCACGGCCATTGGGATCGTCACGTTTCTCGTGCTCGTCACGGGCGCGGTGATCGAGCTGCAGGACGATCTGAACATCATCTGGAAGGCGAAGTCGCCGAGCAGCTTCGGTCTCCTCAGCTTCCTGCGGACGCGCCTCATCAGCTTCGCCCTCGTCCTGGGGATCGGCTTTCTGCTCCTCGTCTCCCTGGTCATCGACGCCGGGCTGTCCGCCGTCAGCGCCTATATCGAACCGAGCTTCTCGGGCGCGACGGCGATCCTGCGCTTTCTCAACAGCCTCGTCGCCTTCGTGATCGCCACTCTGCTCTTCGCCATGATCTTCAAGCTGCTGCCGAACGTGGACATCACCTGGAACGACGTCTGGACCGGCTCCCTCGTGACGGCCCTTCTCTTCACCTTCGGCAAGTTCCTGATCGGGTATTATCTCGGCAAGAGCAACATCGCCTCGAGCTATGGCGCGGCGGCTTCCCTGATCACGATCCTGCTCTGGATTTACTACTCGTCCCTCATCCTGCTCTTCGGCGCGGAATTCACGAAGGTGTATGCCGAGAGGCATGGAAGCCAAAGCGCCGGCAACGGAAACGGGACATGAAGGAGCGGGCCGGCGAACCGGCCCGCTCGTCGCTTCGCTACTCCGCGGCCTGGCGGGTCGCGGGCTCGGTCGGCACGTTGCGCATGCCGCCCAGGACCTCAGCGGCGGAGGCCTTGTAGTTCTTCACGGAACTCGTCCACTGGCCCCAGACGGTCGGGTCGATCTTGTCGCCGTTCTTGCCCAGGTTCTGGAGCCTGCGCTTTTCATCCTCCGTGAGGACTTGTTTCGCCAACGGCGGCATTTGTTTGACATGATCGGCCGTGATGCCCAGCATGTCGCCGACCCGGCGGCCGTAATCGTCGTGAACCATGAACAGGTGCCACACCATGCGCTCCTGCACGTCGCGCTCGCACTGGCCGAGCAGCGTGCCCATGTTGAGCACCAGATCGTCGCGCTCCCAGTCCATCATGGTGCAGTAGCGCCCGCGCGCGTGAAGATAGTCGTTTCGCCGCTCGATCACGCTGCGGGTGAGGCGTCCGCGGATCTCGGGAGGATTGTTCGGCTCCTCCCGAGGCGACTCGTGGAGGCCGTCGTGAATGGACGGCTCGTAATTCACATGCGGGTTCTGCCCCGGCGCGAGATCGCGGCCATAGGACATCTGGCCGCCGTTCAGGTTCGTGGCGACCTTGGCGTTCTTGGCCTGGTTCACGGGCAGTTGCAGATAGTTGGTGCCGACGCGATAGCGCTGCGTATCCGAGTAGGAAAAAGTGCGCCCGACGAGCATCTTGTCGTCCGAGAAATCGAGGCCATCGACGAGCACGCCCGTCCCCATGGCGATCTGCTCGTTCTCGTTGAAATGATCCTGAACGTTGCGGTTGAGCGTCATCACGCCGATATGGCGGAGCGGAAAATCCTTCTCCGGCCAGACCTTGGTGTCGTCCAGCGGATCCCAGTCGAGTTCCGGATGATCATGATCCTCCATGATCTGCACATACATGTCCCATTGCGGATGCTCGCCGCGTTCGATGGCCTCATAGAGGTCCTTCGAAGCGGAGCCGAGGTCCTGGGCCTGAACCTTGGCGGCTTCCTCGGCGGTCAGGCTCGCCAGGCCGCAGCGCGGATGGAAATGGTACTTCACGAGCACCGTTCCGCCCTGCGCATTGACCATCTTGTAGGTGTTGACGCCGAAGCCCTCCATGTGCCGGTAGCTCGCCGGGATCCCGCGCGGGCTGAACAGATGCGTCAGCATGTGCATGGATTCCGGCGTCTGGCTCATGAAGTCGAAAATGCGGTTCGGCTCCTGGCGGAACGTGACCGGATCCGGCTTGAGCGAATGAATGACGTCCGGAAACTTGATGGCGTCACGAATGAAGAAAACAGCCAAGTTGTTTCCGACGAGATCCCAGTTGCCGTCTTCCGTGTAGAACTTTACCGCGAAGCCGCGCGGGTCACGCGCCACTTCCGAGGAGTCACGGCCGCCGATCACGGTCGAGAAGCGGATGGCAAGCGGCGTCTTCTTGCCGGCCTGCTGGAACAGCTTGGCCCGCGTGAATTTGGATGCGGGTTCGTCGCCGATCTTGCCGGTCGCCTCGAACTCTCCGTAGCAGACGAAGCCGCGCGCATGGACCACGCGCTCCGGAATACGCTCGCGGTCGAAATGGGTGATCTTTTCAAGAAACTGGTAATTTTCCAGCGTCGCCGGGCCACGCGAGCCGACCGTGCGCTGCGATTGATTGTTGGCGATCGGATGCCCCTGCCGGTTCGTCAGAACCTGATCCGGGCCTTTCGTTGCTGGGGACTTGCCGGATTTGGGGTCTTTAGGGCTGTTGGCCATCTGGTGCTCCCTTGCTGATGCGGCCGATGGTCGGCGCCGTTCCAACAATCGGCGCCACCGCGGGTATGCGGCCTCGTTCAGATGCAGCGAAAGGGGTTACTTGATGCAGACAGCACGAAAGGAAATAGACGAGAGAGAATTGAAACAATCTCTCTCAATCAAAGATGCGCTCACCCTGCTCGTCGATGATCTGCTTGCCTTTGACAATGGCGAAGGCGACCGCGTCATCCTTGCTCGGATGAGTTTCGGCCCGTACGAAGCGATGCTCTTTCACGCCAGCCTCGGAATCCTTCTCGATGACTCCAGCGGTCTGATATTGTCCCTTCGAGGGATAGGGCGCAGGCCGGATGCGAAAGCCCTTGTACTCCACGGCCTCGGCCGTGACCTCGCGCGTGTCTTCACGGTCGCTTGCCCCTGAAAGGCGGGTCCAGAGATCTTTCAAAAACGAGGCCATGACATCACCGACGCGGAGTTCTGATTCGTTCGAGCCAGCATGGCCCTGGGGAGGTTTTAAGGGTCAAGCCTGTCGCATGCAATCGCAAGTCCCGGATCAGGGCTGACGGGGTTCCATGCCAGGATGCCCTCGTATCACCGATCACGTCGATCGGCGTCCTCTTGGCCTCGCGAACGATCGCCTATCTTTCAAGGTTCGATCGTCTGCGGTTGCCAGTTCATTTCACGGCACGTTTCTTTTCACAGGATGTGACATGCGCGTCTGGCTGCTGCCACTCTGCGGGGTTCTCGCTCTCTGCGAAGCGGCTTCGGCGGCGCCATTCAGCTCCGGGGAGAGCGTCGAGCAGGCCTTGTGCCGCCTCATCGAAGGAGCGGCGCGACAGCAGGATCTGCCGCAGGATTTTCTGACCAAACTCATCTGGCAGGAAAGCTCGTTCCGCACGGGCGTGGTGAGCTCTGCCGGAGCCCAGGGCGTGGCGCAGTTCATGCCGGGGACCGCGAGGGATCGGGGACTAACAGACCCGTTCGATCCCGAGCAGGCAATCCCCAAAGCCGCCGAGCTGATCGCCGAGCTCTCGGGGCGCTTCGGCAATCTGGGACTTGCGGCCGCCGCCTATAATGGCGGCCCCGCCCGGGTTTCGTCATGGCTCGAAGGACGCGGGGAACTGCCGGCCGAGACGAGAAACTATGTCGCCTCGATCACGGGACGCAGCGCGGAGGCATGGGCGGAGGACCTGAAGAAGAGCCAGGACCCGCAGGACCCGCGCGGGAACGACCCGGAGCCGGAGAGCTGCCGGCAGATCGTCGCGGTACTTCGCCAGCCTGGACGCGGCAATGCCAGTGCCGTCGAGGCCCCCTTCGCGCCCTGGGGCGTTCAGCTGGCAGGCAACTTTTCTAAGGATCAGGCCCTCTCCACATACCGGCGAGCCAGCACGGCCTATGCGTCCGTGCTGAAGGATACGCGGCCCATGATCATCGGAACGAGGCTGCGCTATCGGGGGACACGAACATTCTATCGCGTCCGCGCGCCGGCCGAGACCCGTAAGGATGCGGAGGATCTGTGCCAGAAGATCCGTTCACTCGGCGGAAGCTGCATCGTTCTGCCGAGCTGACGAAAAAGCCCGGATCGAAGGATCCGGGCTTTTCGAATTACGACCGCCGCTGAGGCCGCAGGGAGCGCGCCAACTCGCGGATGACATTGTCCTCGATGCTGAGATTGAGATCGTTGCTCTCGTCCTCGGCAATCTCGACATCGGTCGAAGCGGATGCGGTCTGCTGCGCCTGCAGTCTGCCTTGCGCGGCCGGCGCCGCTCTCTCCGCAGCCGGAGCGGTCTGAACGATCTCGACCTCGGCGGAAGGCCTCGCCTGCGGCTGCTGGGCATAGGAGCGTGAGCCGCTGTAGCGGTTCTCGAGCGTATCGAGAAGGCTGTTGAGGGCCGCATTGTTCAGCGGAACTTCCGGCACCTGCGGCGCACCGTTGAGGGCGATCGCGCGGTTCTGGTAGGCGGCATCCGACGTGATGTCCGGGCCGAACCACGACAACGGGCGGAAGTCCCGCGCCTCTTCCTCGCTTTCGAACGAGACGGAGATCATGTCGAGCGGACCCGGCGTGACGAAGCGGGCAATCTGAACGTCACGGGTGCCGACGGCCAGATGCGTCAGAAGATAGTCGATCTTTCCCGGCGTCACATCGAGCAGCGCCTCGGCGTGGGCGCGCGGCACGTCGGTGCGCTCCTCGACCGGACCATTCGGCCCAGACTGAACGAGGACGAGGCTCCCCTTGTCGCCGTCCACGATCACGAATGAGCTCCGGTCGGCCTGGTTCGGAAAGTGGCCTTCGGTGATGCGGTTGCCGCCTCTCTCTTTTCTGATCAGGCGCGCAAGAGACGAGGCAATAAGATAACGTCTAGAAGCAACCATTTTTAGCTCTCTGATGCAATGCACAATCCATCGTCGGGCCTTAAAACGCGCTACACCGACATTCAACAGAATGAAGTTTCAATTCATATCAAGCATGCTCGGCAAGCATGTCTTGACACGCAACAACATCCATACGGCGTAAGGCGAACCCTTCGGATCGGCAACTCTCGTGGTCGCTTATGATGGCGTTCACAAGGCAAACTTCAATGGAATTAGGGAGAAAGCCGCTTCGGGACCTGCAAATGGAGTTAATTTTTCAAGTAACGTTATTTTAAATATTAAAATGGACGATGCTTAAAGAGATGCGCGGTCGTGAACGCGCGCATCTCCAGAACAATTCATTGCGACTTCAACAGATTGCGCTCCGCGAGATTGCGCATGAGAGCGCTCAGGCCGAACGTCCACGGCTCGCATTCCGAACTCGGCCTCATCCGGTTCACGAGCGCGCCGAGTTTCGGCGCTGCGATCGTGACGATATCGCCGGTCTTGTGCGTGAACCCCATGCCGGCGTCGTCACGATCCTGCGTCGGCGCGAACATGGTGCCGAGAAACAGCACGAAACCGTCCGGATACTGATGATGCGGGCCCAGCGTCTGCGCGACGAGATCCTCGGGATCCCGGCTGATCTTCGTGATCGACGACGAGCCTTCGAGTTTGAACCCGTCCTCGCCTTCGACGGTGAGCGTCACGGTCGTGCTGCGCACGTCGTCGAGGGAGAAGGTTTCGTCGAAGAAACGGACGAACGGCCCCAAGGCACAGGAGGCATTGTTGTCCTTGGCCTTCGACAGGAGCAATGCGGACCGGCCCTCGAAGTCGCGCAGGTTCACATCGTTGCCCAGGCTCGCCCCAACGATCCTGCCGTCGGCCGTGACCACGATCACCACTTCCGGTTCAGGATTGTTCCAGGTGGATTTCGGGTGCAGGCCCGCATCCATGAATGCGCCGACGGCCGACAGGGTCGGCGCCTTGGTGAACACCTCCGCATCGGGCCCGATGCCCACTTCGAGATACTGGCTCCAGGCTCCCTGGGCGACGAGCACGTCCTTCAAGGCCATCGCCTCGGACGATCCCGGCTTCAGGCGGCTGAGATCGTCCCCGACCAGGCGCAACACCTCCGCCCGGATGGCGGCGGCGGCGCTCGCGTCCCCCCGGGCCCGCTCCTCGATGACGCGCTCCAGCATCGACACCGCGAACGTGACCCCGGCGGCCTTGATCACCTGAAGGTCGATCGGCGCCAGCAGCCATGGCTTCGACATGTCACGGCTGTCGGAGGGCGTATTGGCCACGAGCTCCTCGATGGAGGCGATCCTCTCGCCCCGGGCCGTCCTCAGCGTCCGCGCCGGATCGTCCATGGCGGCCAATTCGCTCATGGTGGCGCAGGTTGCGGAGATGTCGAACACGCCCTCCTCCCGGATGGCCGCCACACAGGGGCCGAGCCCCGGCCGCCAAACGCGGCCGGCGAGCGCTCCCCGATATCCGTCGGCAGGCAGGATGTCCGTGGCGTTGATTGAAGACATGCGTTTCACAGGCAGGCGCTCCCTTCGATCGTCCAAAGGGCCGCTTCGCCCTTCCGGTCGGTAAGTATAGCGAGCGTGGCGGTGGAGCCTACGGACAAATAGGCGAATGCCCGGGCGCGGCGCGGTTCGGAACAAAGGCCGTTTGTCTTCCGTTCGGAACCGGAGCCTTGCCATAGAAGGAAGCCCGGCCATGTCAGACACGCCCAACCCGACGCCGCCGCAGCCGGACGTGCCGAGTCCGGCCCCTCAGCCGGTTCACCCGGATCCCGGCCCCGCCGGCCTCCCGAGCCCCGGAGAACCTCTGGGCGTCCCGCCCGACACGCCGAGCGAAACTCCCAGCCCGAGCGAACCCATCGGCGTTCCGCCCTCCGGTCCCCAGGAAATTCCAACGGGGCCGTTGGGCTCTTAACGGCGGCGCGAGGATGTGCTTTCTGCGGTCCAGACTCACAGGAGCTCCTGCCGATGGACACCAGAAGGCCTTCCAACGCGGCCCATCTCGATTCTCCTTCCTACCGCTTGGCGGCCCTCGACCAGGATTTCCTGCTGGGGGATTCCATGCGGGGCGTCCGCTTCCAGCTGGAATATGCCAAGGCCGAGGAGAGCCTGCGGATCTGGGGGGTGCGCTCCACCATCGTCGTGTTCGGAAGCGCGCGCGTTCGCGAGGACGGGCCGGGACGGCATCCGTACTGGTACGAGGAGGCCCGCGCCTTCGGGGCGATCGCCTCGCAGCGGGGCGGCGCACTGACCGTGAACGGCGGCATCCGCGACAACGTCATCGCGACCGGCGGAGGCCCCGGCATCATGGAGGCTGCCAATCGCGGCGCCTTCGAGGCGGGCGCTCCTTCCATCGGCTTCAACATCACCCTGCCCCACGAGCAGGCGCCCAACCCCTATTCGACGCCCGATCTCACCTTCCGCTTCCACTACTTCGCCATGCGCAAGATGCACCTGGCGATGCGCGCCAATGCGCTCGTGGTGTTCCCGGGCGGGTTCGGCACCCTGGACGAGCTGTTCGAGATCCTCACCCTCCGTCAGACCGGCAAGGTGGCCCCCCTGCCGATAGTCCTGTTCGACAAGGAATACTGGCAGTCTGTCGTCAAGTTCGATGCCCTGCTCGAACACGGGATGGTCAATGCAGACGATCGCAAGCTCGTGAATTTCGCCGACAATGCCGAAGGCACGTGGAAGGCCCTGGTGGAGAATGGCCTGGTCGTTCCCACCCAGGAGGAGCATCTTGGGTAGGGATGCGGGCCCTGCGGAGGGCTCACCCCGGCCAATCCTCCGGCACGATGTGTCCACCCGTGAAGCCTTCCGCGTCTGGCTGCGCGTCGCGGCCCTGAGCTTCGGCGGGCCTGCGGGGCAGATCGCGGTGATGCATCGCATCCTCGTCGAGGAGAAGCGCTGGATCTCCGAGGAGCGCTTCCTGCACGCGCTCAATTACTGCATGCTCCTGCCGGGGCCGGAGGCGCAGCAGCTCGCCACCTATGTGGGCTGGCTGATGCATCGGACGCGGGGCGGCATCATGGCCGGCGGCCTGTTCATCCTGCCCGGCGTGATCGCGATCATGGGGTTGAGCTGGATCTATGCGCTCTATGGCCATGCCGGATTCGTCGCCGCCCTGTTCTTCGGCCTGAAGGCCGCCGTGCTCGCCGTCGTCCTCGAAGCCGTGATGCGGATCGGCAGGCGCGCGCTGAGGAACAACGCCATGATCGCCCTTGCGGCGGCGGCCTTCGTGGGGATCTTCTTCCTGAGGATCCCCTTCCCGGCGATCATCCTGTCTGCCGCCTTGATCGGCTTCGCGGGCGCGAAACTCGGACTTCCTCACTTCGTTCCGTCCACCGGCACCGAGGGAGAATCCGACGATCTCCTCGGCAGGGACATCCCTGCTCATGCTCACCCGAACATCAGGCGCAGCATCCGCGTCGCGGCGCTTTGGCTTGGACTCTGGCTGGTGCCGGTTGGCCTGCTCCTGCTCGTGCTCGGCCCTGGAAACGTCTTCAGCCAGATCGCCCTGTTCTTCTCCAAGATGGCGATGGTCACCTTCGGCGGCGCCTATGCGGCGCTGGCCTACGTGGCGCAGCAGGCCGTCGAAACCTACGGCTGGCTGAAGCCCGGCGAGATGCTGGACGGGCTCGGCATGGCCGAGACGACGCCCGGACCGCTCATCATGGTGCTGCAATTCGTAGGCTTCATGGCAGCCTTCCGCGACCCGGGGGCGCTCCATCCGCTCGTGGCCGGTACGCTGGGAGGGCTTCTGACCACCTGGGTGACGTTCACGCCCTGCTTCCTGTGGATCTTTCTCGGTGCGCCCTACATCGAGGCGCTGCGGGGCAACAGAGGCTTGAGCGGAGCGCTTTCCGCCATCACGGCGGCGGTTGTCGGCGTCATCGTGAACCTGGCGGTCTGGTTCGGCATCCACACGATTTTCCGCGAGGTTCATCATGTCGCCTGGGGACCGATCAGCCTCGACATGCCGGTCTGGGCGAGCGCCGATCTCTGGGCGCTTCTGCTGTCGGCCGCAGCCGTCCTGATGATGTTCCGCTTCAAGATCGGGATGTTGCCGACCCTGGCGACGACATCGGCGGCGGGCATTGCCCTCTACGCGGCGGGAGTGATCGGCTGATCGCAGTCCGCAAGGCATGAGGGAGAGACATATCCATGTCCCTCCCCCTTTAACGACATCAGGTCACGGACGAGATCTGTCCGCCGTCCACGCGCAGGATCGAGCCTGTCATGAAGGAGGCCTGCTCGCTGGCGAGGAACACCGCCGCGGCCGCGAACTCCTCGATCGTGCCATAGCGTCCCGCCGGAATGCCTCCGCGCGCGGCGGCGGCGACGTCCTCGACGGAACGTCCCGTGCGCTCCGCATTGGCGGCGTCGAGCTGCTTCAGGCGGTCCGTCGCGATCCGTCCCGGCGCGATCGCGTTGACCGTCACGCCCGAGGAGGCCACCTCGCTCGACAGCGTCTTGCCCCAGCCGACGAGGGCCGGGCGGATGGCGTTCGAGATCGCGAGGTTCGGAATCGGCTGGATGACGCCGGACGAGATCACCGAGATGATGCGCCCGAACTTGCGCTCGATCATGCCGGGCAGCAGGTGATCCGTGATGCGCACGAGGTTGACGAACATGCCCTCGAACGATTGCCGCCACTGGTCGGACGAGACGCCCTGCGCCTTGCCGGGAGGCGGACCGCCGCTGTTGAGCACGAGAATGTCGACGCCGCCGAAGGCGTCCGTCACGTCCTTCGCAAGGGCATCGACCTGATCGACCTTGCCCGTATCGCAGACGAACGGCACGACGCCGCGGCCGATCTTGTCGGCAGCCGCTTTCGAGCCGTCCATGGTGCGGCTCGCGATGGCGACGCGGACGCCCTCCTCGGCAAGCCCTTGAGCGATGCCGAAGCCCAGGCCCTTGCTGGCGCCGAGCACCAGCGCGCGCTTTCCTTCCAATCCTGTCTTCATCTGTGTGAGGCTCCCTGCTTATTCCGAGCGCTCGATGCGCTGCATCAGCCAGTCGATTTCGGAAACGGTTTCCGGACTCAGCTTCGGTCCGGGCTTGCGCAACGTGTCATGGGCGATGATGCCGCGCTTCTTGAGCACATATTTGCGGACGGCGAGGCCCACGCCCGGCTGCGTCTCGTAGCGCACCAGCGGCAGGTGGCGGTCGAACAGATCGTGCGCTTCCTTGCGCCGGCCCTGATTGATGAGGTTGACGACGCCCACCAGCATCTCGGGATAAGCATAGCCCGTCATGGCGCCGTCGGCGCCGCGTTCCATCTCGAAGGGAAGGAACAGGCCGCCGTTTCCGCAGAGAATTGAGACGCGGCGCACATCGCCCGCATCGCTCGCGCGGCGCAGCGTCGTGATCTTGTCGAGACCCGGCCAATCCTCGTGCTTGAGCATGACGCAGGAGGGGTTCTGCTCGATGATGCGCATGATCACCTTGGGCGTCATCACCACGTTGGTGGTGAGCGGGTAATCCTGAAGCACGAAAGGCACGTCCGTTCCGATGGCTTCCGCCGCATCGGCATAATAGGAGACGATCTGATCGTCGGTCCTGAGCGTCGAAGGCGGCGCGATCATCACGCCGGCCGCGCCCGCATCCATCGCGTTGCCGGACAAGGCCGACATGGCGGCAAAGCCCGCGGCCGAGACGCCGACGATCACGGGAACGCGCCCTGCGACGGCCTTCATGACCTGGCGCACGAAAGCTTGCGACTCGTCGGCAGTGAGCTTCGGTGCCTCGCCCATGATGCCGAGAATCGTGAGACCCGTTGCACCGGCTTCGAGATAGGCTTCGACCATGCGATCGGTCGAGGCCGTATCGAGGCGACCGTCGCTTTCGAAGGGGGTGGGACAGATGACATAAACGCCGGCGGCGGAACTCGTGAGCAAGGCTTCCTCCCTGGAAGGTCAACGAGCCCCCTCCTTACACGGCCTCGCGGGGTATCTCCAGGGGCAAGACCATCTCAGACCTGACGGGCCCAGACTTGGCAGGCGGAAAAGATCATGCCACAAGCATGATATGACGTTACATAAAACTGAGATCTCTCGCCGGAGCTCCGCCAAGCTCTGGCCCTTCACGGCCCGCTTCATCGCGGCCGAAGAAAGCCTCGCACGATCAGCGGAGAGCAAGGGCCCGTGGATATCCGGACTCTTCGAATTCCTCCGTTTCGGCATCAAGCAGGGGTGGGCGTGCCTGTTCGGCGGCCTCATGGTCGCTCTGCTGATCGCCACGAAGCTCTGGTATCCGGCAGCATCACCGATCCCCCGCTATGATGCGCTGTTCGTCATGGCCATCCTGATCCAGGCGGGTTTGATTGCGGCGCGCCTCGAAACCACGGAAGAGGCCAGGGTCATCCTGCTCTTTCATGTGGTCGGCACAGCCATGGAGATCTTCAAAACCTCGGTAGGCTCCTGGGCCTATCCCGAAGCGAGCTTTCTGAGAATTGGCGGAGCCCCGCTCTTCGCAGGCTTCATGTACGCGGCTGTCGGCAGCTATCTCGCTCGGGTGTGGAGGCTGTTCGACTTCCGCTTCGCCCATCATCCAACCGTCTGGGCAACGATTATCCTGTCCATCGGCATCTATCTCAATTTCTTCGCTCACCATTTTACGACGGATTTCCGGCTCGTGCTGTTCGCCTTCACGGCTCTGCTGTTCGGGCGCACGACGGTCTATTTCAAGGTATGGCGCGTCCACCGCCGGATGCCGCTGCTGCTCGGCTTCGTGCTGGTTTCGCTCTTCATCTGGCTTGCGGAGAATATCGGCACCATCACCGGTGCGTGGCTTTACCCGCATCAGATGAAGGGATGGTCGATGGTGCCGTTCACCAAGCTGGGCGCCTGGTTCCTGCTGATGATCATCTCATACGTGATGATCGCAGCTCTGAACCGGCCGCAACCATACACTCCGGAACCGAAGGGAAAGAGGCCTGTCGCGGATCCCAGTCCCGCCCAGGCCTGACGGCACGCCGAAGGCGCTCGCCTCGCGTCGACGACCCGAGGGCAGGTCCTTCGGCGGCCACTCTATCAATGCCGGCCGGAACCGCTTTTCTTGCCGCCGCCGGCCTGCTTGTTGACGGTCGCCCAGGCGCGCCGCTCCGCTTCCTTTTCCGGGGTGCCCCGGCTTTCGTAGGATTCCTCGATATGCTCGGCCTTGCGCTTCTGCTTGTCGGTGTAAGCCGACTTGTCGCCACGGGACATGGTGTTCTCCTGTGAGTCAAAACACTCGGCTGTCGCCTGCCCGAAAGCAGGCGACGCTTCGTTGTTTCAACCCCGCGTGCGACAAGTGGGTTCCGGGGTGCGCCGGTCAGCCGCTGTTGCGCAGGCCCGCGGCGATTCCGTTGATGGAGAGATGAAGACCCTCGACCACCTCATCGTCCGCATCCCCTGAACGGTGACGCTTCAACAGCTCGATCTGAAGATGGTTCAACGGATCGAGATAGGGAAAGCGATTGCGGATGGAACGGGCGAGCAGCGGATTTCCGTCAAGGAGCGCTTGCTGTCCCATGATGGCGAGCAGCGTCCTGATGGAATCCTCCCATTCGTGCCGGAGACGGGGAAAGATGGCCTGGCGCAGGGCCTCGTCCGCCACCAGCTTCGCGTAGCGCGACGCGATGGCGATGTTGCTCTTGGCGAGCACCATGTCCATGTTCGACAGCAGCGCCTGGAAGAACGGCCACTCGCGGTACATCTCCTGCAGCAGTGCGAGCCCGGTCTCGGGATGCTTCTCGACGAAAGCATTGACGGCGGAGCCGAAACCGTACCAGCCCGGCAGCATGAGACGGCACTGCGCCCATCCGAACACCCAGGGAATGGCGCGCAGGTCCTCGATCCGCCGGGAGTTCGTGCGCGAAGCCGGGCGGCTGCCGATGTTGAGATGGGCGATCTCGCCGATCACCGTGGATTCCCAGAAATAGCGCTCGAAACCTTCGGTCCCGTAGACGAGAGCGCGATAGGCCTCGTAGGCGCTCTCGGAAAGTTCCTCCATGGCGCCGAGATACTCGTTGCGCGGCGCGGATTGGCCCGAATGCAGCAGAGATGCCTCCAACGTGGCTGCGGCAAAAATCTCCAGGTTGCGCCGTCCGAGATCGGGGTTCGAGTATTTGCCCGCGATGACTTCACCCTGCTCGGTGATGCGGATGGAGCCCTGCACGGCTCCGCCCGGCTGCGCGAGAATGGCCTGGTAGCTCGGCCCTCCGCCGCGGCCGACGGAGCCGCCGCGCCCGTGGAACAGGCGCAGGCGGACGCCATGGCGCTCGAAAACGGCGACCAGTTCGGTCTCTGCCTTGTAGAGCTCCCAGCCCGAGGTGAGATAGCCGCCATCCTTGTTGCTGTCGGAATAGCCGAGCATGACCTCCTGCACCTGCCCGCGGCTGCGCAGGAGGCGCATGTAGTCGGGCAGCATGAAGAGGTCGTTCATGACGCGGCTGCAATTGCGCAGGTCCGCGATGGTTTCGAAGAGCGGAATGACGTTCACCGCCATGTCGCCTTCGTGCGGGCGAAGAAGACCTGCCTCCTTCAGCAGGAGAGCAACCTCCAGCACGTCGGACGGGTCGCTGGCCTTCGAGATTACGTAATTGGGAACCGCAGCCTTCCCGTAGCGCCGGTGCGCCTTTGCCGCTTCACGGGTGATGGCGAGTTCCGACGCTGTCTCCGGCGAGTATTCCAGGTAAGGAGACGTCAGCAACCGAGGTGTCCTGAGTTCTTCCAGCAGCAGATCGACCCGCTGCTGCTCGGCCAGCGTTTCATAGGCCGTGCCCGGAACGGCCTTCTCGAAGAGCTCACCCACCACGCGCTGATGCACGTCGGCGTTCTGGCGCAGGTCCAGGCTTGCGAGATGGAAGCCGAACACATCGACCGCACGGCGCAGGCGGCGCAGGCGGCCTCGTGCGAGAGTGCCCGAACCGTTCGACATCAGCGAGCGGTGCAGAATCGAGAGGTCCCCTGAAAACGCCTCGACGCTTTCATAGGCCGGCGCATCGCCCACGGCGTGCCGCGCGATATCCGCATGGCCGAACCCGGCGGCCGTCGCGGCCAGACGCGCATACATGCCTGTGATGGCCTTGCGATAGGGCTCGCTCTGCCGGTGCGGAGACTGATCGGGCGAGGCCTTCGCCAATTCATGAACCTGTTCGGACGCATTCACGTAATGCTCGTCGAGCGACAGCTCCGCGCCGAGACAATGCAGCTCCTCCAGATAGAATCCGAGGGCATGCTTGCTCTGCAGGCGCAGCGCCTGTTCGAGCGCATCGGCCGTGACGAACGGATTTCCGTCGCGGTCGCCGCCGATCCAGCTTCCCATGCGCAGGAAGGACGGGATCTCCATGCTCTGCCATTTGGGATCCATGGCCGCGAGCTGGTCTTCCAGCGAGGCGTAAACCCGCGGCAGCTCCTTGAAGAAGGTATAATCGTAATACGCGAGGCCATTCACGACCTCGTCGATCACCTTCAGGCGGTTGCGCCGCAGGATGCTCGTCTGCCACAGGGTGAGAACGGCGCGGCGGAGAGCCTCCTCCGACGCTGCCTCCTCCTCCGGCGTGAGCGCATAGCGGTCGCGCTGCGCGAGAACCTGGGAGATCTCCATTTCCCGGTCGATGGTGCTCTTGCGGCGCACTTCCGTCGGATGCGCGGTCAGGACCGGAACGATGAGGGCGGAGGCGAAGAAGGCCTGCAGCGTTTCCTGGCTGATTCCAGCCTCCCGGGCGAGCTTCAGGGCGCGGGCGAGCGTGCCCTCGCGCGGCTCCGGCGCGGCCATGGCATGGGCTCCCGCCACGGCGTGCGCGCGGGAGCGGCGCACGTGGTGCTGGTCCTCCGCGATGTTCGCCAGATGCGAGAAATAAGTGTAGGCGCGGATGATCTGGTTGGTGCGCCCCCGCGAGAGGCTGTCCAGGATTGTTTCCAGTTCCTGGCGCGCGGCTTCGTCCTCATCTCGGTGGAAGCGGATCGAGGTCTGGCGGATCCGCTCGACAATCTCGAAAACCGCCTCGCCCTCCTGCTGCCGGATCGTATCACCCAAAAGGCGGCCCAGGAGCCGGATATCGTCGCGGAGCGGGAAATCCTTCTCAGGCATGACGTCGGGATTGATGAGGGACACGGCGCGGCTCCCTGGTCAGGTCTTCATGCTGCACCGCGAAGTAGACTCCTCGCCGCCGCCGGCCGCAAGAGCAATCTTACGTGCCGACCGCCCAGCGGCCCGGATCGTCGCTCTGTCCGATCAGCGCCAGACCATAGGCGATCGACTCGAACTGGTCCGCCGACGCCAGCCGCTCCTCGCCGAAGCGCTCCGCGAAGAGGCGGCGGATCGCGGGGACGAAGGAGGTTCCCCCGGTCAGAAACACCCTGTCGACCTCGGTTGCCGAAATGCCGGATCGGGCGATCGCTTCGTCGACCGTCGCCGCGATCCGCTTCACGTCGTCCATGATCCATTCCTCGAAATCCGCGCGGGTGATCGTCGCCTCGATGTCCACGCCCTCGGCCTTGAAGCGGAACTCCGTCTCCTCCCCGTTCGACAGCGCCACTTTCGCGGCGGACACGGCGCGGTAGAGCGCAAAGCCCAGGTCGTATTCGATGATGTCGATGAATTTCTCCAGCGGCTCGGGCTCGAGCGCCACTTTCGCCAGTTCGCGCAGCTCCTTCAGATCCCCGCTGCCTTTCATCATGGCGAGCTGGTTCCAGCGCGCGAAATTGGCGTAGTAGTGATTGGGAATCGACAGAGTCTTTCCCATGGACCGATAGAGCCCGCCCTTGCCGAGCCGGGGCGAGACGACGTGATCGACGATGCGGTAGTCGAAAGCATCGCCGGCGATGCCGATGCCCGAATGGCCGAGCGGCTCCGCGCGAAGCACGCCGCTCGCGCGGGAGAACCGCATCACCGAGAAGTCGCTGGTGCCACCGCCGAAATCCGCCACCAGCACGGTGGAATCGCGATCGAGCCCGCGCGCATAGAAGAAGGCGGCGCCGACAGGCTCGTAGACATAGCGCGCATGATCGGCCCCGAGCTTGCCGAACGCCGCGCGGTAGCGCTGCATGGCGAGATCGTCGTCCGGATTGTAGCCGGCGAACTGCACCGGCCGGCCGATCACCACGTTGCGCGCGCCCCAGTCCAGCCGCGATCCGCCATGGCGCACGAGCGTGCGCAGGAACGTGCTCAGAAGATCCTCGAAGCGATAGCGGTCACGGAAGATCCGGGTTTCCTGAAAGGTCGCGCTCGCCGCGAAGGTCTTGAACGACTGGATGAAACGGTGCGGATCGAGCCCCTCGAGGAACTGCTCGATGGCCCAGGGCCCGCCCTCGACCTGGGTCTTGAGCCCGTTGCCGTGGCGCTCGTCCCAGAAACAGAGGGCCGTGACATAGACTTTCAGGGTCTCGCCGCCGTGATCGAAGGTGATCGCCTCCACATGCCCGTGCGAATCGGCGACCGCCACGACGGTATTGCTGGTTCCGAAGTCGATGCCGATGGAAAGATCTTGGACAGCGGACATGGCGGACCCGGCTCAAAGGGGTGGAAGGGCCGGATGGTCTATACGGCTCATTCCCGGGAGCCAAGAGGATTTTGACGGATCTTCGCCCGATCTTTCCCTAGGGGCACTGCGACCCCGGAGCTGGGGATAGGCCGTTGACCCCGGGGGCCAGCACCCCGTAGAAGCCGCACCTTGTCTCATTTCGGAGAGGTCCATGCTATCCATCGGCCAGCGCATCGCGAGCGAACTGAATGTTCAGGAATGGCAGGTCAAGGCGGCGGTCGAGCTGCTCGACGGCGGCGCGACCGTGCCCTTCGTCGCGCGCTATCGTAAGGAAGTTACCGGCACTCTCGACGACGCACAGTTGCGAACCCTGGAAGAGCGGCTGCGCTATCTGCGCGAGATGGAGGACCGCCGCAAGACGATCCTCGACAGCATCCGCGAGCAGGGCAAGCTCACGGACGAGCTGGCGCTTCAGATCAACAACGCCGATACCAAGGCGCGCCTCGAAGACCTCTACCTCCCCTACAAGCCCAAGCGCCGCACCAAGGCCCAGATCGCCAAGGAGGCGGGGCTCGAACCGCTCGCCGATCTCATCCTCGCCGAACCGCAGCGCGACCCGAAGGAGGCCGCCGCCGCTTTCGTGAACGCGGACAAGGAGGTTGCGACACCGGAAGCCGCGCTCGAGGGCGCGCGCTCCATTCTCGTGGAGCGTTTCGCGGAAAACGCGGAACTTCTTGGCGCGCTTCGCGAGATCTACTGGGAGCGCGGCAGCCTCACGTCCAAGGTGCGCGATGGCAAGCAGACGGACGGCGCGAAGTTTTCCGATTACTTCGACTTTGCGGAGCCGCTCCCGAAACTTCCCTCCCATCGCATTCTCGCGCTCTTCCGCGGGGAGAAGGAGGAAATTCTCGACCTACGCATGGAAGAGGACAAGGATGCGGCCGAGCCCGGCTATGTCAGCCGCTACGAGGGCCGCACGGCTCTCGCGTTCGGCATCGCCGATCAGGGCCGCCCCGGCGACAAGTGGCTTCTCGACACCGTGCGCTGGGCCTGGCGCACGAAGCTGCGGTTCTCCATCGAACTCGACATGAAGATGAAACTCTGGCAGCTCGCCGAGGACGAGGCCGTGAAGGTGTTCGCCGGAAACCTGCGCGATCTTCTGCTCGCGGCGCCCGCCGGCACGCGCCCGACACTGGGCCTCGATCCAGGCTATCGCACCGGCGTGAAGGTGGCCGTGGTGGACGCCACCGGCAAGGTCGTGGCGACGGATACGATCTATCCGCACGAGCCGAAGCGTCAGTGGGACGAGTCCCTTGCGACCCTCGCGCGCCTGTGCCGCGTGCACAAGGTCGAGCTCATCGCCATCGGCAACGGCACCGCCTCGCGCGAGACCGACAAGCTCGCGGGCGAACTCGTGTCCAAGCATCCGGACCTGAAGCTCACGAAGATCATGGTCTCGGAAGCCGGCGCCTCCGTCTACTCGGCCTCGGCCTATGCGAGCCAGGAACTGCCCGATCTCGACGTCTCGCTGCGCGGCGCGGTCTCCATCGCACGCCGCCTGCAGGACCCGCTGGCGGAACTGGTGAAGATCGATCCCAAATCCATCGGCGTCGGCCAGTACCAGCACGATCTCGCCGAGTACAAGCTCTCCCGCTCGCTCGACGCGGTGGTGGAGGATTGCGTGAACGCGGTGGGCGTCGACCTCAACACCGCGTCCGCGCCGCTGCTCGCGCGGGTATCAGGTCTCGGCGAATGGGTCGCCAAGAACATCGTCACGCATCGCGATGCCAAGGGTCCGTTCAAGACACGCAAGGCTCTCACCGAAGTGTCGGGCCTTGGCCCGAAGACCTTCGAGCAGGCCGCGGGCTTCCTGCGCATTCCGAACGGCGACGATCCGCTGGATGCCTCGGGCGTGCACCCCGAAGCCTATCCGGTCGTGCGCCGCATCCTCGAAGCGACGAAGAGCGACATCAAGATTCTGATCGGTAACGGCGGCGTTCTGAAGAAGCTCAATCCTCAGAGCTTCACGGATGAGAAATTCGGCGTGCCGACGGTGAAGGATATCCTGAGCGAATTGGAGAAACCCGGTCGCGATCCGCGCCCCGAGTTCAAGACCGCGACCTTCATGGACGGCGTCGAGAAGATCAGCGATCTTCAGCCCGGCATGATGCTGGAAGGCGTCGTGACCAACGTGGCCGCCTTCGGGGCGTTCGTCGATATCGGCGTGCACCAGGACGGATTGGTTCACATCTCCGCCCTGTCCGAGACCTTCGTGAAGGACCCGCGCGACGTGGTGAAGCCCGGCGACATCGTGAAGGTGAAGGTGCTCGAGGTCGATATTCCGCGCAAGCGCATCTCCCTCAGCATGCGCATGAGCGATCCTGCCGAGAAGCGCCCGTCCGGCCGCCAGGACGACAATCGCGGCGCTTTCCAGAAGCACCGCTCGCAGAACGAGAAGAAGGCGTCCGCGCCAGTCGCATCGGGCGGAGGAGCTCTCGCCGATGCCCTGCGCCGCGCCGGAATGGCGTCAGGCTCCGGCAAGGACAAGAACACCCGCCGCTGATCATCAGCTCAGACTGGATCAGTCAGTTCCCGGCCCGCGCAGCCTCAAAACCTGCGCGGGCCTTTTTATGCGACATGCAATGATCGACGGCGTCAGCGAGAGAAGCGGGACAGCGCGAAAGCGGAGATGTCGATCTTGCTGGTTCCGTCGATCATGGATTGCGCGGCCACTTCGCCGATGGCCGCCGAATGCTTGAAGCCGTGGCCCGAGCACGGCGACACGACGAGAATGCGCTCGCTCTCCGGATGCCGGTCGATCAGGAAGTTGGAATCCGGCGTGATGGTGTAAAGGCACGTCACGGCGCGCACGGCATGAGGGCGAAGTCCTTGAACCCGTCCGGCGAGATGCGTCTCGTACATGGCCGCGGATTCAGCGGGCGCCACGCCCCGCTCGACCTCGTCCGGATGCACGAAGGCGTCATATTGCTCGCCCGCCGTCTTGATCGCATTGCTGCCGCTCAAGGCCGGAAAGCCGTAGAAGAAGTCGTTGGGGTTCGGCCCATGCCCCCAGGCGAAGACGGGGCTTTGCGACCAGTACCCGGCGTAATCCGGATCGACCTCGAACCAGTGCATCACCTGGCGGGCCGGCGACAGCAGCCGTGCGAACTGAGCCCCCAGAAGCGAGGGAGCCCAGGATCCGGCGGAGACGATCGCCTGCCCGGCCAGGATCTCCCCCTGGTCGGTGACGACCCTCACATTGTCACCCTCCGGTGACACGGAGACCACGCGCGCTCCGAGCTGCGTCACTGCCCCGAGAGCCCGGGCAAGCTCGAGCTGCACCGCGACGCACCGCTCCGGGTTGAGATAACCGCCGCCCGGCTCGAAATAGCCGATTTCGTCCTCGCCGGGCATGAATTGCGGGTAACGCCGGCGGATCTCCGCCGCATTGAGCATCTCATGAGGAATATCGAACGCGACGGCGGCCCTTCGCGTGCGCTCCAGAAAGGCCGAGCGGATGACGCCGCTGGACAGGGGCGTGCTCGACCCCATGATCAGGCATCCGTTCTGCACGAGAAGCCGCTCTCCGGTCTCGGCCTCCAGCTCCTTCCAGATCTCGTTGGAGCGCAGGACGAGCGGCACGTAGACTTCGCCTTCTCCGATGGCCTGGCGGGTGATCCGCGTCTCGCCATGGGTCGAGCCCTGATCGTGAGGGGGAGAGAACCGGTCGATCCCGACGGCCTTCACGCCGCGTTTCGCCAGCTGGTAGAGCGCAGCCGAACCCATGGCGCCGAGGCCGACGACGACAATATCACACGATTGAGGAAGGCTCATTGAAGGTAAGGTCCCTGGTTTTTTCCATTCCAACCAGAATCGACCTTCTGCCGCAAGGTCACTGCCGCGAGGTTGCGCCCGGGCCGTAGGACGGCCCTGGGGGGCTCAGCTTGTGTTACAGGACAATCTCCCTTAGAAGCTTTTGTGTCTCACGGGGGGCCTCACAAGGGGCTGAGAGGCGGAACGGCCGCCGACCCGTCGAACCTGATCCGGGTCATGCCGGCGGAGGGAATGAGCATGCGACATCGCAGCCGAAACTGCGCCCCGTGCGAGTTGTGCCGCCAACCCGGCCTGCATCATGCATGGGAGCAATCTTGATGTTACGCCGAACTCTTCTCACCCTCGCCTCGCTCGTCCTCGCGGCGAATGCCGCCTTCGCGCAGGGCAAGCCCGTCCTCACGGTCTACACCTACGGCTCGTTCGCCGGGAAATACGGCCCGGGCAAAACCGTCAAGGAACGCTTCGAGGCGACCTGCGGCTGCGAGCTCACCTGGGTCACCGCCGAGGACGCGGGAAGCCTCGTCGGGCGTCTGCGCCTCGAAGGCGCCGATACGAAGGCCGACGTGGTCCTCGGCCTCGACGTGAACCTCGCGGCGGAAGCCAAGGCGCTCGGCGTCTTCGCGCCGCACGGCGTGGAAGTGAAGGATCTGGCGCTGCCGATCGCGTGGAACGACGATACCTTCGTTCCCTTCGACTGGGGCTACTACGCCTTCGTCTACGATTCCGACAAGCTCCCCAATCCGCCGAAGAGCCTCAAGGAACTCATCGAGAACCCGAACGGCCCGAAGGTGGTGCTGCAGGATCCGCGCACCAGCGCGCCCGGCCTCGGCTTCCTGCTCTGGATGCAGAAGATCTATGGCGACAAGGCGGGCGAGGCCTGGACCCAGCTGAAGCCGCGCATCGTCACCTTCACCAAGGGATGGTCGGAGGCCTATGGCCTGTTCCTGAAGGGCGAGGCGGACATGGTGATGTCCTACACCACGTCTCCGGCCTACCACATCGTCGTGGAGAAGAAGAACAACTACAAGGCCGCGATCTTCTCGGAAGGGCACTACATGCAGGTGGAGATCGCCGGCATGACGCGCACGACCAAGCAGCCCGAGCTCGCGAAAAAGTTCATGGCCTTCGTGCTCAGCGAGCCTTTCCAATCGGCGATGCCGGAAGGCAACTGGATGATGCCGGCCAAGACGCCCGCCGCGGGCCTGCCGGCCGCGTTCAAGGATCTGCCCCAGCCGCAGAAGGCCCTGCTCTTCACGCCGGAGGAGGTGCAGCAGAACCGCCGCGCGTTCACGGACACATGGCTCAACGCCACCGCGCGCTGACCGCACCGCGATGACGAGAACGCTGCCCCAGCCCGGAAGCCTCGTGGCGTTTGCCCTCCTGGCCCTGGTTGCGGGCGGCTTCATCGCCCTGGCGGCCGTCGGAGGAGAGAAGCCGACGCTTCTCTCCATCGGCCCCTATCTCTGGCGCGTCCTGACCTTCTCGATCGTCCAGGCCTCGCTTTCCACTCTTCTCTCGCTCATCCTCGGCGTCGCCCTGGCGCTCGCGCTGGCGCGACGCCGCTTTCCGGGGCGCGGCGCAGCTCTGGCCTTTCTGGGCACCACCATGGTGATCCCCACCATCGTCGCCGTCTTCGCAGTCTTCGCCGTCTACGGACGAAGCGGATGGGCCGCGCAGCTCCTCTCGTTCTTCGGATGGACGAACGGCTTCAGCATCTTCGGCTATCCCGGCATTCTGATCGCGCATGTGTTCCTCAACGGGCCCTTCGTGGCGCGCATTCTGCTCGATTCGCTGAGCCTCGTTCCCGCCGAGCATTGGCGCCTCGCATCGGCTCTCGGCTTCACGCCGGCCCATATCTTCCGCCATCTCGACTGGCCGGTGCTGCGCGCGGAGCTTCCCGGACTTGCGGGACTCGTCTTCCTGCTCTGCTTCAAGAGCTTCGCCATCGTGCTGGCGCTGGGCGGGGGCCCGAGCCGCTCGACCCTCGAAGTCGCCATCTACGAAGCGCTCAAGATCGATCTCGATTTCGGCCGCGCGGCCTGGCTCTCGCTGATTCAGCTCGTCATCTGCCTGACGCTGACGGGCATTCTCAACTGGGCTCTGACGCGCCCTCCGTCGGCCCATACCATCCGGGGCCTGGTCCAGCGCCCCGACGCACGCAACAGAAGCCTGAAGATCCTCGATGCCGCCATCCTCGGTGCGGGAGCGCTCTTCATCGCGCCTCTGGCGCTCAGCTTATTGAGCGGACTGAGCCACATCCTCGCAGTCATCGACTCGGACCTCGTGCGCGCCTTCGCGACGAGCATGATCATCGCCCTCCTCGCCGCGACGATCGCCTGCCTTCTCGCGCTCGCCCTCGCATCGGCCGCACGGCGGTGGCGCGTCGTTCGCCGCTCGCCGCGCATCGCGGCCTTCTATGACTTTCTGCCCAACACCCTGCTGGCCATTCCACCCTTCGCCCTGACCGCGGGCCTGTTCCTGATCGTGCGGCGCTTCGTCGATCCCTCCGCTGCGGGCCTCATTCTTCTGCCCCTGATCAACGGACTCGCCGCCCTTCCCTTCGCCTATCGTTCGCTCGCGCCGCGTCTCCTGACGGCGGAGGAACGCTACGGCCGGATCGCCGCGTCCCTGGGGCTTTCCGGCGTGAACAAGCTCGCCATCATGGACTGGCCCCTGCTCAGGCGGCCCTTCGGCGCCGCCTTCGCGCTGGCCATGGCCCTGTCCTTCGGAGATTTCGGAATCATCGCCCTGTTCGGCGGGCAGGATCTCGTCACGCTGCCCTATCTCCTCTTCGAGCGTCTCGGATCGTACCGGCTCGACGAAGCCTCGGCCATCGGCCTCTTCATCGTCCTCGTCGCTTTTCTCCTCGCTCACGTGTCAGGCCGCCTGTCTCATGCTGGTGATTGAAAACTGCCGTCTCACATGGCCGGATTTCACGGCCGACTACTCCATGAATGTGGAGAAGGGCGCGCTGTGCGCCATTGTCGGCCCCTCGGGCGGCGGGAAGACCACGCTGCTGCACATGATCGCGGGCTTCGAGACGCCGGAGAGCGGCACGCTCGCCTTCGATGGGATCGATCTGCTGCCGCTCGAACCCGCCAAGCGGCCCGTGGCGATCGTCTTTCAGGACCATAATCTCTTCCCGCATCTTTCGGCGGCGCAGAACGTCGCCTTAGGGATTCGGCCGTCCCTGCGCATGTCCGAAGACGAGACCCGTCTCATCGGCGAGATGCTGGATGCCGTCGGCCTCCACGGCTTCGGCGCGCGCAAACCCGGCGAGATGTCGGGCGGGCAGCGACAGCGCGTGGCCTTGGCCCGTGCCCTCGTCTCGGGACGGCCGATGATCCTCCTCGACGAGCCTTTCAGCGGCCTCGATCCTGGCCTTCGCCGCGACATGGTCCGCCTCGTCGACGATCTGCGCCGCCGGCGCCCCGTTACGATCCTCATGACGATCCACACCCCGGAGGACGTCGCCGATCTCGCCGACCAGATGGTGTTCGTGGCCGGCGGCAGGGTCGTGGCGTCGGACAAGCCCTCCGTCATTCTCGGCGGCGCCCTCGCCTCTCGAATCGCCGCCGCCGTCTCTGAGACCTGAGGCGCGGTATACCCCGCATTTCATGACCGATCCGGAGCGCCGGCCCCGAAAGGCCTGGGTATGGCTTTGCCCCGCCCCTTCCCCAACTGGATATTAAGTGGCATCATACCAGTCCGGTCTTCCGCTTTCCTGAGAGTTCTCTTCCCCTATGAGCATTCCCCTCTTTCTCGGCATCGACGGCGGCGGCACGAAATGCCGGGCGCGGCTGCGGGATGCGGATGGGACCCTGCTGGGTGAAGGCTCCGGAGGCCCTTCGAACATCCGTCTCGACCCCGATCTCGTCTGGAACTCCATTCTGACCGCCTGCCGGGAGGCCCTGGCCCAGGCGGGTCTGCCGGAAGAGGTCCTCGCATCCGCGCATGTGGGCATGGGGGCCGCCGGCGCGGGGCAGGCGAGCGCCGTCGAGCGGCTTTTGTCCCGTCCGCACCCCTTCGCCTCCTTCGCCATCGACACGGATGCGCACACCGCCTGGCTCGGCGCCTTCAATGGCGGCGACGGCGCCATTCTCATCCTGGGCACGGGCTCCTGCGGGTATGGCGGCGTCGGCGGGCAATGCCGCTATGTGGGCGGCTGGGGCTTCGAGATTTCCGACGAGGGCAGCGGAGCCGCCCTGGGACGCGAGCTTCTGCGCCGCTGCGTCTGGGCGCATGACGGACGGATTCCCTCTACGCCGCTTTCCGACGCGCTGCTGGCCGAGTTCCGCAACGATCTCGAGGTGCTCGTCGATTGGGTCGGCACCGCGCGCCCGGGCGATTATGCCCGCTATGCGCCCCTCGTGTTCGACTATGCCGGCCGGCGAGATCCGCTCGGCATCGCGCTGGTTCAGGACTCCGCCGCCGGCGCCACGCGCATCGCCACGCGCCTGCTGGAACTCGGCGCGCCGGCCCTGTGCCTCTTTGGCGGCCTGGCCGAACCCCTGCGCCCCTGGATGCCGCCGCCGGTTCAGCAGACGATCGTGCCTCCGCAGGCGGATGCCCTGGACGGCGCCATTCTTCTCGGACGAAGCGCCGCGCCGGGGAGACCGGCATGAGCGAGCATGCGACGGCGGCTCTCGCCCTTCCCGTGGACGAGACCAATCCCACGCCGCTCTATCTGCAGCTTCAACAATCCATCGAGGATGCGGTCCGCAAGGGCACCCTCAAGGCGGACGACGCCCTTCCCGGCGAGCGGGACCTCGCGAGACAGCTCGGCATTTCCCGCGTCACCGTGCGCAAGGCCATTACCGGACTGGTCAAGAAGGGCGTGCTCGTTCAACGCTGGGGATCGGGCACCTTCATCGCGCCCCAGATGCGGCTGGAGCAGCCGCTCTCGCGCCTGTCGAGCTTCACGGACGACATGTCGGCGCGCGGCCTGCAATCCTCCGCCGTGCTCCTGAGCCGCTCCACGGGAGCCGCCTCGCCCGATGAGTTGATGGCGCTGGGCCTCTCTCCCGGAGAAACGGTGAGCCGCGTCAATCGTCTGCGCATGGCCAACGACATTCCGATGGCGATCGAGCACGCGGTGCTCCCGTCACGATTTCTGCCTGATCCCGGCCTCGTGAAGCAGTCGCTCTATGCGGCGCTGCACGAGCACGGCTTCATGCCGGTTCGCGCATTGCAAAGGCTGCATGCGGTGCTGCTGAACGAGGAACAGGCCTCGCTGCTCCACGTTCCACCCCAGAGCCCCGCCCTCTATATCGAGCGGCGATCGTTTACGGCGGCCGGCGAGGTCGTCGAGTTCACCTCGTCCTATTACCGGGGCGATGCCTATGATTTCGTGGCCGAGCTGACCATCAGCCAGCCCGAGCGGATTCAACATGATGCCTGACCAGAACTCCTCCGCCATGACCGCCATGCTGACCGAGGCCCGCGAAGCGCCTCAGGTCGTGGCGCGCCTGCTCGACAGCAACGCGCCCCTGTGCCGGGAGCTCGGCGCGCGCCTGCGCGCATCGCCGCCGCCCTTCGCCGTGACCTGCGCGCGCGGCAGCTCGGACAATGCGGCGACCTTCGTCAAATACATGCTCGAGATTCACTCGGGCCTCGTCACGGCCTCCGTCGGCCCCTCGGTGACCTCGGTCTACGAAGCCCGCCCGCGCATGCGCGACGCGCTCTTTCTCGCCGTCTCGCAATCAGGCCGCAGCCCCGACATTCTCAACCTCGCCCAGGCGGGGCGCGACGACGGAGCCCTGACGGTGGCGCTCGTCAACGATACCACCTCGCCGCTGGCCTCCACATGCGAAGTCGTGCTGCCGCTCCATGCGGGGCCCGAAAAGAGCGTGGCCGCGACGAAGTCCTTCATCGCCGCGCTCGCCGCGGGCTTCCAGCTCGTCGCGCATTGGTCGCAGGACAAGGAATTGCTGTCGGCTCTCGACACCCTGCCGGACGTGCTCGCGAAGGCCGCCGCCATCGACTGGTCGGCCGCGCTTCCAAAGCTGTCCGAGGCCAATAACCTCTTTGTCGTCGGGCGCGGCGTCGGCTTCGCGGTCGCGCAGGAAGCGGCCCTCAAGCTGAAGGAAACGTCCGGCGTTCACGCGGAGGCCATGAGCGCCGCCGAGCTGATGCACGGCCCCTGGACCCTGGCGGGCGATCACTTCCCGATTCTCGTCTTGAGTCAGCGCGACGAGACCTTGAGCGGCGTGAACGATCTCGTCACGAAGCTCAACGATCAGGGCGTTCCCGTCGTCGTGGCGGGCGCAGCCGAAGGCCCGGCTGCCGTCATGCTGCCCTCGGTCGAGAACGTTCATCCCTATCTCGCTCCGATCGCCATGATTCAGAGCTTCTATCCGCTCGTGAATGCGATCGCTCTGGCGCGCGGGCGCAACCCGGACAATCCCCCGCGTCTGCGCAAGGTCACGGAGACGGTCTGATGCCTGTTGCCCTCACCGGCGCGCGGATCTTCGATGGAACGCACATGCTCGAAGGCCGCGCCGTGGTCATCGAGAACGGCCGCATCGTTGCGCTCCCGCAGGAGCGCGACCTCGGCGCAGGGCTCAAGCGCCGTCCGGTGACGGGCCTGCTCGCTCCCGGCTTCATCGACGTTCAGGTGAATGGCGGCGGCGGCCTGATGTTCAACGACCTGCGCAGCGTGGATTGTCTCAAGACCATCGCCGCCGCCCATCGCAAATACGGCACCACGGGCCTGCTGCCCACCTTCATCACCGACACCCGGGACAAGATGGCGGAGGCCGTGGAGGCGATGCGGGCCGCTCTGGCGGCCGGCGTTCCGGGCATCCTCGGCATTCATCTCGAAGGCCCCTTCATCAACCCGGTGAGGAAGGGTGTCCACAACGCCGACTTCATCCGGCCTCTCGAGGACGAGGACCTCGCCATCCTCACCTCCCTGAAGGAAGGCCGTACCCTCGTGACGCTCGCGCCCGAACGCAACGGCATGGAAAGCATCGCGCGGCTGGCGGCAGAGGGCGTGCTCGTCTGCGCGGGGCATACGATGAGCGATTACGCCACCGTCATGGAAGCCTTCCGCCACGGCCTCAGGGGCTTCACGCATCTCTACAACGCCATGCCGCCGCTCGCCGGGCGCGACCCCGGACCGGTGGGAGCGGCCCTCGACAATCGCGACGCCTGGTGCGGCCTGATCGTGGACGGCCACCATGTGAGCGACGCCGCCCTGCGGCTTGCCATCGCGGCCAAGGGCACGGAGCGCATGATGCTGGTGACCGACGCCATGGCGGTGACGGGCACCGACATGAAGACCTTCGATCTCCACGGCCGCACGATCTACCGCAAGGACGGCAAGCTCACCACGGAGGACGGAACGCTCGCAGGGTCCGACCTCGACATGGCATGCGCCGTCCGCAACAGCGTGGAGCGGCTCGGCCTCGGTCTTCCCGACGTGCTCCGGATGGCCTCCCTCGTTCCGGCCGCCTTCCTGAGGCTCGACCACGAACTCGGGCGCATCGCCCCAGGCTATCGCGCCGATCTCGTGCTGCTCGACGAAGGCCTTCACGTGCAGGACACGTGGATTGCGGGCGAAGCGTCGGCCTAAGCGGTCGTGTCCTTTTCGTAAAAGACGAAGCTGCGCTTGCGTCCTGCGAAGTCGCGCTCGTACTCGCGCGCCACGCGCCAGCCGTGACGTTCGTAGAAGCGTCGCGCACCGTAGTTGTCGCGGAAGCATTCGAGGCTTTTCGCCCCCTGGGCTTCTGCCTCCGCGAGGAGCTGCGCGCCCCCGCCCCGCCCGTTCGCGGCCGGATCCATGAACAGCATGTCGATGTGTCCGTCGGTCATCAGCAGGAAGCCCGTCACCTCGTTCCGCTGCACGGCGACCAGCATGCGCGGCCAGGAGGATGCGAAGCGCTGCGCGAAGAGGGCTGCGTCGCGCGTCGCGAGAACATCCTGCTCCAGGATCGCCGAGAACGCGGCGCGATAGGAACGTTCCGCGACCTGAGCCAGGATCGGCACATCCTCGGCCCTCGCCTGCCTGACGATCACGCCTGACCTCTCAGCCGGGGGTCGAGCGTATCGCGCAGGGCGTCGCCCAGAAGATTGAAGCCGAAGGACAGGAAGAGGATCGCGAAACCGGCGAAGATCGCGCTCCAGGGCGAGAGCATGAGGAAGTTGCGGCCTTCCGAGAGCATGAGCCCCAGGGACGGAGTCGGCGGCTGCGTGCCGAGGCCGAGGAAGGAGAGCGAGGCCTCCACCAGAATGGCGGCGGACAGCAGAAGGCTCGTCTGGACGAGAATGACCGAGGCCAGGTTCGGCAGGATATGCAGGAAGATGATGCGCGCGTCGGAAGCGCCGATGGCGCGCGCTCCGGCGACGAACTCGCTCTCGCACAGGACGAGGGCGGGCCCCCGCAGAAGCCGGGCGAAGATCGGCGTGTAGACCACGGCGATGGCGGCGGCCGCGCTATAGGTGTGAGGCCCGAGGACGGCGATGATGCCGATCGCCAGCAGCATGACGGGAAAGGCGAACAGCACGTCCATGACGCGCATGATGATCCGGTCGAGCCAGCCGCGATAGAAGGCTGCCACGAGCCCGAGCGCTCCGCCCGCGACAAGAGCGATGCCGACGGCGAGAACGCAGGCGATAAGCGACGTGCGGTAGCCGTAGAGGATGCGCGTGAGCACGTCCCGGCCCAGCTGGTCGGTGCCGAGCCAGTTGAGTTCGCTCGGTCCCTTCAGGCGGCGCGCGACGCTCTGCGCCATGGGATCGTAAGGCGCGATCAGAGGGGCTCCAACTGCGAGAAAGAGTTGGATCGCCACGAGCACCACGGCGAAGGTGAGGAGTTTGTTCTTCGTGATTGTGCCAGCGAGAGACTTCACCACGGCTCAAGCCCTCACGCGCGGATCGACGAGAATGTAGAGGAGGTCGACCAGAAAGTTCACCAGCACGAAACCCGCCGTCACGACGAGGATCGTGGCCTGAATCAAAGGATAATTGCGTTCGGCGATCGCGCCGAGGATCAGTCGGCCGAGGCCGGGAATAGCGAAGACCTGCTCCACCACGATGGCGCCGCCGAGCAGATAGCCCGTCATGATGCCGACCGAGGTCAGGAACGGGATCAGCGCGTTGCGCAACGCATGCTTGTAAACCACGCTCCGCTCCGGAAGGCCCTTGGCGCGCGCCGTGCGGACGTAATCCTGCCCCAGGGCATCGAGCATGGCCGAACGCACGAGGCGCGAGAGATTGGCCAGGATCGGCAGGGCGAGAGCGATGGAGGGCAGCAGCATGCGCTGGAGATTGCCGACGGGATCCTCGGAGAACGGCACATAGCCGAGCGATGCGAAACTCGGCGCCCAGGCGGCGAGCAGAAGGATCATGACGATGCCAAGCCAGAAGGACGGAATCGTGAGCCCCGCGATCGCCCCGATGCGCATGGTGACGTCCGCAGCGCCGCCGCGCGTCTGCGCCATCAGGCAGCCGACGGGAACGGCCAGCACCGCTCCGAGCGTGAGCGACAGGAGCGTCAGTTCGAGGGTGGGCCACAGATGCAGGAGGATTTCGGCCGAGACCGGGCGTCCGGTCCAGAGCGACGTGCCGAAATCACCCCGCAGGGCCGATCCCGCCCAGAGCAGATATTGCTCGATCACGGGACGGTCGAGGCCGACGCGGCGGTTGAGCTCCGCCATGCGCTCGGGCGTGATCTCGGTATTCGCCCCCAGCATGATCGCCACCGCGTCGCCGGGAATCAGGCGGATCATCAGGAAGACGATGATCGACACGCCGAAGAGAACGATGACGAGATCGATCAGACGTGCGAGCAGAACGCGGCTCATCGGGGACAGGCTCTCCTGAAAAGAAAAGCACCGGCGCAGCCCGAACGGGCCGCGCCGGTGCGTGGACAACGATCAGTAGGACGCGCCGCGCAGCATCATGAGCGAGCGGTTCGGCATCACGTCATAGCCCTTGAGCTTGTCGTTCATCGCCGAGAACAGCGTGCCGTAGGTCAGATGCGCTACCGGCCCGGCGCAGGCGAGCTTCTTCTGCACCTGGTCGTAGGCCTTCTTGCGCTCGGTCTGATCCGACAGGGTGCGGGCCTTGTCGAGCAGGCCGTCGATCTCCGCGTCCGAAAACTTGAACACGTTGGTCGAGCCGCCCGTGCGGAAGGTGCGGTAGAAATATTCGTCCGGATCGGGCTGGCCCGCATTGATGGAGGCGAACATGTCGAAGTTGCTGTTGCGCCAATCCTGGATGAACTGGCCCTGCTCCTGGTTGACCAGCTCGACCTTGAAGCCCGCCTTGTTCAGCTGCTCCTGCACCACTTGGGCGATATCCTTGATGTCCTGGCGCGGCAGAACCTTCATGGAGACGGCGACCGGCATCGCGACGCCCGCTTCCTTCAGAAGCGCCTGGGCCCTCGCCGGATCGGGCGCGTAGCAGCCGAACTCCTTCACATCCAGCGCCCAGGACTTGAGCGCCGGCGACAGCGGCCCGCCGGGCACGCCCGCGCCGAAGAGCGCCGCGTCCACGATCTCCTGGCGGTTGATGGCGTAGTTGACGGCCTCGCGCACCTTCGGGTTGTCGAAGGGCGGCTTCGACACGTTCATGCCGATCAGCGTGTAGGCGAGATCCATGGTCTCGGCGAGCTTCACGTTCGGCTTGCCCTTGAGCTGAAGCGCCGTCGCCGCGTCGATGTTCGGCAGAAGGGCGTATTGGCCGTTGGTCAGGCCCACCTGACGGGTGGCCGATTCGGGCACGATGTTGAACTTGAGCCCCGAGAGCTTCGGCAGCCCCTTCTCCCAATATGCATCGTTCTTGGCGAGAAGAATGTAGCCGTTCGGCTGCCATTCCTGGAACTTGAAGGGGCCGGTCCCCACGGGCGCCTTCTGGAGCGCGTCCTTGTTGGTTTCCATGGCGCGCGGCACGATGGCGATCACGGAGAGCGAGCTGAGAAGCGCCGCGGACGGCTCCTTGAGCTTCAGCTCCACGGTCTGCGCGTCGACGGCGTTGGCGCTTTCCACGGCCGAGAGGCGGCTGGCGAGGGGCGAGGCCATCTCCTTGCTCAGGAGACGCTTCACGGAGGCGACCACATCCGCGGCCTCCATGGGCGAGCCGTCGTGGAATTTCACGCCCGGGCGCAGCTTGAAGGTGTAGGTCTTGCCGTCCTCAGAGACGGTCCATGATTCGGCAAGGCTCGGAACGATCTTCAGGTCCTTGTCGATGGCGGTGAGGCCCTCGTAGATGTTGCCGTTCACCACCATGAAGCTCGGAAAGGCCGTGATGAGGTGAGGATCGAGGCCGGTGGGGCCGTTGTCCGCCCCGATTTCCAGAACCTGTGCCGAGGCGGTTGTCATTGCCGCCACCATGAAGCCCGCGCTCACCATGCCGCGCAGCGTTGACCTGAACATGCGTCTTTTCTCCCTTGGAAGCCGCGGGGAATTTATAGAGGAGCTTCCAGGCTCTGTCATGGTCCAATATCATACCTCTCTGGACCACTTGCTGGCCTGTGCTATGGTCCGCGAAACAGCCCGATGCCCCGGAGGAACCGATGTCGCAACGCCCACCCGTCAAAGCCATCGGCGTGATCAGCGGAACGTCCATGGACGGCATCGACGTCTCCATCGTCGAAACGGACGGGGACGCCTTCGTCGAGCCGGGGCCCGGCCGGACGTTCTCCTATCCCTCCGATCTGAGACAGACTCTCCAGGAGCTGATCGCGGAGCCTGCCCGCGCACAGAGCGAGCCGCTCGATGAGCTCGAACGCGCGGTGACGAGCGCGCATATCGCCGCGATACGACGGTTTATGGACGAGACGGGCGTAGGAACGCGGGACGTAAGCCTCATCGGCTTCCACGGCCAGACGGTTTATCATCGTCCGGAGATCCGCTTCACCCGTCAGCTCGGCATCGGCGCGCTGGTCGCGCAGGAGCTCGGCATCGACACCGTGGACCGCTTCCGTCACGCGGATGTCGCCTCGGGCGGCGAAGGCGCTCCGTTCGTTCCGCTCTATCACCGCGCGCTCGCGAGCAGGCTGGCGCAGCCGATCATGATCCTCAATCTCGGCGGCGTCGGAAACGTCACCTATATCGACGGCGAGACGGTGATCGCCTTCGACACCGGACCGGCCAGCGCCCTGCTGGACGATTTCGTTCTGCGCCGCAGGGGCCTGAGCTTCGACGAGAACGGTAGGCTCGCCGCCTCCGGCCGCGTTGACGACGACCTCGTCACGGGCTTCATGAGCAATCCCTTCTTCGACCGCTCCGCCCCCAAATCCCTCGACCGGCAGGATTTTCACGCCCGCGCCAAAGGCGTCGAAGCGCTCTCGGACGAGGACGGTGCGGCGACGCTCGCGGCCTTCACCATCGAATCGGTCGTCGCGGCCCTTCGCCATGTTCCGCGCGCGCCGCAGCGCTGGCTCGTCACCGGCGGCGGACGCCTCAATGCGCATTTCATGCGCCGGCTGCACGAGCGCCTCGGCGTCCCCGTCGATCCCGTGGAGGCCGTGGGCTGGAACGGCGACTTCCTCGAAGCCCAGGCCTTCGGCTATCTCGCCGTCCGCGCGACGCTGGGTCTTCCGCTCAGCCTTCCCACCACGACGGGCGTGCCGCATCCCATGCCGGGCGGCGAACTGCATCGCGCGGCGTGAGCGTCCATGCCCATTGAAAACATCGTCGACCAGGCCTTCTCGCCGGCCGCCGCCGCCGTCGAGCGCCGAGACGTTCCCGGCGCCGTGCTCGGCATCGTCACGGCCGACGGGCAGCGCGCCGTCCGCTGGAAAGGCCTGGCGCAGATCAAGCCCCACGAGGAGAGCCTCGCGCGCGAGACATGGTTCGACCTCGCCTCGCTCACCAAGGTGATCTTCACCACCACGGCGATCCTGAAGGTCGTGGAGGAAGGCCGCATCGCGCTGGACGATCCGCTGATCACGGTCATTCCCGACCTGCGGCAATACGACATGACCGCCGCCGAGCGGCGACTCACCTTCCGCCAATGCCTCGCTCACCAGACGCATCTGCCGGCCGTCGAGCCGCTCTACACCTACGGCCAGGATCCGAACACGCTGCGCGCCTTCATTCTCCAGCGCGTCTGGCAAAGCGGCCCGCCGGTCTATTCGGACATCAACTTCATGCTGCTCGGCATCGCCATCGAGCGCATCACGGGACGGCCTCTGATCGATCAGCCGCTTCCTCGCAACCTGTCCTTCCGTCCGGACCCGCGCCTGTGCGCGGCGACGGAACGCTGCACGTGGCGCGGCCGCGTGATCCGTGGCGAGGTCCATGACGAGAACGCCTTCGCGCTCGGGGGCGCTTCCGGCCATGCGGGCCTGTTCGGCACCATCGACGGCGTGCTGGATTTCGCCCACGGGCTTCTCGACGGCTCTATCCTCTCGTCGGAATCGCTCGAGGCCGTCAGGACACGCGAATCGGAAAAACGGACCGTCGGCTGGGAGGGCTCTTATCCCGGCTGGCACGGGGGCGATGCCTGCTCGCCCGCAACCATCGGGCATACGGGCTTTACCGGCACCGGACTCTGGATCGATTTCGAACGGGGGCTCGCCTGGTCGCTCCTGACCAACCGGGTTCACCCCTCCCGGCACAGGGGCAGCGGAATCATGGATCTGCGCCGTGCAACGGGCGATCAGGTGATCGCGTTGTTCGACCGCCGGACCGGGCTTTAAGGATGTCCGCAAATATCTGGTGAGGCCGGCCCTCCGGGGTCCGGTCCCGATTGCTGGCGCTCTCAACTGGACCTATATTGGTCTGCTAGAAAGGTAGGCCATGGCAACAGAACATTTCAGCGCCCGGTTTCAGGATCTCGATACGTGGCCAAGCCTCGACGTGCTGTCTGCCTTTTATGAGGGCCAGCTCTCCGCCGTCGCCGCCGTCAGGCCGTCGCTCCCCGCCATCGCGGCGGCCGCAGAAGAAGCCGCCAAGCGCCTGAGCCGGGGCGGTCGCCTGGTCTATGTGGGCGCCGGCACCTCCGGCCGCATCGGCGTGCAGGACGGCACCGAGCTGCCCCCCACCTTCAACTGGCCCGACGACAAGCTCGTCTACCTGATCGCCGGCGGCGACCGCGCCATCATGAAGGCGGTGGAGAATGCGGAAGATTCGGTCGAGGAAGGCGCGGCCGGCATCCGCAACAACGATGTCGGCCCGAACGACGTGGTGATCGGCGTCGCCGCAAGCGGCCGGACGCCGTTCACCATCGCGGCCCTCAAGGAGGCCGCCTCGCGCGGCGCGCAGACCATCGGCATTTCCAACAACGCGGACGCGCCCATTCTCGATGCCTGCTCCCATCCGATCCTCGCCGATACGGGCGAGGAGGTGATCGCCGGATCGACCCGCATGAAGGCCGGCACGGCGCAGAAGGTCATCCTGAACCTGTTCTCTTCCCTCGTCATGGTGCGCATGGGGCGCGTCTATCGCGGCCTCATGGTGAACATGCGCGCGACGAACGCGAAGCTGCGCCGCCGCAGCGAGATCATGGTCCGCCAGATTACCGATTGTGACGAGGCCAAAGCCGCCGACGCCATTCTTCAGGCGGGCGGCGACCTGAAGACGGCCGTTCTCATCGCCATGGGCGCCGATCCGCAGCAGGCCCGGGACGCGCTTGCGCGCAGCGCTGGCAATTTGCGCGGAGCCCTGGCAGAGTTCTCGAAGCTGAAGACATAAGGCACCGCAGAGGGCCGACGGCAGGAAGGGCATCAAGAAGCGTCATGGCATTGGGGCTTGGCATCGACGCGGGCGGAACGGCGACGCGCTGGCGGTTGGCGGACGATCAGGGTCATTGCGTCGCGCAGGGCAATGCCGAACCGCTGACCGGCCATCTGTTCTCCGCGGCCGCCGAGGAGCGGGCCCGCCAGATCATTCTCGACATGGCTCAAGCGGTGATGCGTCAGGGCAAGCCCCTCGGCATCGTCGCGGGCATCACGGGGCTGACCCGCGACACGCCGTCCGAAGCGAAGATGCGCGCCCTCTTCGCGGAAATCTTCGAGCTTCCTCCCGACAGGGTCTTCGTCGCGGAGGACATGTGGATCGCGTACCTCTCCTATTTCGCGCTGGGGGAAGGCATCCTCGTCTACAGCGGCACGGGCTCCATCGGCTATTACCTGTCCGATGCGAAGGAGGTGATCCGCGTCGGCGGGCGCGGCAACCTGATCGACGACGGCGGCTCCGGCTTCTGGATCGCGCGCGAGGCGCTGAAGACGATTCTCCGCAAGGAAGAGGAGTGCCCCGGCAAAGGCTGGGCCACGACCCTGGGCCGCTATCTCGAAAAGGCCCTCGGCGGCACGGACTGGAACATCGTGCGCTCGTTCGTTTATGGCGGGGACAGGGGCAAGATCGGCTCCCTTGCGAGGGCCGTCTCGGAGGCCGCGAGGGCGGATGACCAGACGGCCCTGCGGATCCTCCAGGAGGCCGGCGAGGAGCTGGCCCGTCTCGCCAACAGCCTGACCAAGCGCATCGGCCCCCGACCCGTCGCCCTGGCGGGCGGCAGCTCCCGCCTCCATCCCATTGTGGCGGAGGCCTTCCGGCGGGATCTCGTCGCCCCGGTCGAGTTCATCACGACCGATCTGGATGCGGGCCTGACCGCGGCGAGGCTCGCGGCCACGTTGAACAGGACGTGACCATGTCCCTAAGGCTTGCCTATTGCCCCCTCGTCGTCCAAGACTTCCGTCTTCATTCGGATCGAGATTGTTGTTGAAGCCATGCAAGCTCTCTTCGTAGGCCAGACCTATATCGACGTGACGTTCCTGGCGGACGAACTCCCCACGGGTGACGACAAGACCGTTGCGCGCGATTACGCCATTTCCTTCGGCGGCAATGCGGTCACGGCCGCCTTTGCCTGCGCGAAGCTCGGCATTGCTCCCGACCTTCTGACCTCGATCGCAGACGACTGGCTGGGCCGCATGTTCATCGACATGGCGGCGAAATACGGCATTTCGGTCCATCACCGGAAAGTGAAGGAATCCTCGCTTTCCTTCATCATGCCGCGCGGCGGCAAGCGCGCCATCGTGCGCTGCCGCGACGACCACTATCTTCATCCGGTGCCGCCGCTCAACCTGCAGGGCTGCCGCGCACTTCATCTCGACGGCCACCAGGCCGACGCGGCGATGCACTACGCGAAGGCCTGCCGGGAGGCAGGGATTCTCACCTCTCTCGACGGCGGCGGCCTGCGCTCCAACACCCATGAGCTTCTCGAGCTCATCGATGTGGCCATCGTGGCCGAACGTCTCTGCGAGCAGATGGAGCTCAGCCCTGGCGAGATGCTGGGCTACCTGAAGGGTCGCGGCTGCAGGATCGGTGGCGTGACCATGGGTGAGCGCGGGATGCTCTGGTACGACGAGAGCGGCGCGGAGAGCGTGCTGCCCGCCCTCAACGTCCCTGCATCGGCGGTGGTGGACACCAACGGCGCGGGCGACATCTTCCACGGCTCGTACGTCTATTCCGCCATGGCGCGCCCCGATCTGCCCTGGCGCGAGCATTTCGTCTTCGCCCGGGCCGCGTCCGCCCATGCCATTCAGCATCTCGGCAACGAGGCGAGCCTGCCGAGCCTGGACGATATCGCGGAAACGCAGGCGAGCTTTTCCGAACGTAAACTGGCCGCGTAGGCGGTGCTCGAAACGGTGAAGACGACTTGCGGGGCGGGCTTCAACCACCCCATCGTGAACCCAACAAAATAAAGTTACAAAATAACCTTGACCGGCTAAACTCCTGTCCTTTGCATATCCCGACTGGCGGGTCTCATAGGATACGAGCTTGAGTTCATTCCGAATCTGGACACATAGCCTCGACCAGATCCGCTTTGGGCCAGGAGCGACAGGCCTCAGCCGCAAGTTCCTGTCCAGTGTTCTGGAGAACGTCCCTCTTGCAATCTGCATCACGCTCGGCCCCGAACACCGCTATGCGTTAGCCAACAAGATCTTCCGATCAGCTCTCGCGGTTTCGGGAGACGATCTGGTCGGTAAAACGCTCCGTGAAGCCCTCGGCGACCGCTACACGGAGCAGACGCAGGGCCCTCGACAGCTTGTTCTTGAAACCGGCCAGCCGACCCAGATCACGAGCGTGCCCTGCGGCCCCGATGCCGCGCAGGACACGACCTTCTGGGACATCACGTTCCTCCCCTTGCGCGATGCGGACGATCAGGTCATCGGGGTCTTGTCGTTGGGCATCGACGTGACGTCGCGCGTCACCGTCACGATGGAGGCGGCACGACAGGCACAGGAGGGCGTCATCACCGGCAAGCGCCTTGCGCTCGCAGTGGAGGCGACCGAACTGGGCCTATGGGAATGGATCGCCGAGACTGGCAAGATCTACTGGTCGGATCGCCAAAGGGACATCTTTGGCGTCCCCGCGGATGAACCGCTCACACACGAACTCTGGGTTTCGTCCATCCATCCGGAGGATCGCGATTGGGTCGTCGACATGGTCGAGGCCCTCAAGAACCCGGATTCGCAAGGCAAGCTGCAAACCGAATACCGCATCGTCCGCCCCGATGGGGAGACCCGCTGGATCAGCAGCCGGGGACGCATGCTCTACGAGATCGTGGACGGCAGGCTGCAGGCCGCCCGGCTTCTCGGCACCATTCTCGACATCACGGAACGCCGCACGCATGACGAAGCCCGACGCCTTCTGGCGAAGGAACTCGATCACAGGGTGAAGAACTTGTTCGCCATGGCCAGCGCCATGGTGACCCTGACCGCACGAACCGCCACTTCGCCGGACGACATGGCGGCTGCCCTGCACGGACGCCTTCAGGCCTTGGCGCGGGCCCATGAGCTCATTCGCCCGGCGCTGGCCGAAGACCGTCCGCACCACGGCGAAACCACCGTTGCCGCGATTGCGGAGACGATCCTGGCGCCGCATCGACATTTCGGCCCGCCCGGACGAATCCTGATCGAGTGCGCTCCGATCGCGGTCGGCGCACAATCGGCTACCAGCCTGACTCTCGTTCTGCACGAGCTTGCAACGAATGCATCCAAATACGGAGCGCTCTCCGTGATCGATGGATCTCTCATAATCACCTGCTGGCGCGATGGGGATGCAGTATTGCTCGTATGGCAGGAAAGGGACGGTCCGCTCATCGAGGGCCCGCCGGCCTCGGAGGGCTTCGGATCGAACCTGGCGCGCAAGAGCGTGATCAATCAACTCGAGGGCGAAATCACTTACGACTGGCTCAGCGAGGGATTGCGCGTCGCGCTGCGGATTCCATTCACGGGATTGTCCCTATGAGCGGCGCAGATGAAGAAAAGGCGGCTATCAAGCCGCCTTCTTCTGATAATCCTTCACATCCGAGAAGCGGATCGATTTGTAGCGGTCCATCTCGTATTGCAGGTTGAAGGCGTTCGCCGCCATGAACACGGGCGCCTCATCGAGATCGCGCGCCATGGACGACAGGTGGCTCTCGATGAACTTGTCGAGCTCCCGCGGATCGTCCGCCGTGATCCAGCGGCAGATCGAAAAGCGGGTCGGCTCGTAGTCGATCGGCAGGCTGTATTCGGCGGAAAGACGTTCTTTCAGCACGTCGAGCTGCAGCGCGCCGACAACGCCCACGATGGCGCCGGAGCCGTCCTGCGGAACGAAGAGTTGAACGACGCCCTCCTCCGCCATCTGCTGCAGCGCCTCGCGCAGCTTCTTGGCCTTCATGGCGTCCTGCAGCTTGATGCGGCGCAGGATTTCCGGCGCGAAGCTCGGAACCCCGCGGAACACGATGTCTTCGCCCTCGGTCAATGTGTCGCCGATGCGCAGGGTGCCGTGATTGGGAATGCCCACCACATCGCCCGCCCAGGCCTCGTCCGCAATCGCGCGGTCCTGCGCGAAGAAGAATTGCGGTGTGTTGAGGCTCATGGGCTTGCCCGTGCGCACGAGCTTCGCCTTCATCCCGCGCTGGAGCTTTCCCGAGCAGATGCGCATGAAGGCGATGCGGTCGCGATGGTTCGGATCCATGTTCGCCTGGATCTTGAACACGAAGCCGGTCATGCGGCTCTCGCCCGCTTCCACGAGGCGCTTGTCGGCCTCCTGCCCACGCGGGGGCGGAGCGTATTCGGCGAGCGCATCAATGAGGTCGCGCACGCCGAAATTGCGCAAGGCGCTGCCGAAGAACACGGGCGTGAGATGGCCCTCACGGAACGCTTCGAGGTCGAACGGCTTGCAGGCCTCCTGCGCCAGCATCACCTCTTCCTGCCAGGCATCCGCCTCCTCAGGCGGCAGCAGGCTCACGACCTTCGGATCATCCGGGCCGGAAACGGATATCGGCTCCTCGTCCGTGTCGATGCGACGCACCACGTTGCGCCGCAGATCGAACGTGCCCGCGAAGCTCTTGCCCTGGCTGATGGGCCAGGTGACGGGCGCCGTATCGAGGGCGAGCGTCTTCTCGATCTCGTCGAGCAGGTCGAAGGGGCTGCGCGCCTCGCGGTCCATCTTGTTGATGAAGGTCACGATCGGGATATCGCGCATGCGGCACACTTCGAAGAGCTTGCGCGTGCGCGCCTCGATGCCCTTCGCGGCGTCGATCACCATGATGGCCGAATCCACCGCCGTGAGGGTGCGGTAGGTATCCTCCGAGAAGTCCTCGTGGCCCGGGGTGTCGAGCAGATTGAAGACGCAGCCGCCGTATTCGAAGGTCATGACCGAGGTCACGACGGAGATGCCGCGTTCCTTCTCGATCCCCATCCAGTCGGATCGGGTGGAGACGCGGTTCTTCTTGGCCTTCACCTCGCCCGCGAGCTGGATCGCGCCCCCGAACAGCAGGAGCTTTTCGGTGAGCGTGGTCTTACCCGCGTCGGGGTGCGAGATGATGGCAAAGGTTCGGCGGCGGCCCACAGGGGCCGGAAGATCGGTCATGGCGCTCAGGTACTTCAGGAAAAACCCGGTTGGAGGACAGAACGCCGCGGCGCCCCACCCTTTCGTATCATTCTTCTCACCCCATATGGGGGTTTCCCGTCAACAACGAAAGGAGGTGATCCAGTGTCTCATTGTCATACCCTACGGTCCCCGGTTGCCGCGATCTGGATCTTGGCCTCTGCCGAGATTGGTGCGTAACGCACATGGACGTCCGGCTCCTCTGGGGCCACGGAACCGACAATGGAAAGGCCGCCTCTGAGGGCGGCCTTTCTTTTTGCATGGCGCGTCAGGCGCTGAGCAGCTTGCCCGTGCGCCTGGCCGTGGTGCCCGCCACCTTGGCGAGACGGGTTCCTTCCGTAACGAAACGCTGTGCGATCCGGGCGAAGACCACCCCCTCGCAAGGGGATTTCGCCTGGGTGACGGCGCCCGTCTGCGGATCCACGATATCCGCGACGACGTCCCCCGCCCCCACCCGGTCTCCGATCTGCGCAAGGAACACCACGATGCCGGTTGCGGGCGCCGAAACCGGCTCGGAGGCCGCGAGCGGCGTCGGCTGGCAAAGCGGGGCCGGAACCTGAGGGGCTTCGCCTGCGATGACCCCGCGCAATGTCATGTAGGCGAGGAGCGCAGCCGCATCGCGCCGGCCGAGTTCATGGCTCACGTCCCGCTCGCCCCGGAACTCGAGAGTGGTGGAATGGCAGCCGAAGGGGATCGGACGATCCGGGAAACGGTTGGCCAGCTCCCCCCAGGGGCGGCTGCAGGCCTCATCGAACGGGTCGTCGCCGGACTCGTCGGCGAGCAGATAGGCCTGAGCGCCGATCAGCGCGGAGAGCGGCGCGAATTCGTCCGCCGAGCGGGTGTGGGTATAGAGATGCTCCACGGCCTCAGCATCGCAATGGAGGTCGAGGACGATATCGGCCTCGATGGCGAGCGTGAGCAGCGCCTTCTTCATCACCTCGGCGGGATTGCTCGTCCCCCAGGCGTCGAGCTCGGCGCGCAGCGCCTCGCGGATCAGGCGAACATTCGCCTCCGGGTCGGCCGAGAGCTGCCCCTCGACCCGATCGGCCACCTTGGGCACGAGATAGGGATAGCCCCGGTTGAAGTTGAGACCATCCGCGAGATTGAAGCGGCCGATATGATCGCCGAGAACGCGCTGGGCGAGGCCGATGGGATTGGCGAAAGGAACGAGAATGATCTCGCCCCTGATCCTGCCCTCCGCTTCCAGAGCCGTCAGCCGCTCACGCAGGTGATGGGCCGCAATCATGCCCGGGATTTCATCGGCATGGAGGGAGGCCTGCACATAAACGCGCGGACGTGCGCCGGCCTCGCCGAAGCGGTGGACGGTGAGCGACAGGCCGGCACCGGGAGCAAGCGGCGAAAGAGCGATCTGTTCTGTTTTCATGGGAGCGAAGGACTGCGTCAGCCTGAGCGAGGTTTCGTTGAACCGTGGTCAAGGCCGACGGGCACTTTTCAGGCGGCCCACCCTTGCGACTTGAACACGAAGCGTCCCGGATTGGTAACGATTGCGGCAAGCCCCTGCAAGGCCGGCTCCGGATTGACGATCACGAAAGCCGGCACCTTGCGCGCCCAGGCCTCGTGGGGCGCCTTGTGGTCGAAGGCCTCCCGGAAGCCGCCGTTCTGGAGAATATCCACCATGCGGGGCGCGATGCCCCCGGCGATGAACACGCCCCCGGAGGATTCGAAGGTCAGCGCCATGTCGCCCGCAAAGCGCCCGAGCCAGCGGGCGAAGAGATCGAGCGCAGCCTGCGCCAGCTCGTCGCCCTCGCGGGCCGCGGAGAGGATATCGTTGGGCTTCTTGTAGGGACAATCCACGCAGCGGTAGGCGGCGATCGCCTTCGCGATGCGGAAGAGGCCGGGACCGGATAGCACCACCTCGGCCGAGACCCGGCCGCCGACCCGCTCCAGATGCGGCCAGAGCGCCGCCTCCTCCTCCGTGGCCGGTCCGAACTCGATGTGCCCCGCCTCGGTCGCCAGGATGGCCAGGCGGTCCTCCACGGGAACCAGCGCGCCCGCCCCGAGCCCCGTGCCCGGCCCGAGAACCACCCGCGCACCGGCCCCCGGATGGCCATTGCCGATCGGGGCGAGGTCGCCCTTCTCCTCGCTCAAGACCGCCACGGAAGCCGCGACGGGCGTGTAGTCGTTGACGAGGGTCACGCGCTCGAGCCCCAGGGCCTTCCCGATCGCCTCGGCATCGATCACCCATTGCGCATTGGTGAGGCGAATAGCGGGGGCATCCACCCGGGTCGCCACAGCGATCATGGCCGACCGGGGCGCCTCCCCCTGGTAACCCTGCAGCGCGATCCGGATGGCGCCGACAGGGTCGGGCGTCTGCGCGGTCAACGTGCGGGGCAAGAAGTGAACGGGCTCGCCGGGTGCGGGCAGCACGGCAAATCGCGCGTTCGTGCCGCCGATATCTCCAAGCAGAACGGGAAATGCGAACATCGAGCGAGCCTATTCTCCTGTTGCCCCAAGCGGAGCAGTCACCCTCAGAGCGCGTCTTCCCAGCTCCGGCTCAGGCGCACGGCGGAGTTGATGAGACCCACCATTGAGTAGGTCTGGGGAAAGTTGCCCCACAACTCGCCGGTCGTGAAGTCGGCATCCTCGGAAAAGAGGCCGAAGGAATTGCGCAAGCTCAGGATGTGCTCGAACAACTCCCTCGCCTCGTCCTTGCGTCCGATGGCGTTCAGAGCATCCACGTACCAGAAGCCGCAGATCATGAAAGCCGTGTGCATGCGCCCGAAATCGTCTTCCACATCATAACGCAGGAGCAGGTCCCCGCGCCGCAGGGTCTTGCCCACCGCATCCACGGTGGCGATGAAGCGCGGATCGCTCGGCTTGACGAAATTGAGTTCCGAGAGGAGCAGCAGCGTCGCGTCGAGATGCTCTCCCCCGAAGGATGACACGAAGGTGCCCTTCTCCGGGTTGAAAGCCTGGTGATCGATCGTGCGATGCATCCGATCCGCGTTCTCGCGCCAGAAGGCGGCCCGGTCCTCGCGCCCCATGGCGATGGCGATCTTGGCGAGCCGGTCGCAGGCCGCCCAGCACATCACGCTCGGAAAGGTATGCACGGCCGCCTTGGTGCGCAGTTCCCAGGGCCCGGCATCGGGCTGATCGAAGACCTCGATGGCGCGCTGCCCCAGCTTCTCGAGATGCGAAAACAGGGCCCGGTTGCCGACTGCCCTGATCAGGCGCTTGTCGAGAAAGGCGTGCACGGAGGCCAGCACGATGCTGCCATAGGCATCGTTCTGAACCTGCGTATAGGCGGCGTTGCCCACACGCACCGGCCCCATGCCGCGATAGCCCGCAAGGGCGGTTGCCTCGCGCTCCTCGAGGTCGGGAGAACGCGTGATGCTGAACAGCGGCGGCATGTCCTTCTGGTCGGGAATGGCTTCCATGTCGTCGACGATGTTGGTGATGTAGGTGAGGTATTCCTCCATCGTCTTCGTGGTGCCCAATCGGTTCAGCGCCTGAATGACGAAATAGGCGTCGCGCAGCCAGCAATAGCGGTAATCCCAGTTGCGCTGCGTGTTCGGCGCTTCCGGCACCGAGGTGGTGAGCGCGGCCACGATGGCGCCCGTCTCCTCGAAATTGCAGAGTTTCAGCGTGATCGCCGCGCGGATCACCGCCTCCTGCCAGTCGAACGGAATGGAGAGCGAACGCACCCAGTCGCGCCAGAAGTCGATCGTGCTGTCCAGAAACTCGCGTGCGGTCGTATCGGTCTCGGAGCGCAGCGGCTCGTCCTCTCCGAAGAAGAAGGAGATCGGCCGCTCCACTACGAAGGGCCGCTCCTCGTGCACATAGGAGACGGACGCATCGGTCGTCAACCGCAAGGAATAATGCGGCCCCACGAAACGCAGGTGATTGCTGCCCCGGGTCGTGTCCGGAGCGCAGCCGCCCCACTCGTAATGCGGCCGCAGCCTCACGCGGATGCGGGGACGTCCCTTCAGTGGCGTCACGCGGCGGATCAGCAGCGGCGGCCGGAACGTCCGGTCGAAATGCTTGAAGCGCGGCGCGAAATCCGTGATCTCGAGGATGTTTCCGAAGGAATCCGTCATGCGGGAGACGAGAACGGCGGTGTTCTGCAGATAGCTCTGCTCGCAGCTGACCATGCCGACCATGTCGATGGCGAAGACACCCTTCTGCTCCGCATCCGTCTGTCCCTCCGGGCAATCGAGCAGCGCCGAGAAAACCGGATCGCCATCGAACCGGGGAAAGCAGCTCCAGACGATCTGCGCCCGGCGATCCACCAGGGCCGAGATCATGCAATTGCCGATGACGGCGAGGTCCAGCGAACTCATCTGATCAATCATCCACGTTGAAGGGCAGGCAGCCATCCTCAGCCCATGCGGACAGGCAATGTCGCAGATCGGCAGGCGTTCCCAGGCGAACCTTGGCCAGGGTTTCGCCGGCACCGATGCGGATGGACAGGCCACCGCGGGCGTTCACTGTCTTGAACCCATTCTCGTCGGTCAAGTCGTCGCCGACGAAGATGGGCCGACGCCCCCTGTAGGGCGCCTCGTGGAGAAAGTGCTCGATGACCTTTCCCTTGCCGGCCGCCGATGGGAGAATTTCCGCGACCGCCTTGCCGTGCTGGAGGCGGTATTCGCTCCCGAGAGCCTCGACGGCGGCATGGGCCATCGCCAGGGCGAATTCCTTCTCCTGCGGCGCGAGGCGCCAGTGGATGGCGACGGAGCAGCCCTTGTCCTCGATCAGAACGCCGGTCTTGCCGGCAACCACATCCGTCAGGCGCCCGACCATCCGGCGCAGCTGAGGGTGCTCGTCCGGATCGCACAGATGAAGCTCGCCCGCGATGCGCTGTTCGAGGCCATGCAGCCCTGCCATGTCGAAGCGATGAGGCTGAAAATGCCGATCGAGAAAGGCCACGGGCCGGCCGCTGACGATGGCGAGCGCCCCGCCGAGCCTCTCCTGGAGGCGCAGGAGAATGCCGGGCAAGCCCGGATCCACGACAACGGCCTCGGGACGATCGACGATGTCCACGAGCGTTCCGTCGAAATCGAGGAAGAGTGCGTAGGCCTCCTCCTGACGGGAAGGCCGAACAGGGACGTCATGCATGGGTCACGGCCCGGTTTCTGCCTGCAGCGATCAGGCGTCGGATTCTCTGCCGTTTGCGCAGACGGGATGCGGCGAGCAGCATCTGCCCGGCCCAGCGATAGACGTTGCGCTCCTTCACCTGATCACGCATCAGGCGCATCCGCTCGCGCTGCTCGGCCTGGGGCATGGTGAGCGCGCGGTTGATGGCTTCCCCCATGGCATGGGCGTTGTAAGGATTGACGATCAGCGCTTCCGACAGCTCGCGCGAAGCGCCGGCGAAGGCGGAGAGAATCAGGACGCCCTCCTCGTCGTCACGCGCCGCCACGAACTCCTTGGCTACGAGATTCATGCCGTCGTGAAGACTCGACACGATGCAGAGGTCGGCGGCCCTGAACAGCTCGAACACCTCATTGGGCTCGTGATGCCGGACGAGGAGCTTGATCGGCTCGTATCCATCGCTGCCATGCCGCTCGTTGATGTCCCGCGCCAGCGCTTCGGCCTCCTCCTGCAGCTGCCGGTAATTCGCGAGCTTGCTGCGGGTGGGAGCCGCCACCTGGACGAAGGTGAAACGGCCACGCCATTCGGAATGCTCGTTGAGCACTGCGTCGATCGCCTGCATCCGGTCGAGAATGCCCTTGGTGTAATCGAACCGCTCGATGCCGACGCCGACGTGCATGTCCGACGGAAGTCCCAGCCGCTCGCGCACGGCGCGGCGGCATTCCTCGACAGGCTTCTGCCCTTCCAGCGCCGTGGGGGGCCATTCGATGGAAATGGGATAAGGACGGATCAGGGTTTCCTCACCGCCGAACGTCACCGAGTCGTTCTCCCGGTTGATGCGGCTCTCCACGTAAGAATCCACCGCATCCATGAAGTTGTTGCAATGGGCCTGTGTATGGAATCCGAGGATCGACGAGCCGAGCAGGCCGTCGATGATCTCCTCGCGCCACGGGCAGATGCCGAAGGTTTCCGCGTTCGGCCAGGGGATATGCCAGAAGGTGACGATGGTCGCCTGCGGAAGACGGTTGCGGATCATGCGCGGCAGGAGCGCGAAGTGATAATCCTGCACCAGAATGATCGGATCCTCGCGCTTGGCCTCGGCCACGATGGCATCGGCGAACTTCTCGTTGACGGCGCGGTAATATTGCCAGTCCTGTTCGCGGAAAACCGGCCGCACGAAGGCGATGTGGCAGAGCGGCCAGAGGCCTTCGTTGGCGGCCCCGTAGTAGTAGCCGTCCTGCTCCTCGTCCGTCAGCCAGACCCGGCGCAGCGTGTAGGACGGATGAGCGGGCGGCACCGGCACCCGGTCGTTCGCATCCACCGTTTCGCGATCCGCCGTTCCGCTGCCGTGCGCCACCCAGGTGCCGCCGCAGGCCCGCACCACCGGCTCCAGGGCGGAGACGAGCCCGCTTGCCGGGATCTGCAGCGCGATGCCCCCATTCTCCGTCCGATTGTGAATGTAAGGCTCGCGGTTTGAGACCACGATCACCTCGGATCCCGACAATTCGTTCGACAGGGCGGCGCGGAGAGTCTCGGGGTTCCAGTCCGTATGCGCCGCATCGATGGTCCGGCGCGAGGACTCCAGTTCCTGGAGCACGTCCCGGATTTCCTGGCCTAGGGGAATGATGTCCTCCTGCTCCGTCGGACCCACGGCGCCCGCGCGGGCACTGTCCAGAGCCTGCCGGATGGAGGCGAGCCATCGGCGCATGATGAACGCCGCGATCAGAGCCGCGAGGGCGGCCGCCCCGAAGGCGACGCCGACGAGGGCGAGGAACAGGTAATTCCGGGCCTCCCCTCCGCGAAGCTCCGCGTAGCTCAGGTCATGCAGCACCACGAGGTGCCCCTCGCGCCCCGCCGCGGAGAGCGGGAACGAGCTGACCAGGACGTTGCGGCCGTCGCTGCGAATGGTCGAAAAGCTCACGGCATCGCCCCTGGCCGCCTGCTCGCAGGAGAAGGAGGGCGGCATGTTCCGTGTCGGCGCACGCAACCTCTCCCCATCGCAATAGCCGATGGCGAGGACCCGCTCGTCGGAGGCGATACGCTCGAAGAGGGCCGCAAGCCTTGCCTCGTCGTTGCGGGCCAGGAAACCGGCAACCTGGTCGCGCGCCGAGTTGAAGACGAGCTGGGACCGCAATTCCACATCCCGCCGCGCCCATTGCTCGACGAAGGACGTGGCGAACGGGAGAACGGCCAGGATGACGATGGCCGCAACGAGCAACGCAATACCGCCGAAGCGAAAAATAATCCTCAAACCTCTGCTTCCTCAGGATACCCAAGACATTTCAAAGGACTGAAGGCTCAACTACGCGAAGGTTTCGACGTTTCGCCCCGTCCAGGCGTTGCCTTGGTGGCCCGCCCGTCCCTGTTTATGGGTTCCCGTGTCGAACTTTCCAGGTTTGAGACCGGGTCAGGCAACCCGGGCATGAAAAAACCGCACCCGGCTTCATGGGCCGAGTGCGGTCTGAAGGTCAGCCCCGACGAGGAGGCTCGGCGCACCGGATGCAAAGGGAGTTTCCCTTTTGTCATCACCCTGGTGCCACTGTTATGGGGCGCATCGCCCGCCGCGGGACAGAAGCCCGCGCGGCGCTAGAGCTGTTTCCCCTTGCGTGGAATCAGCTCTCTCCTTTGCCTTGCCGCATTTTTTGACGGCGAACCGGATCCACTTCGCCGAAAAATGCTCTAGTGCTCGCGGAAAGCGCGGGCGATCTGGTCCTTCATGGGCTTGAAGAAGTACTCGAGCGGCGTGCGCTCGTTGACCTCGACGAAGACTTCGGCCTGCATGCCTGCAATGAGATGCAGACCTTCGAGGCGCGAGATCTCCTCCTGCGGCAGCTCCACACGGATCGTATAGAAGGTCACGCCCGATTGCTGGTCGCGGGACACGTCCGCCGAGATGCGGCTGACCTTGCCGTGCAGGTCGGGCATCATGCGCGCATTCGAAGCATGCACCTTCACGGTCGCCTTCTGCCCCAGCTTCACCTGATCGATATCGTTGGGAAGCACCTTCGCCTCGAGCTCGAGCTTGTCGTTCGTGGGAACGATGAGCATGACCGGCTCGGCCGGAGAGATGACGCCGCCGATGGTGTGCACATTGAGCTGGTGGACATAGCCGTCGCTCGGCGCGCGGATGTCGACGCGCTTCAGCTGATCCTCAGCCGCCACGCGCCGCTCCGTGTATTCGGCGATCTTGCTCTGGATCTCGCGCAGCTCCTGCATCGCCTCCGCACGCATCTGCTCGTCGATCTGGATGATCTGGAACGAGGTTTCGGCGATACGGCTTTCGGCCTGGGCCACGGAAGCGATGAGCTGGCCCCGCTGCCCCTCGATGCTGGCGGCGTCGCGCTCGAGCGCGTTCAGGCGCGGAAGCTGCACCAGGTTCTTCTGATAGAGGTCGCGGACGCCGACGAGCTCTTGCTTGATCAGCTCGGCCTCGCGGGACTTCGCCTCCTGCTGCGCCTTCAGGCCCGTGATCTCGTCCTGGGACTGGGCCATGCGCTTCCTCAGCTGATCCTTCTGGGCCTCGCGGGTGGCGCGCCTCGCCTCGAAGAGCGTGCGCTCGGAGGTCACGATCTTCTGAATGGCGGGTTCGTTGAGACGATTGGCGAATTCCTGCGGCGTCTTGACCTCATTTGTGCCGTCGCGCTCGGCCTCCAGGCGCGCCTGGCGCCCGATGAACTCGTCGAGCTGCTTGGACACCACCAGAAGGTTGGCGCGGGTCAGGGTCTCGTCCAGGCGGAGCAGGAGATCGCCCGCCTTGACGCGGTCGCCGTCCTTCACCTTCAGCTCGCCGACGATGCCGCCGGTGGAATGCTGGATCTTCTTGACGCTGCTGTCGACCACGAACTGGCCGCCGGCCACGACGGCGCCCGACAGGGTCGAGGTTGCCGCCCAGAGCCCGATCGTGCCGGCGAACAGGGCGATCATCGAAAGACCCGCGACGCTCGACTGACGCAGAACCTTCTCGTGCAACGAAGGCTTCTGGGGTTTCTGCATGACAATCATTTAACCGACCTCCCGCAGGTTACCCGCCTGCGCCTGCGCCGGCTGCACCCGCACCGTGGGGGTTTGCGCCGGAGCCGTGTTGCGTTTCATCACGCTCTGCAGAACCTCGTCCCGCGGACCCATGGCCTTGATGCGACCCTCTTCCATGATCGCGACCTGATCGACCTGCCCGAGAGCGGCCGGGCGATGGGTGATGACGATGACGATGCCGCCACGCTGCCGAACCGACAGGATCGCCTGATTCAGGGCCTCGTCGCCTGCGCCGTCGAGGCTGGCATTCGGCTCGTCGAGGACCACTAGGAAGGGATCGCCGTAGAGCGCCCGGGCCAGGGCGACGCGCTGGCGCTGGCCGCCCGACAGGGAGGCTCCGCTTTCGCCGATGCGCGTATCGTAGCCGTCCGGAAGGTTGAGGATCAGCTCATGAGCGCCGGCCGACTTCGCGGCGGCGATGACGTCCTCGGGCTTCGCGTTCGGTTGGAAGCGCGAGATGTTCTCCGCCACCGAGCCCTCGAACAGCTCCACGTCCTGCGGCAGATACCCGATGTGACGCCCGAGGTTGTCGGGCTCCCACTGGTCGAGGGCGGCGCCGTCGAGCCGGATCTCGCCACGCATGGTCGGCCAGACGCCGACGAGGGCGCGGGCGAGGGTCGACTTGCCGGAGGCGCTGGGCCCGATCAGGCCCAGGCCCTGGCCGCCCTGCAGCTTCAAGGAGGCCGCCTGCACGATCGGGAACTGAGCGCCTGGAGCCGAAACGTAGACCTCCTCGACGGACACGGCCTGCTTCGGGGCAGGCAGCGGCATGCGCTGGCCCTGCGCCGGAACCAGGCTCATGATGTGCTGGAGGCGACGGTAAGCCTGACGGGAGGCGGTGAAGCCCTTCCAGTGCGCCACGGCGATTTCGATGGGCGCGAGCGCGCGGGACATCAGGATCGACCCCGCGATCATCAGGCCGCCGGACATCTGCCCCTCGATCACCAGGAGGGCGCCGAGGCCCAGGATGCCGGATTGCAGGGCCATGCGGAACACCTTGGCGAAGGCGCTGATGCCCGCCGAGGATTCGCTGGCGACGAGGCCGTCATTGACGTGGCGGACATGCACCTCGTCATAGCGCTTGCCGAGATGGCCGAGCATGCCGAGGGCGCGGATCGCCTCCGCGTTGCGGCGGCTGGTTTCCGCCATGGCGTGCCGCTCGGCGCCGCTCTTCGTCACCTCGAAGGACGGCTCCTTGCTCTTGGCGTCGGTATAGATCGTCAGAATGATGATGCACACGCCGCCGATCACGGAGAAGACGCCGATCCACGGATGGATCATGAAGCAGCCGATGAGGAAGATCGGCATGAACGGCATGTCGAACAGAGCCGTGGGGCCGAGGCCCGACAGGAAGCCGCGGATCGTATCCACGTCCCTGATCGGCTGCATGCTCTCGGTCGCCTTGGCTCCCTTCAGGGGCATGGTGGCGACCAGATCGAAGACGCGGGGCGCGAGGATCTCGTCGAAGCGGGCGCCGATGCGGGCCAGCATCCTGCCGCGCAGCATGTCGAGACCACCGGAGAGGGCATAAGCCGCCAGGGTGATCAGCGAGAGCCCGACGAGGGTCGGAATGCTCCGGCTCGACAAGACGCGGTCGTAGACTTGGAGCATGTAAATCGAACCGGTCAGCGCCAGGACGTTCACGACCGCAGAGAAAATGGCTACGTTCGAAAAGGAAGGTAAGCACGATTTCAGAGCGTCTTGGACTTCCGTGCTCTCTTCCCGATTTCTCGATGTCTGCTTCATTATCTTCTTTCCATCGATGGTCCGGCTGCGCGGCACACCGTTCAGTTCAACGCCTTTTTCGACAGGCTATATCCTATCGACCAGGGCGCTGTCTCGCGACAACTTCGATATCGGGCTTTGGACCATAAGAACATTCTAGCAGGTCCGGGTTGGATTTCCCGGCGCTCGCAGTGCTCTTAAGGATAGCGAGATGCCCCCAAAGTCGGCGCTTCCGTTACGCCATCTAAGTTGTAACCCTATTTCATACACGAATGTCAACTAAAACTGTCGTCAAATTTTCAGAGGGCCTCATCTTGCCCTCTATTCAGAGGGGAAGGTAACGCCCCCTCTCGTTCAAAAGTAACGCTTTGGTTAATACAATGGGCGGTCTGTGACCCAGAAATGAGGTCGCATTATGAACACGCCCGACAGCCCGCCTTTTCTTTTGATGACCCGAAACAGGCGATTCGGGCGCAGGTGCCCAGGACCGCTCCGGTTGGGACAGGCGGGCGACCGGAGCCTCGGCTTGGCAGGGGTCATGTCCGCCCCTGCCGCCCCTTACCGCGGAATGATGAGCTTCAAGCCATAGACCGCGGCGGCGAAAGCCGCGAGGCTTACGACATAGATCAGCACGAACCACAGGAGGCGCTTCGAGCGTCCTCCGGGCGGGCGATGCGTTTGGGCCGCCATCAATGGTATCCGTAGCCGCCGCTCTGGATTTCCTCGGCCACCTTCCCGCGGAACACGTAATAGGCATAAGCCGTGTAGGCGAAGGTGATCGGCAGCACGATCGCAAAGCCCACGAGCGCGAAGAGCTGGGAATGGACGGTGTTGGCGGTGTCCCAGATCGTCAGGTTCGGCGGCACGTTGTACGGGAACAGGCTGATGCCGAGCCCGAGATAGCCGAGCAGGAAAAGAGCGATGGCGAGGAAGAACGGCCGGTAGTGACGCCCGTCGTCCAGGTCGCGGAGCAGGCGATAGGCCACATAGGCCGTGATCAGCGGAACCGGCGCGAGAAAGGCGATGTTGGGCCAGGAGAACCAGCGCGTCTCGATCTGCCGGCCGAGGAAGGGTACCCAGAGCGACACGACCGCCATGGCGACGATCGTCGCCAGCAGGAAACGCACCGCCATGCGCCGTGCCCATATCTCGAGCTCGCCCGTGGTCTTCATCACGCACCATGTCGCGCCGAGAAGGCCATAGCCGCAGATGAGGCTGAGACCCGTGACGACGCTGAAGGGCGTGAGGAAATCGAAGGTGCCGCCGGTGAACTGGCGCCCGTCATTGGAAAAGCCCTGCACGAAGGCGCCCAGCACCATGCCCTGGAAGAACGTCGCGAGCAGCGACCCGAAAAAGAAGGCGTTGTCCCACAGAAACTTCGAGCGCTCCGCCTTGAAGCGGAACTCGAAGGCGACGCCGCGAAAGATCAGAGCGATCAGCATGAGGATGATCGGCACGTAGAGCGCAGGCATGAGCACCGCATAGGCAACGTGGAACACGGCGAAGAGACCGCCTCCGCCGAGGATGAGCCAGGTTTCGTTGCCGTCCCAGATCGGAGCCACGGAGAACATCATCCGGTCGCGCCAGTTCTCGCTGCGGGCCGCCTTGAACAGGATGCCGACACCGAGATCGAACCCGTCGACGATCACGTACATCGCCACGGCCACCGCGATCAGTCCGGCCCAGATCAGCGGCAGCCAGAAGGCGAGACCGTCGTATTCGTTGCCAAAGCCGAACATGCTCCCGCCTCCTATTCCGCCGGTTGGGCCCGGTGGCCGGACCTGCCCTCGATGCCCTCGTCCGACGCGGAGAACGGCCGCTTCGGCTTCTTGCCCAGGTCGTCGCCGCGGATGTCCTCGATGGGATCGGGCCCGCGCCGCAGCAGCTTAGCGAGATAGTAGGAGCCGAACCCGAAGATGAAGGTGTAGACGACGATGAAGATGAGGAGCGACGCCGTCACCGCTCCCGTGGTGACGGGCGAGACCGCATCGGCGGTGCGCATCAGACCGTAGACCACATAAGGCTGCCTGCCGATTTCCGCCGTGAACCAGCCGAACAGCACCGCGCCAAATCCCGAGGGCGTCATGAGCATCGTGGCGGCGAGAAAGGTTCTGTTGGTGAACAGCGTTCCGTTCCAGCGCAGATACAGGCTCCACAACCCGATGCCGAGCATGGCGAAGCCTAAGCCCACCATGATGCGAAACGAGAAGAACACGGGCCAGACCGGCGGCCGGTTCTCCGGCGGCACCTCCTTGAGGCCGGGTACGACGCCGTCATAGGCATGGGTCAGGACCCAGCTTCCGAGCTTCGGGATGCCGATTTCATAATGGTTGGTTTCGGCCTCCTCGTCGGGAATGGCGAATAGGCGCAGCGGCATGTTGGACATGCGCTCCCAATTGCCCTCGATGGCCGCGAGCTTCGTCGGCTGATATTCCAGCACCCCCAATCCATGAAGATCGCCGATCACGATCTGGACGGGCACGAAGATTGCCGCGAACCACAGGGCCATTGACATGGAACGCCGCGAGGCCGCGAGCTTGGCTTCCGGCGCATCGTGCGGGTGGCGAAGGAGCATCCACGCCGACATGCCGGCGACCGCGAAGGCCGTCGTGATGTAGCAGCCCATCACCATATGGGCGTAGCGCAAGGGGAAGGACGGATTGAAGACGACCTTGAACCAGTCGACCGGCACCGCCTTGCCGTTCTCGATGGCATAGCCCGCCGGCGTCTGCATCCAGGAATTGGCGGAGAGAATCCAGAAGGCCGAGATCAAGGTTCCCAAAGCCACCATGCAGGTCGCGAAGAAATGCAGCCGGTCACCTACCTTCTCCCAGCCGAAGAGCATGATGCCAAGGAAGGCCGCTTCCAGGAAGAACGCCGTGATGACCTCGTAGGCGATGACGGGGCCGAGGACGTTGCCGGTGAACTCGGAGAAGCGCGACCAGTTGGTGCCGAACTGATAGCTCATCACGATGCCCGACACGACACCGAGGCCGAAGGAGACCGCGAAGACCTTGACCCAGAAGCGGAAGAGATTGCGGTAGAGCGGGTTCTTCGTGCGCAGCCAATTGAATTCCAGCGCGGCGAGCCAGCTCGCAAGGCCGATGGTGAAAGCCGGAAAGATGATGTGGAACGAGATCGTGAACGCAAACTGGATGCGCGACAGCATCAGGGCATCGAGTTCCATACCGCTTCCCCTCTCAAGCATCGCCCCGAAAGTGGAAGCCACGTCTCAGGATCCGTCCGATGCTCCCGCTCCCGGGCGGCGCATCGTTCGATGCGCTGCCGTCCTGTCCTGCTTTTAGGGCACGGGCAGCACGAAACCAGAGGCTCTGGTCCTAAGAGTAACGTGCCTGCGGAATAGATTCTGCCGCAAGCGGTCGCCATCCCGTGCTGAGGCGCTGCAGGGCCTCCAGCTCGACCGGATCATGGCTGCAGAAGATCCGCACGTTGCTGGAAGAATCGTTCGCCAGATCCCGCAACCGTTCCTGATTGCGCAGGCGCAGGGGCCGGTTTTCCTCCATGAGCGTCTGGTAGGCGAGAAGACCCGGCGTGCAGGACGGCTCCTCATCCATCTCGTGACGATGGAAATAGGCGTCGCCCGCATTGAGAAGCCAGCCCTCCGGCGTGTCGATGGCAATTCCGGCATGCCCCATCGTGTGGCCGGGCAGAGGAACCATCAGGATCTCGGGCGGCAGGCCGTCGAGGTCGCGCACGGAGTTGAAGCCGAACCAGTTCTCGCCCGACGGATCGTAGAAGCGCCAGTCGCGCACCTCGTCCCATTGCTCGGGGCGGTAGCGCCGCCGATGAATGAAGCCTTGGCGGACCTCGGCCTCCTCCATCTCTGCGCGCAGCACGTGAACCTTCGCCTCGGGGAAATCCTCCAGCCCGCCCGCATGATCGAAATCGAGATGGGTCAGCACGATGTGGCGCACGTCCCTTGGCGAGAAGCCCAAGCTCCTCACCTGCTCCAACGCCGTGTAGCGATGCTCGAGCTGAATCCGGTTCATGTTCACGAACAGCGGGCTCATCCGCCCGTAAGGGTCGTCCACGTCCTGGGACCCGAATCCGGTATCGACAAGCACCAGCCCGTGCCCGTCCGTTTCGACCAGCTGGCAATGGCACACCAGCTGCCCGGTCATCCCGCGGCTCACCCCATCCCAGAGACGTCCGCCGACCGGGCACATGCAGCCGCAATTGAGGTGATGAATGCGCATGGGAAGCCTCGCTGATGGGATGAAGCGAAGGCCTAACGCCAGAGTGAAGCGAAATGTTCGAGAGGGAGCGGCTCGCGCCTGCTACTTGGCGCAGGCAAAAGGCGGGAAGGTGCTCGCCGTTCCCGCATTCATGGCGGCGACGACCATCATGTTCGCGATCGCCAGCTCCTCGTCGGAGCGGGGGCAGACATCGGCCTTGGCCGTGCATCCGGATGCCAGAAAGGCCTCATGCCGGTCGAGGAATTCCCGTCCCAGGCCCTTCGCCTTCGTCCGTTCGAGAGCCTCGCCCCAAGCCTTCTTGTAGCGGGCGCACTTTACCTCGACCCAGCTCGGCTCCTGCGCGGCCGAGGGCGAAGCGCCCACCCATCCGGCCAGCATGATCGCGAGAGACGTCAGCGTTATGATCGAGCGGCCCATCTCACCCATCGGCTCCTGTGCCGGGACGACGGAGCATGGGAGAGCGTCCGGGTCAAGATGTCGATGTCACGCCCGCATCTCCGGACGGCTCTTGTCCGATCGGCTCTTGGCCTGCTTTCGGCCTCGCGCAGCGGAGCGGCCGCTCTTTGCCGGCTTGTCCGCCTGCCGCTCGACCTCCCGGGACAGGCGCTCCTGCAGCAGGCTCAGCACCGCCGCCTCTTCGGGCCTGAGCGAAGGCAGATCCTCGCGCAGCTCGGACTCGATCTCCTGCTTGATCTCGAGGAGCAACCCGCCCTCGAGATAGCAGGAGAACACTTCCGGGTGCACATAGCACTTGCGGCAGATGGTCGGCGTATTGCCGAGGCGCGCCGAGACCTGCTCGATGGCGGCGCGGATGTTCTTCTTCGCGCTGGCCTCGCTGTCGAACTGCTCGAACTCGGACAGGGCGAGGGCGGCAAGAACCGTCCCCGCCCAGGTGCGGAAATCCTTGGCGGTGATGTCGCGCCCCGTGATCTCCTTGAGATAGGCGTTCACGTCGGAGGACGTGATCGACTGGCGCTCGCCCTCGTCGTCGAGATATTGGAAGAGATCCTGCCCCGGCAGGTCCTGGCAGGCCTTCACGATCTTGGCGACGCGGCGATCCTTGACCTGCAGCTTCCAGGTCTTGCCGCTCTTGCCTTTGAATTGGAACCGCAGCTCGCTGCCGTCCACCTTCACATGCGGATCGCGCAGCGTCGTGAGGCCATAGCTCTTGTTCTGCTTCGCGTAATCCTCGTTGCCGACACGGATCAGCGTGTTCTCAAGAAGATGCACCACCGTCGCCAGCACCTTCTCGCGGGACAGGCCGCGCCGGCTCATGTGCTCGTCGATGATCCTGCGGATGGCGGGCAGGCCGCGCGCGAATTCAAGCATGTGCTCGTATTTCGTGCTCTCCCGCGCCTCGCGGAAAGCGGGGTGATAGCGATATTGCTTGCGCCCCTTCGCATCCCGGCCCGTCGCCTGGATATGGCCATTGGCCTTGGAGCAGATCCACACATCCGTATAAGCCGGCGGAATCGCCAGCGACTTGATGCGGTCGAGGGTGGCGTGATCCTCCACCTTCTTCCCATCGGAGCGCAGATAGGTGAAGCCCTTCCCGGATCTCTTGCGCCGGATCCCCGGCTCCTCGTCGGAGACATAGACGAGCCCTGCCGTTTCGGCGGCGTCGCGAGGATCGACGATGGAATCGGGGGAGGATTGCGGGTCCAGCAGCATGTCTCGCCTTCTTTGAAGCAGAGGATCAACTGGACCGCGCCATGCCGGGTTCCTTCCGCACGGCTGCGGCAGACTTGCCCGTCCGCGCCTCCTGACGATCGTTGCGGATCTTCAGGAACAGGATGGTGCCGCTCAAGCCTAAGCTCAGCAGGTTGAAGACGATGAGCGGCATGGCGCCAATCAGAAATCCATAAGCCGACCACAGGATGAAGGCGGTCACCGTGACCAGATACATGCGCTTCGAGATCGCGGCCGTATCGCGCTCCCGCCACGCTTTGAGCACCTGCGGAACGAAGCTCGCCGTGGACAGAATTCCGGCAACCGTCGCCAGTATCGTCGGCAACCACTCGCTCATTCACGCCTCCTTTCAGGCGGAATGGAACGGGCGGGAGAAAAGAGTGGTTCCCTCGGCGGGTCGAGACCGTTAGAACAGCGCAGCTACTTTATCCAAGGTTTCTCTTGTCGTCCGATTATCCCGATCTTTCAGGCCGCAAGCTCGTCTTCGTCGTCACCGAGGACTGGTTCTTCGCCTCTCATTTCCTCCCCATGGCCCGCGCCGCGCGCGAGCTGGGCCTTGACGTGGCCGTCGTCACCCGCGTGCGCACGCATCGCGAGACCATCGAAGCCACGGGCGCGCGGGTGATCCCGCTGCAGGTCGAGCGGCGCAGCATCAATCCGATGACCGCGGGCTACGCCGCCGGGCAGCTCGCCTCGATCCTGAAGGACGAGAAGGCGGACATCGTCCATTGCATCGCGCTCAAGAGCATTCTGGTGGGCGGCTTCGCCGCGGCCCTGGCGGGCGTGGGCCGCCGGGTCTATGCCCTCACGGGCCTCGGCTTCCTCGGAGCGCGGACAGGCCGGCTGGGGCGCCTGTCGCAGCGCGCGGTGCGGCTCCTGGTGCGCGGGCTCGAAACCGCGAAGACCCGCTACCTCTTCGAGAACCCGGACGATCCCAGGCTCCTCGGCCTCGATCCGGCGGACCCGAGGGTCACCATTATCGGCGGAGCGGGCATCGACCCCGACCACCTCGCCCCCTCGCCTCTTCCCCCGCAACCGCCGCTGAAGGTCGCGCTCGTCGCGCGCATGCTGTGGTCGAAGGGCGTGGACCTCGCCGTCGAGGCCGTCCGCGCGGCCCGGGCCCGAGGCGCTCCTGTCGAGCTCTCGCTTTATGGCGCCCCCGACCCTTCGAACCCGAAGGCCATTCCGGAAGAGACCTTGAAAGCCTGGGGCACGGAGCCCGGCATCGCGTGGCATGGCGCGACCCGGGACGTGGCTGCCGTCTGGCGTGATCATCACGTGGCCTGTCTTCCCTCCAGAGGCGGCGAGGGCCTGCCGCGGACGCTCCTGGAGGCGGCGGCCTGCGGCCGGGCCATCGTCACCACGGACGTCCCCGGCTGCCGCACCCTCGTCCGCGACGGCGTGGAAGGCCGCCTCGTGCCGCCCGGCGATGCCGGGGCGCTCGCGGATGCGCTTTCGTCCCTCGCCGGCGACCCCGAGCGGGTGGCGCGCATGGGCGCGGCGGGACGCGCCCGTGTCCTCGACGGCTTCACGGAACGAAATGTCATGGACGACGTCAAACGGCTTTACGCCTCCATGCTGAGCTCATGATCGCCGATCCCAAAGCCTTCATCCGCGCCGAGACCCGGCTTCTGCCGGTGCCCCATGCGCCGGAGATCTCCCTGCACGTGGCCGACGAGGCGACGGAGCTGTGGCAGCGCACGGAGGAGGAACTGGGCGAGATCGGCCTGCCCCCACCCTTCTGGGCCTTCGCCTGGGCCGGGGGCCAGGCGCTCGCCCGCTACATCCTCGATCATCCGGAAACCGTCCGCGGACGGCGCGTTCTCGATTTCGCCTCGGGCTCCGGCCTCGTCGCCATCGCGGCCATGAAGGCGGGCGCCGCCGAGGTCGCCGCATGCGATATCGACGGCTTCGCCATTGCGGCGATCGAGCTGAATGCGGCGGCGAACGGCGTTGCGGTCATGCCTGTCCGGGCCGACCTCGTCGGACAGGACCAGGGATGGGAGACGGTCCTCGCCGGGGACATCTGCTACGAGCGGGAGCTTGCCGCCCGCGTGACGGACTGGCTGTTCGATCTCAGCCGGAGGGGTGCCACCGTCCTCATCGGAGACCCCGGGCGCAGCTATCTTCCCCAGCAGCGGCTTCACCGGCTTCAGGCCTACGAGGTTCCCGTGACGCGAACCCTCGAAGACGCGGAGATCAAGAAAACCAGCGTCTGGGAATTCAGGCCCGGATAACCGGGGCACGCGCGCTTTTTTGAAGCATTATACCTTTGCGCCCTTTCCATGCCCTGAAAAAGGCATCTTTATAACCTGACCTGTCCTCTTGGGGGGCAGCATTGAGCCTTCCTCACGCGCCTCAGCATTTCGATCAATTCCGTTTCAAGCAACAGAGCCATCACGATGCCGCAGCTCGCAACTCATCATCTATCGATCAACCGCCCCCGACCCGTTCAGCAATCGTCCAAGATTGCGAAAAGCCTCGCCCACGCGGAAAGCCTGTGCCGGGCCAAGGGGGCCCGGCTGACCTCCATCCGCCGCCGGGTCCTCGAAGCGCTGTATCGCGCCCACCGGCCCATCGGCGCCTACGATCTCGCCGACGACCTCGCTCCCCAAGGCCGCCGCATCGCTCCGATCACGATCTACCGGGCCCTGGATTTCCTGATCGAGCAGGGACTGGCCCATCGGCTGGCCAGCCTCAACGCGTACATCGCCAGCGAGAACGCCCCCGAGAGCCAGGGCATCACCGCTTTCCTCATCTGCGAGAGCTGCGGAGAGGTCAGTGAGGTTGCCTCGACGGAACTCTCGAATGCTCTGTCGAAGCTCCAGGAAAGCCTCATGTTCACGCGGCATGCGGGAGTTCTGGAGATCACCGGACGCTGCGCCCATTGCGAACCTTCGGGACGGATCGGGCGGCCCGGGCGAGCATGCCGCGCTTGACGGGACGGGCTTTTGGCATCAGCTAAACGGCGACGGCCTCGAAACCACCGGCCGCCGTGGATTGCAGCATGTCCTTGATGTCTCCCTCCCCCGAAGCCGCCTCTCCCGAGAGCCTTGCAGGCCCCGCTCCGCGCCACCGCACGGTGGGCGTCCGCGTCGGCTCCGTCGTGGTTGGCGGCGGAGCGCCGATCGTGGTCCAGTCGATGACCAACACGGACACGGCGGATGTGGACGCCACCGTCGCTCAGGTTGCGGCGCTCGCCCGGGCCGGGTCCGAGCTGGTGCGCATCACGGTCGACCGGGACGAGGCCGCGGCGGCGGTGCCGAAGATCCGCGAGCGGCTGGACCGGCTCGGGGTGGACGTCCCGCTCGTCGGCGATTTCCACTATATCGGCCATCAGCTCCTGGCCGATCACCCGGCCTGCGCGGAGGCTCTCGACAAGTACCGCATCAACCCGGGCAATGTCGGCTTCAAGGAAAAGAAGGACCGCCAGTTCGGGGCCATCGTCGAAATGGCGATCCGGTACGGCAAGGCCGTGCGCATCGGCGCCAATTGGGGCTCCCTCGACCAGGAACTGCTCACCCATCTGATGAACGAGAACGCGGCCTCCGCGAACCCGCGCGACATGCGCTGGGTGACGCGCGAAGCCATGGTCCAGTCCGCCCTCCTCTCCGCCGCCCGCGCCGAGGAGATCGGATTGGGCAAGGACCGCATCATCCTCTCGGCCAAGGTTTCCGCCGTGCAGGACCTGATCGCCGTCTACCAGGAACTCGCGCGCCGGTCCGACTACGCCATTCATCTGGGCCTGACCGAGGCGGGCATGGGCACCAAGGGCATCGTCGCCTCGTCCGCCGCCATCGGCATCCTGCTGCAGCAGGGCATCGGCGACACGATCCGTTATTCTCTCACGCCGGAACCCGGCGGGGACCGCACCCTCGAAGTGAAGACGGCGCAGGAACTGCTCCAGACCATGGGCTTTCGCACCTTCGTGCCGCTCGTCGCCGCCTGCCCGGGCTGCGGACGCACGACGTCCTCCGTCTTTCAGGAACTGGCGCGGGACATCCAGAACTGGATTTCCACCTCCATGCCCGAATGGCGGCGCACCTATCCCGGTGTCGAGAACCTCAACGTGGCTGTCATGGGCTGCATCGTGAACGGCCCCGGCGAATCGAAACATGCGAATATCGGCATTTCGCTGCCCGGCACGGGCGAGCAGCCGGCAGCCCCTGTCTTCATCGACGGCAAGAAGGCGATGACGCTGCGCGGTCCGACCCTGGCGCGGGACTTCCAGACGATCGTGCTCGACTACATCGAAAAGACCTACGGACAGGCAGGACGCGACGCCGCCGAGTGAGGGCGGCAAACGCGGCCATGGAACCTCCAGCGAAATTCCGTTTTAAGCTCAAGCGCGATGTGCTAGAGAGCCCGCCGCGCCGGCAATGACGGCCGCTGCGCTCGCAGGCGCATCGTGCGGAAAAGGGAATCCGGTTTTCCGCGAAGAACGATGCGCTCGCTAGGGAAAGAGCATCGGATGGATTCCGGAGGTGGAGACCACCGCTGGGTCCGATGTTCGAGGAAGGGGCCGCCCTTCGTCGTTTGGCAGAGTGTTTCAACAAAGGGCCGTCCGCGGGCACATCCGCAAAGAAAAGCACCCATGGCAGAACAGCAAGCCGTCGCTCCCGGACGCGCCGACTCCGCAGTCCCGGAGGCCACCCTCCCCGAAAACCACGTCCATGTCGGTTTCTGGCCCCTCATGCTCGGCGCCATCGGCGTGGTTTTCGGCGATATCGGCACGAGCCCACTCTACGCCTTCAAGGAATCCGTCGCCGCCGCCGCCGGGGGCGGACCCGTGACGCGTGACATCATCTTGGGCGTCCTGTCGCTGATCCTCTGGTCCCTGATGCTGGTCGTGACGGTCAAGTATGTCGTCATCCTCCTGCGGGCCGACAACAAGGGCGAAGGCGGAACCCTGACGCTCGTCGCCCTGGCGCAGCGCGCCGTCCGGCAAAGGGGCGGCCTCGTGCTGGTTCTCGGGATCATGGGAGCCGGCCTCTTCTACGGCGACGCCGTCCTGACCCCCGCCATCTCGGTTCTCTCGGCCGTCGAAGGCCTCAAACTCGTCGCGCCCGATCTCCAATCCTTCGTGGTGCCGATCACGCTCACCATCCTGGCCGCGCTCTTCGTCGTCCAGAGCCGCGGAACCGGGCGGGTAGCGTCCTTCTTCGGCCCGATCATGCTGGTCTGGTTCCTTGCGCTCGCCGTTGCGGGAGCCCTGCACATCGCCGACGATCCGACGGTCCTGACGGCGATCAACCCGCTCCACGGCCTCATGTTTTTCGTCAACCACCCGGGCGTGTCCCTGGCCGTTCTCGGCGCCGTCTGCCTGGCCGTCACGGGGGCCGAGGCGCTTTACGCGGATCTCGGCCATTTCGGCGCCAAGCCGATCCGCAGCGCCTGGCTCTACATCATCTTCCCCGCTCTCGTGATCAACTATTTCGGGCAGGGCGCCCTTGTGCTCTCGCATCCCGAGAAAGCGGAATCGCCTCTCTTCCACCTCGTGCCGGACTGGGCACTCGTTCCCATGATCATCCTGGCGACGCTCGCCACGATCATCGCGAGCCAGGCGGTCATCACGGGGGCCTTCTCGCTCACCCGTCAGGCGATCCAGCTGGGCCTCCTGCCGCGCCTCGAGATCCGCTTCACGTCCGAGACCCATCAGGGTCAGATCTATCTGCCCCGGGTCAACTGGCTGCTCCTGTTCGGCGTGGTCGTGCTCGTCCTGATCTTCGGCTCGTCGAGCAACCTGTCCCACGCTTATGGCGTGTCGGTGTTCGGCTCCATGTCGGTCGATGCGATCCTCGCCATCATCGTGATCTGGAAGGGCTGGCGCTGGTCGCTCGGCCTGACGCTCGCCGTGATGCTGCCCTTCCTCTTCATCGACCTGGCCTTCTTCGGAGCCAACCTGCTGAAGCTGTTCACCGGCGGCTATGTGCCGGTCCTCCTGGCTTCGGCGCTCATCACCCTCATGTGGACGTGGGTGAAGGGCACGAACATCCTCTTCGAGAAGACCCGCAAGATCGACGTGCCGCTCCTCGAACTGGTGCAGATGCTGGAAAAGAGCCCGCCGCACCGGGTGAAGGGCACCGCCGTCTTCCTCACGAGCGATCCGGACACCGCGCCTGCGGCTCTCCTGCACAATCTCAAGCACAACAAGGTTCTGCACGAGAAGAACGTGATCCTCACCGTCCGCAGCGAGGACATCCCCCGCGTGGAGGACGAGGACCGCGTGTTCCTGGAGCATGTGGGCGACTCGTTTTGGCGGATCCGCCTGAGCTACGGCTACATGGAGACGCCCAACATTCCGCGCGGCCTCGCCATCCTGCGCAAGCAGGGCTTCAAATTCGACATCATGGCCACGTCGTTCTTCCTGTCGCGGCGCTCGATCCGTCCGGCGAGCCAGTCGGGCATGCCGCTCTGGCAGGACAAGGTGTTCATCAGCCTCGCGAAATCCGCGAGCGACGCAACGGACTTCTTCCAGATCCCCACCGGACGCGTGGTGGAGGTGGGAACCCAGGTCACCGTGTAAGAGGCAAGGGCGCAAGGACGGGCATTGCCCTCCTTCGCCCGAGCCTTGCGCGGCGTCCCGTCGAGGGGTCGCCTTGACCCATCCGCCGATTGTCCCTAACGACGCGGTTCCCCCGAGGAGCCTGTCTTGAGCCCTGCCCCTATCCCTTCCGCGTCGCCCTTCGCCCTCAGCCGCAGCGAGGCCGTGCTGGTGGCCGTCACGATGATCTGGGGCGCGACCTTCCTCGTGGTCCAGAATGCGCTGAGCGTCAGCGGCCCGCTGTTCTTCGTGGGGCTTCGCTTCGGCACGGCGGCCCTCGCGATGGCCTTCGTCGCGGCGCCCGTGCTGCGCGGTCTGACATGGCTGGAGATCAGGGCGGGCGTGATGATCGGCATCGCGATCTTCTTCGGCTACACGCTCCAGACCTATGGCCTGCAATACATCCCCAGCAGCAAATCGGCCTTTATCACGGCGCTCTACGTGCCCATCGTGCCCCTGCTGCAATGGCTCGTTCTGAAGAAGCCGCCGAGCCTCATGGCGTGGGCGGGCATCGCGTTCGCGTTCGTCGGCCTCGCCCTGCTCGCAGGGCCTGACGGAACCGCCATCGGCCTCGGGCTCGGAGAACTGCTCACGCTGCTCTGCGCGATCGCGATCTCGGCCGAGATCATTCTCATCGGCGGCTTTGCCGGAAAAGTGGATGCGCGCCGCGTCACCGTGGTTCAGCTTGCCGTCACGGCGTGCCTCGCGCTCGGCTTCATGGCGCCGCTCGGTGAGCCACTGCCCGAACCCTCATGGCTTCTCGTCTTCAGCGCGGTCGGGCTCGGCCTTGCGAGCGCGGGCATCCAGCTCGCGATGAACTGGGCACAGAGGACGGTGTCCCCGACCCGCGCGACGGTGATCTACGCGGGCGAGCCAGTCTGGGCGGGAATCGTCGGACGCGTCTACGGCGAGCGCCTGCCCGCCGCCGCCCTCCTCGGAGCCGCGCTGATCGTCGCGGGCGTCATCGTCAGCGAGATGAAGCCGCCGCGCTGGCTCAGGCGCCGCGAGGCGGCGAGGGCTTAAACCTCGCGCTCGACCACGAAACGAACCGCCTCGCGCAAGGTCTGCGCCTTGTCGCCGAAGCCGGCGAGAGCCGCATCCGCCTTGTCGACGAGCTGGCGGCACTCGCGCTTCGCGCCGTCCATTCCGAGCAGGTCCACCAGCGTGGCCTTGCCCTTTTCCTGATCCTTGCCAGTGCGCTTGCCGAGCGCCTCGGCGGAGGCCTCTCGGTCGAGGATGTCGTCCGCCACCTGGAACGCCGCCCCTAAAGCGCGCCCGTATTCCACGAGGCTGCGGCGCGCGTTCGCGTCCGCCTGGCCGAGAATCGCCCCGGCCTCCACCGAGAAGGTCAGGATCGCGCCGGTCTTCATCATCTGGAGCTGGCGCACCTCGGCCTCTCCCATGGCGGCGGCGCCATAGCGGCCTTCCGCCGCGAGGTCGAGCATCTGGCCGCCCACCATGCCCCCGAGGCCCGAGGCGCGGGCAAGGCCCAGCACGAGTTCGGACCGCACCGCCGGATCGGCGGCGGTTTCGGGATCGGCGAGCACCTCGAAGGCAAGGGTCTGCAAGGCGTCGCCCACGAGAATCGCCGTCGCCTCGTCATAGGCCTTGTGCACGGTCGGACGGCCGCGGCGCAGGTCGTCGTCGTCCATGGAGGGAAGATCGTCGTGCACCAGGGAATAGCAGTGAAGCAGCTCGACCGCCGAGCCCGCCCGCAGGGGCCCCTGCCCCTCGAAGCCGAAGAGGCGCGCCGCCTCGATGGTCAGGAAGGGCCGCAGGCGTTTTCCGCCGCCCAGCACCGCATGCCGCATGGCCGCCATCAGCCGGGCGGGCCGCGCAATCTCGCCGTCGCGGGCTTTGTCTGCTAGCAAGGCCTGAAGATTGGCTTCGATGAGCGTTGCGGCTTCATGGAGCCGCGGGCCGAAAGTGCTGGTGGATGGCGTCATGATGAGCCCGAATTCGGAAGGAGCAGCCGCCCCGTCCGAGGAAAATGATGGTGGACGATCGGGCCGGAGATGGACGCTGCGGCCGGACCGGCCGATGTCGGCCGCCCGATTCGTTCGCCGCCTCGTTCAAATCGGCCTCGGTCTTATTCTCTTATGGGTCGGAGCCGTTCTTTGGCTAGGCCTTTTGTACTGGGTCGTGCCCCCTGCCTCCACGCTGATGCTCGGCCGCTGGCTGACCCTCCAGAGCGTGGAGCGGGTCTATGTTCCCCTCGACGACATCTCGCCTCACCTGCCGCTCGCGGTCATGACCTCGGAGGACAGCCGGTTCTGCGAACATGGCGGGGTGGATTGGGCCGCGATCCGGGAGGTGGTGGAGGAGGCCGACGAGGACGGACCGTCGCGGGGGGCTTCGACCATCCCCATGCAGGTGGCAAAGAACCTCTTTCTCTTGCCGAGCCGCTCCTACATCCGCAAGGGCCTGGAGATCCCCGTCGCCCTCTATCTGGATCTGGTCTGGTCCAAGCGGCAGATGATGGAAGTGTATCTCAACATCGCCGAATGGGGTGAAGGGGTTTTCGGGGCCGAGGCGGCGGCGCGGAAATATTTCCGTAAATCCGCCAAGAACCTGACCCGCCGGGAGGCGGCCCTGCTCGCCCGCGCCCTGCCCAACCCGCTCCGGCGCAACCCGGCGCGCCCGACCAAGCGCCTCAGCGCCCTGGCCGGCCAGCTCCAGGCCCGGATGACGGCGGCCGCCCCCTACAGCTCGTGCCTGAAGCCGTGACCTGCGACGATGAAAAGCCTTTCGCAGCAGGAAAGGGCTAGATATTTGCTCCAAGACCTTGTATGAGGCGCAACCTCATCAAGTTTGAGATGTGAGCGTTCCCCGGCTTAAGCGGGCGCTCCGCTTTTTTGACCGGAGACGAGAAATGGCCGTTCCTAAGAGAAAAACGTCGCCCTCGCGGCGTGGCATGCGCCGCTCCGCCGATGCCTTGAAGGCCCCGACTTACATCGAGGACAAGGATTCGGGCGAGCTTCGCCGTCCTCACCACGTCGACCTGAAGACCGGTATGTACCGCGGCCGTCAGGTGCTGAAGGTGAAGTCTGACGCGTAATTCACGCGGCATGCGAGAAAAAGAGCCGGCGCGTCATGCGCCGGTTTTTTTATGCCCGTTTTCCCCGGTGTCCCCTGCCCTCAAAGCTCCTGATTTTTCGCTGGTTTTTAGGCCTTCATTAAGCCTGATGCCCGATCTTGAGCCTTCGGTTTCAACGGGGCGGGCACTGTCTTTCCTGCCCCAGGCGCAATGAGTGTGGTGAGGGTTGGGAGATGGCGACGAAGCGTCCGGGCCGGGCGGGGATCTTTCAAGGAACACCCCGGACCCCGCGCAAGCGCCACGGCGGGAGCACCTCTCCTGCCTCGCGTTCCGGCGCCGCCTATTCCTGGGATATCCTGACCGACGCCCTCGTGTGGTGCCCGAACGCCGCCGCGCTCCTCGGCCTCCCGGCGCGGGACCTGCCGCGCACGGGCAAAGCCTTCTCCCACCTCGTCGAGCCGGGCAGCGGGGTCGACCGCCGCGAGGCGATGGCCTCCGGCACGGGCCCGAACGGCAGCTTCGAGACCCGCTACGCCCTTCGCCTCGCGCCCGACCGGGTGCTGATGGTCGAGGAGACGGGCCGCTGGCAGCCGGACGACCAGGGCCGCCCCGCTTTCGTGCGCGGCCTGTTGCGGGCCGATGCGGGCCCGGCCTGCCTTCCGGCCCGGATCCAGGCCCGCTCCGGTCTGCTGGTGCAGATCCAGAACGGCATCAACGAGGCGCTTCGCGTCTCGCAGACCTGCACCCTGATCGTCGGCGCCTTGGAGGGAGACGATGCGGACGCCCTCGACGTCGTCGCGCGCAAGCTCCGTCCCATGATGCGGCGGCAGGATCATTTCGGCGCCCTGAGCCCGAGCCGCTTCACCCTGACTCTGACCGGCTGCCCCGCCGCTGAGGCTCCGGGCGCCATGAAGCGGATGGCAGGCCTCCTCAAGGATTGCTCCGGCGACCTGACGCTTGCGGCTGCCTGCGCGCCGGATCATACGTTCAAGGCCGCCAAGCTGCTGCGCTTCGCAGAACAGGCGCTCGAAGCGGCCCACCCGGGCTCTCAGCCCTTCGCTCTTCATGATTCCCGCACGACCTCCCGTTCGACGAGAGTCAAGAACGCGTCCTTCGATGTGGTGGCCGCCCTCAACGACCGGCGCCTGACCCTAGCTTGCCGGCCCATGATGGACGCCCACGGCAGGGCCCCCGTTCTGATGCAGGCCGCGGCGGCCATTGCCGGTCCCGACGGGCGGACGAGCGTCCTCGGTTCCCTTCCCGCCCTGGAGGAGGGCAATCTCAGCCTGCTCGTGGACGGACGCATGCTGGAGCTGGCGGCGGATTACCTCGCCGAGCATCCGCATCAGCGCCTTGCCCTGCCTGTCGCGCCCGCGACCCTCAAGGACGCGGAGTGGCTGCCGACGCTCGCCGCCCATCTCGGCGCGCGGCCGGGAATCGAGTCGCGCCTCGTGATTGAGGTTCCGGAGATCGCGCTCGGCCCGGACGGGGCTCTTCTCGGGCGTCTTCATGCCATGAAGGCGATCGGAATCGGCCTGTCGCTCTCGGGCTTCGGCCTGGGGCATGTCTCGCCCTCGTCCCTGGGCCACATGCCCTTCGACCTGCTGAAGATAGACGGCGTCTTCATCCAGCCCCTCAAGCGCTCGACCGAGGACCGGCTTTTCGTGCGCGCCCTCGTGGATCGGGCCCAGAACATGGGACTCGCGGTCGCCGCCGAATGGGTCGACGATGAGACGACCGCGCGGCTGCTCGCCGCCTGGGGCGTCGATTACCTGGAAGGGGCCCTGTTCGGGGAGCCGGATATTCTTCCGCAGCCGCAGAGCCTTCGCGGCATGCTGAAGAGAGCGAGCGGCTGAGCTCCTCGCGTATCCCGTATCCTGACAACCTCCGCCGTCAGGCCCGGCCTTGAGCCGGGTATCCACGTCTTGAGAGCCGCAGCGCCCGAAGACGTGGATGGCCGGGTCGAGCCCGGCCATGACGGGAGAGAGAAAAGAGGATTACTTGTTCGCCAGCTTGTCGAGCTTGGCCTGCATGTCGGCCATCTGGCGCTTGAGGGCGTCCAGGTCGCTCGCCTCGTCCGCCTGCGGGGATGCGGCCTTCGGGGCGGGGACGCCCGATGTCCCCTGCGGGAAGGGCGCGAACATGCGCATGGCCTCGGTGAAGAAGCTCATGTTCTTGCGCACCTGCTCCTCCATGGCCTGGAAGGCTCCCGCGCCGAAGGCCTGGGCCATCTGGTCCCGGAGCTTCTGCTGCTCCTGGGACAGGTTGTTCATGGAGAATTCGAGGTAGCTGGGCACCAGGGCCTGCATGCTGTCGCCGTAGAAGCGGATGAGCTGGCGCAGCACGGTAACGGGCAGAAGGTTCTGCCCTTCCTTGTTCTCCTGCTCGAAGATGATCTGGGCCAGAACCGTGCGGGTGATGTCCTCGCCCGACTTCGCGTCGTAGACGACGAAATCCTCGCCCTGGCGGACCATGCCGGCCAGATCTTCCAGAGTCACATAAGTCGAGGTGCCGGTGTGATAGAGGCGGCGGTTGGCATATTTCTTGATGACAGTCGGCTGTTTTTCCGTCGCCATGTGGACCCAATACGCTCCTGCAGACCGGTGGCCGGGTTCCCGCCAAGAGTTCAGCGGCCTACCTTGATTATAAGCCTTATGCCCCACGATCAAAGCGCCAAAAGTCTAAGAGCCGCATGCCTGAGTTGCTTTATCCTGTCCTTGACATCGCAGGGGCTGGGGCTTTGATCGAACCAGCCATATCTATTTTGCACATCCAGTCATAGGAGATGAGGAATGGCCCAGGACAGCATCGTCATCGTCGGCGCCGCGCGCACGCCGGTCGGCTCCTTCAACGGCGCCTTCGCCAACACCCCGGCCCATGAGCTGGGCGCCATCGCCATCAAGGCCGCTCTCGAGCGCGCGAAGGTCGACGGCGCCGAGGTGGACGAGGTGATCCTCGGCCAGATTCTCACCGCAGCCCAGGGCCAGAACCCGGCCCGCCAGGCCGCCATGGCCGCGGGCGTGCCGCAGGAAAAGACCGCCTGGGGCCTCAACCAGCTCTGCGGCTCGGGCCTGCGGACGGTGGCCATCGGCATGCAGCAGATCGCCAACGGCGACGCCAGCATCATCGTGGCGGGCGGACAGGAATCCATGTCGCTCGCCCCGCATGCCGCGCATATGCGTTCGGGCACCAAGATGGGCGACTTCAAGCTCGTGGACACCATGCTCAAGGACGGCCTCATGGACGCCTTCAACGGCTACCACATGGGCAACACCGCCGAGAACGTGGCGCAGCGCTGGCAGCTGACCCGCGAAGAGCAGGACCAGTTCGCCACCGCCTCCCAGAACAAGGCCGAGGCCGCGCAGAAGGAAGGCCGCTTCAAGGACGAGATCACGCCCGTCACCATTGCGACCCGCAAGGGCGACATCGTGGTGGAGAACGACGAATACATCCGCGCCGGCACCACCCTCGAGGCCCTCGCCAAGCTGAGGCCCGCCTTCTCGAAGGACGGCACGGTCACCGCCGGCAACGCGTCGGGCATCAATGACGGCGCGGCCGCCGTCGTTCTCATGACGGAATCGGAAGCGCAGAAGCGCGGCCTCACGCCGATCGCCCGCATCGCCTCCTGGGCCACCGCCGGCGTCGATCCGGCGATCATGGGTACGGGACCGATCCCCGCCTCCCGCAAGGCGCTCGAAAAGGCCGGCTGGAAGGTCTCCGACCTCGAGCTCGTGGAAGCCAACGAGGCCTTCGCGGCCCAGGCGCTCGCGGTCAACAAGGACATGGGCTGGGATCCGTCCATCGTGAACGTGAACGGCGGCGCCATCGCGATCGGCCATCCCATCGGCGCATCCGGCGCGCGTGTGCTGGTGACCCTACTGCACGAGATGGGCCGCCGCAACGCGAAGAAAGGCCTCGCCACCCTGTGCATCGGCGGCGGCATGGGCGTCGCCATGTGCCTGGAGCGCTGAGACGCATTCCCATTGCGGCGTCTGACTGACGCTGCGCCATCATCCAGGAACGGCTTGCGCTTTCGAGGAAGCGCAAGCCGTTTTCATTGATATCGAAAGGGCTAGGCGAAAGAGCAGGCCTACACGGTGCCAGGCCGCGTTCCATGTATTAAGCTGTCGGTGGAGGAAACGACTTCATCTCTTCAACGGATTCAGCAGAAATCCGCAACGGAACGGCTTGAGGGAAGGAAAAGGCATGGCGCGCGTTGCATTGGTCACCGGAGGCACTCGCGGCATCGGAGCCGCGATCTCGACGGCCTTGAAACAGGCCGGCTATCGGGTTGCCGCCAATTACGGCGGAAACGACGAGGCGGCCAACCGGTTCAAGGCCGAGACGGACATCCCCGTCTACAAGTTCGACGTCTCGGATCCGGTTGCCTGCGAGACGGGCATTCGTGCGGTCGAGTCCGAGCTCGGCCCGGTCGAAATCCTGGTCAACAATGCGGGGATCACCCGCGACGGCATGTTCCACAAAATGACGTACGATCAGTGGTCGGCCGTGATCCGCACCAATCTCGATTCGATGTTCGCCTGCACGCGACCCGTGATCGAGGGCATGCGCGAGCGCAGCTTCGGACGCATCATCATCATCTCGTCGATCAACGGCCAGAAGGGCCAGATGGGACAGGCGAACTACGCCGCCGCGAAAGCGGGCGTCATCGGCTTCTCCAAGGCGCTCGCGCTGGAGAACGCAAACAAGGGGATCACCGTCAACGTGATCGCGCCCGGCTACATCGCCACCGAGATGGTGAAGGCCGTGCCGGAGGAAGTCCTGAAATCCAAGATCCTGCCGCTCATTCCCGTCGGCCGTCTCGGCGAGGCGGAGGAGATCGCGCGCGGCGTGCTCTTCCTCGCGGGCGACGATGCGGGTTTCATGACCGGCTCGACCCTGACCATCAACGGCGGCCAGTACATGGCTTGATTCATGTCCCTCCCACTCTTGTGGGGGTGATGCAGGGAATGCAGGCGCCCCTGCAGCATCCCCTCTCCCGGGCGGGAGAGGGGCAGGGGTGAGGGAGCGCCATCTCCGGATGAGGCATACCCCTCACCCGCCGCGCTGGCGCGCGCCGACCTCTCCCGCCCGGGAGAGGTATTCGGAGCCTACCTTCCTCCCCTCTCATCTGGTCGCAACGCCCCCACGCCTCCCCTTCGAAAGTGGGAGGGAAATTCCTGGCCCGACCGGCCGGAAACGCCACTTCGCCGCTTCGCGTCCACGCGGATGGCATGCTAGGTGGCGCAGATCATGACGACTCGCACCGCCACCACCATCGGCCTTATCGCCATCCTGCTCTGGTCCCTGCTGGCCCTGTTCACGGCGGCCACGGGCACGGTCCCTCCGTTCCAGCTCAACGCCATGACCTTCCTCATCGGCGGTCTCCTGGGCATGGTGAGCTGGATCATCCGCCCGCAGGGAATGAAGGCGCTGCGGCAGAAGCCCGTCGTCTGGGCGCTCGGGATCGGCGGTCTGTTCGGCTATCATGCGCTCTATTTCGCGGCTTTGCGCCTGGCGCCGCCCGCAGAGGCGGGCCTGATCAACTATCTCTGGCCGCTTCTCATCGTGCTGTTCTCGTCGCTTCTGCCGGGCGAGCATCTGCGGCGCGCGCATATCGTGGGCGCGCTGCTCGGCTTCGCCGGCATGATCGTGCTCATCGGCGGGCGCGGCGCCTTCGACGCGCGGACGGAATTCCTGCCCGGCTACGCCTGCTCCTTCGTGGCGGCGTTCGTCTGGGCCGGCTATTCCGTGCTCTCGCGCCGCTTCGGCCAGGTCCCCACGGACGCGGTGGCCGGCTTCTGCCTGCTGACGTCGCTGCTGAGCTGGATCTGCCACGTCGCGTTCGAGACCACCGTCTGGCCGGACACGGCGACGCAATGGCTCGCCGTTCTGGCCCTGGGCTTAGGGCCCGTGGGCGCCGCCTTCTATGTGTGGGACGTCGGGATGAAGCGCGGCGACATCCGGCTGCTCGGCGTCGCATCCTACGCGACGCCCGTGCTCTCGACGCTCGTGCTCGTCTTCGCGGGCTATGCGGAACCGACACTCACGCTCGCGCTCTCCTGCGGCCTCATCGTCGCGGGGGCGCTGGTGGCGACGCTCATGCCTAAACGGACCGTCCCGGCATGACCCGGTGGGTGTAGCGGTAGGCCGTTCCGAAACCGAGCGCCCCGTAGAGGGAGCGGGCGACTTCGTTCTCCTCGCGCACCTGGAGATAGGCGCTGTGCGCGCCTTCCTTGCAGCCCCAGGCCATGAGGCTCGCGACGACCCGGCGTCCGAGGCCGATCCCCCGCAGGTCCGGCGCGACGACGATGTCGTAGAGCCCGACATAGCCCCGCTCCACGACGCCGAGGCCCCAGGCCACCGGCTTCTCGTCGAGGCTTAAAGTAGCGAAGGCCGTCTTCTGCCGGATCCGGGAGACGATCTGCATCAGGGTCGCGTCGTCGGCCTTGTCGCCGCCGTAGGAAGCCGATGCCTCGCGCACCCAGTTCTTCGAGACGTGAGGCTGGAGCTCCACCTCCGGATCGGGCTCGCAATCCCCTTGCCTGACCGGCGCCACGAGGACGTGGGTGGGCTCGATCTCCTTGAAGCCGCGCATCCTGAGATGCTCGTCCGCATCCCCGGCCTGCAGCCCGTTGAGCCGGAAGGTGGGGCGCACATTCGCCTCGATGAAGCGGGCGATCATGTGGTCGATCAGCTCCTCGTCGAGGGGTGCGCCCGGCAGGAACGGCGTCGCGGAATTGGCCCGCTTCGAATAGCCGTTGGCGAGGCGCAGGATCCAGCCGTCATAAGCCTGATAGTCGAACGACGGCCACGCATTCAGGAGCCGGCTTTCCAATCCGATGATAAGGCTGTGATCGTTCATGAAACCTGCCGCTCCTCGCATGCGCTGCGCATCAGAACCTGTTCTTCCATTCCCTTAACGATTGAAAGACCTCCACGGGCGCAGCGCCTTCCTTGTGAACGGTTTTCGCAAGGGCAGGCTCCCCCGCCCGCAGGAAAGGATTGGTGGCCTTTTCCTCGCCGATCGTGGTCGGCACCAGGAAGCGTCCCTCGGCCTTGGCCTGCTCGGCTTGAGCCGCGCGCGCCTTGAGCGCCGCGTTGTCCGGATCGGCCGCAAGGGCGAACCGTGCGTTCGAGAGCGTGTAATCGTGGCCGCAATAAACCCTGGTCTCGTCGGGCAGCCGCGCCAGGCGCTGCAGGGTATGCCAGAAATCGGCATAGGTGCCCTCGAACATGCGTCCGCAGCCGAGGGTGAAGAGCGTGTCGCCCGCGAACAGCGCGCCGTCCTCGTCGAACCAGTAGGAGACGTGATCCGCGCAATGGCCCGGCGTTTCGAGGACCCGCGCCTGGAGGGTTCCCACCAGCACCCCGTCGCCTTCGCAGACCCACAGGTCGGCGGACGGCACCGCTTCCCGGGCCTTGGCGGGCGCCACCACCCGGCAGCCGGTGCGGCTTTTCAGGGCCTCGACGGCCTGGACGTGGTCGCTGTGCCGATGGGTGACGAGAATATCCGTGAGCGTCCACCCCTTCTCGGCGAGAGCCGCCAGGATCGGCCCCTCCTCCGGCGCGTCGATGGCGGCGCAGGAGCCCGTCTTGGGATCGTGGATCAGAACACCGATATTGTCCTGCAGGCAGAGAAAGGCGTGAATCTGGGCCGACATCGCCGAACCTTGTCTTGATGCGTCGTGAACAGTCATGGAAGAGTCAACTAGAGCCTCGGGCCCAAAAGTGGAATCCACTTTCGGGGTTCATCCGATGCTTGAGGGATGAAGAACCGCATCGTCCGGCGCGAGCCGAGGGATTGCGACGGCGAAAACCGGGTCCGCCGTCATGCGTTGTCCGGACGGACTGAAACACGTTTCGACGAGGTCATGAGCATCGACATCACAGACCTGCGCAGCTTCTACGCGAGCCCTCTCGGGGCCGTGACGCGCCGCTATGTCGGCCGGGCCATCGGCCGCTTCTGGGGGCCGTTGACGGGCCTGCGGGTGCTCGGCCTCGGCTATGCCCCACCCTATCTCTCGGCGGCCAGGGCCGACAGCGAGCGGACGATCGCCTTCATGCCCGCGAGCCAGGGGGTGGTGAACTGGCCCGGCACGGGGGTTTCGGCCTCGGCTCTCGTGGACCCGCTGATGATGCCCCTGCCCGAGGCCTCCATCGACCGGGTACTCCTGGTGCACGCCCTCGAGACGGTGGAGAGCCCGAGCGAACTCCTCCACGAAATCTGGCGCATCCTGACCCCGGGCGGGCGCATCATCATGGTGGCACCCAACCGGCGCGGCCTGTGGGCCCGGATGGACACCACGCCCTTCGGCTACGGGCAGCCCTACAGCCGTTCGCAGCTCAAGAGCCTTATGCGGCAGACCTGGTTCTCGCCCGAAGGCTGGGCGGAGACCCTCTACGTGCCGCCTCTCGCCAACCGCCTCGTGCTCGGCACCGCCCAAGCCTGGGAGCGCATCGGCTCGGGCTTTTCCCTGCCCTTCGCGGGGCTTCACATCGTGGAAGCCACCAAGCAGCTTTACCGCCCCGGCACCGTCATGGCGGTGCGGCGCTCCCGCCGCCCGGCCCCGGTTTTCGTACCGGCAACCGCGTCGAGGATCGGCAAGCTTCCTTGATTTTGCCTGGTTTTAGGGGAGTAAGGCAGGGCTCAACTTGACTTGAAGGCCCTGAATCGCCAGTGTCCGCCCCCACTGGCGAGGCTCTTCAGCCTCGCCAACCTTCATTTTTCAGAGAGCATCGTGCGGAAAAGCGGATCCGGTTTTCCGCCCGGACGATGCTCTTGTTTAAGGAGAAAGCATCGGGTTTGTCCCAAAAGTGCAAATCCACTTTGGGCCCGGTGCTATAGAGTCTGATGCGCAGTTATCTCGATTTCGAAAAGCCTGTCGCCGAGCTCGAGGCGAAGGTCGAAGAGCTCCGTGCCCTCGGTGAGAACCGGGATGCCGTCTCCATCACGGAAGACGTGTCCCGCCTGGAAACCAAGGCCGCGGACGCCCTGAAGGATCTCTATTCCAAGCTCACGCCCTGGCAGAAGACCCTGGTTGCGCGTCATCCGCAGCGGCCTCACTTCATCGATTACTGCGCCGGCCTGATCACCGAGTTCACGCCGCTCTCCGGCGACCGCAAGTTCGCCGAGGACGAGGCCATCCTGGCCGGGTTCGGCCGCTTCCGGGGCCAGCCCGTCTGCGTGCTCGGCCAGGAGAAGGGCCACAACACGGAAACCCGCATCCGGCACAATTTCGGCATGGCCCGTCCCGAGGGCTACCGCAAGGCCGCGCGCCTGATGGAAATGGCCGACCGCTTCGGCCTGCCCGTTCTTTCCTTCGTAGACACCGCCGGCGCCTATCCGGGCATCGAGGCGGAGGAGCGCGGTCAGGCGGAGGCCATCGCCCGCTCGACCGAGACGCAGCTGGGCCTGGGCGTACCGAACGTGTCCATCATCATCGGCGAGGGCGGATCGGGCGGCGCGATCGCGATCGCCACCGCCAACAAGGTGCTGATGATGGAGCATGCCATCTACAGCGTGATCTCGCCGGAAGGCGCGGCCTCGATCCTCTGGCGCGACGCGGCCCGCGCCCAGGACGCCGCCACCAACATGAAGATCACCGCCCAGGATCTTCTGCGTCTCGGCATCATCGACGGGATCATCACCGAGCCGGTGGGCGGCGCCCATCGCGACCCGGAAGCCGCCATCCAGGCTGCCGGAGCCGCCATCGAGGAAGCCCTCCACGACCTCGGCAACATGGGACCGGCGGAGATCCGGGATCACCGGGCCGAGAAGTTCCTCAACATCGGGCGGAAGCTCTAACATCCCGCGAATCGTCAGGGCCGCCCGGGTGCGGCCCTCGCGCTGCCTTGAGGGCTCTTCTCCCTCCGAAGGGGTGGCCCGCCGGGATGCCCCGTGTCGCCGGACCGTCCTCCGAAGGGGGTGTGTTTACCTCCCCTTAACTATGACTTTATCACAGCCCCGCTTGCAGTAAGCAGCAGTTAAGGCTAACGATTTAAGGGTTAAGGGGAACTGTCAGGCAAAGAGCCGACAGATCAGAAATGCGGGGTCCCCCATGTTGAAGCGTATCGCATTGGCCGCGAGCCTGGCGCTCGCGCTTGCTGCCTGCCAGGACGACAATCTCGCCCGAGGCTCCACGCGCCATCTTGCTCCGATTCCGCCGGCCACCATGGCGCTCATGTCCACGAAGGGCATGTCCAAGAACGATCCCATCCTGATCCGGGCCTACAAGAAGGAATCGGAGCTGGAGGTCTGGAAGCGCGGCTCCAACGGGAAATACGCGCTGCTCAAGACCTATCCCGTGTGCCGCTGGTCCGGCCAGCTCGGACCCAAGACCCGCGAAGGCGACCGCCAGGTGCCGGAAGGCTTCTACACGGTCACCCCGGCGCAGATGAACCCGAATTCCGCCTATTACCTGTCCTTCGACACCGGCTACCCGAACGCGTATGACCGCTCCTTCGGCCGCAATGGTGGGGACATCATGGTTCACGGCTCGTGCTCCTCGCGCGGCTGCTTCGCCATGACGGACCAGAACATCGCCGAGATCTACGCGATCGCCCGCGAGGCCTTCGCGAGCGGCCAGCGCGCCTTCCAGTTCCAGTCCTATCCGTTCCGGATGACGCCCGAGAACCTGGCCAAGCACCGCCTCGACACGAACATCGCCTTCTGGAAGAACCTGAAGGAAGGCTCCGACACCTTCGACGTGACGAAGGACGAGGTGCAGGTGGCGGTCGCCAACCACCGTTATGCCTTCAACGCCGGCTCTGAGGTGGCCTCGGCCGTGGCGCAGAAGCAGCGCGAGGACGAGCAGGAAGTGGCCGCGCTCGTCTCCAAGGGCATGAAGCCGGTCAAGCTCGTCTATCACGACGGCGACACCCACGAATCCTTCCGCACGGCGCTCGCCAACGCGTCCGGCGTCACCGACAGCAAGCTCGGCTTCGTGAGCCGGACCGAAGGCATCGCTTCCGGACCGCAGCAGATCGCCCTCGACGACAGCGGCCGCGAGAAGATCGAGACCCCGGCTCCGGCGCTCGCCTTCGCCTCCATGAAGGAAGTGCCCGCCGAGCCTGCGCAGCCCAAGGTGGTGGCGGCGGCCCAGCCGGCGGCTTCCGCCCCGGCGCAGGCCTCCGAGGAGACACCTTTCTACAAGAAGATGTTCGGCAACGTGGCCGACCTCTTCAGCACCTCGGCGCAGCCCGCCACGGACACGGTCCAGGCCGCACCGGCCACGATCGTCCCGTCCGTCAAGGCTCCGGCCAAGCCGCAGAAGCGCGCGGACGCGGCATCCGGTCTCAAGGTGGCTCAGGTCAGGAACTGAGCGGCCCCTGTTGTCCCATGCAGAAAGCCCGCCCTTTCGGCGGGCTTTTTTGTTGGCGCTCCGGCGACTTCGGATAGCGGCGGCAACTTTCCCGTTTCCACGCGAATTGAAGATCGGAGGCTATGCCGTGTCCGACGATCAGAGTCTCATCGCCGTCCCCAAGCCGCTGCAGCGTCAGATCGACAGCTTCGCCCGATCACTCCTTCAGCCTGTCCAGACTTTCGATTTCTCCGCTCCGCCCCTGGAACCCGCCCTGATCCCCGCGGAATCCGTCTCCTGGCGCGTCTTCAAGAATCCGGTCACCGTGTTCATCGGCGGCGTGACGGCGGTCCTGCTCGAATTCGGCGAGCCGCGCGTCCGCGACGGCGTCTGGCAGCACAGCCGCTTTCGCACCGATCCCCTCACCCGGCTGCAGCGGACGGGCCTTGCGGCGATGATCACCGTCTACGGCCCCCGCAGCAAGGCGGAGGCGATGATCGCGGGCGTCGTCAGACGCCATGACCGCGTCGTCGGACACACCCGCGAGGGCGAGCCGTATCACGCGAACGACCCGGCCCTGCTCGCCTGGGTGCAGGCCACGGCCGGCTTCGGATTCACCCAGGCCTACCAGGCCTATGTGAGGCGCCTGACCCCGGGCGAACGGCGCTCGCTGTTTACGGAATCCGCTCCGATCGCGCGGCTTTACGGGGCTGTGGGAGCCCCCTCCTCACAGCAGGAACTCGACGACCTGTTCCAGGCCATGAAGGCGCGGATCGTCCCCTCGCCGATCGTGTTCGAGTTTCTGGAGATCATGAGGCGGGCGCCGATCCTGCCCGCTCCCGCGCGCCCCCTGCAAAGGGTGCTGCTCAAGGCCGCCATCGATATCCTGCCGCCCTGGGTGCGCGAGCGGCTCGGCCTCGAGGAGCGCTGGGGGCTCAACCCGTTCGAGCGCACCTTCGTGCGTACCATGGCCCGGGCAAGCGACCGGCTCGTCCTGCCGTCCTCCCCCGCCGTCCAGTCCTGCCGTCGCCTCGGCCTGCCCGACGATTATCTCTATCGGCGGTGACGGCACCAAAGCCGCTCGTCTCGTCATGGCCGTCCCCGGACTTGATCCGGGGATCAGACGGCCATCCACGTCTTCGGAACCGCTGCACCGCAAAGACGTGGATCCCCGGCCCAAGGCCGGGGATGACGATGGAGGGGCTCACTCCTCCGGCCTGCTGAACAATCTCGGCCCGTGTCCGATCAGCTCCGGCGGCACCGTCTCTCGATCGATCGGCTGCGGTGCGCGGTTGCGGCGATAGACCATCCAGCGGCCCTGCGCGTCCTGGTACACGCCGTAGACCAGGCGGCCCTCGTCGGGCCGCGCGGGGCGGACGAGATCGCGCAGGCCGCGCAGCACGAGCCACGTCATGCCGAGCAGGGTGACGGGAACGGCGACGAGCCACAGGGCCTGGATGAGTTCGGGCCAGGTGTGGAACTTGGAAAGCCAATCGGCCACGACGCTGTAGGACGGATCCATCGGCAAACTCCCTTGGGGAAAAGGAGCCACCAGCGATGCTGGTGGCCGGGAGCTGATAGACCGCCACTAGACGGCCGCATTGGCCTTTGGGCTTTCGCCTTGGACATGCGCCAACACCTCCCGGCCATAGGGGCAAGGAGGCATCGTTTGCGGTCGATGCCGACCGCTAGTGGTGGGGCTATCAGACCCCAGAGCCGGATGCGTCCGGCTCCGGTGACGAGGTAACACGCAACAGGGGTGAGGGGTCAATGGGCGAGCGGCGGCTGGGAGTATTCCCTCCACCGTCATGGCCTTCTCTCGTCATGGCCGGCCTTGAGCCGGCCATCCACGTCTTGGAAACACAGCGCACTGAAGACGTGGATCCCCGGCTCAAGGCCGGGGATGACGGGGAGGGTGTCAGGGGCTCAGCCCGCGTTCAGAGCGCAAGTCGAAAAACAAAAAGCCCGCCGATCCGGCGGGCTTTCTCGGCTCTTGCGCCTTAAGCCACAAACTGGCCGTGGCAATGCTTGAACTTCTTGCCGGACCCGCAGGGGCACGGCTCGTTGCGGCTCACGCGCCCCCAGGTGGAGGGGTCGTTCGGGTCGCGCTGAGCACCCGTGGCCGGGTTGATGGAGGTCGCGGCGAAGCCCTGGGCTCCGCCTTCGCCGAAGGCCGCGCCTTGCGGCATGTCGAACTCGTTCTCGCCGGTGGCGGGATCGAGATGCTGCGGGAACATGGCCGGCAGCGGCTGCGCCTCGGGCTGCTGGAACACCACCTGGATGCGCATGAGCTGGCCGGTCACCTGCTCGCGCAGATGCGCGATCATGGTGTTGAACAGCTCGAAGGCCTCCGACTTGTACTCGTTGAGCGGGTCGCGCTGGGCGAGGCCGCGCCAGCCGATGACCTGACGCAGATGGTCGAGGGTGACGAGGTGCTCGCGCCAGAGATGGTCGAGGCTCTGCAGCAGAACCTGCTTCTCCACGTAGTTCATCACCTCGGCCGAGTTCGCCTCCACGCGCTGGGCGTAGGCTTCGTCGGCGGCCTTGGTGATGCGCTCGCGGATCTCGTCGTCGGCGATGCCCTCCTCCTTCGCCCATTCCTCGACGGGCAGATCGAGATTGAGGAAGTTGGCGACGTTCGTTTTAAGCCCCTCGATGTCCCACTGCTCCGCGTAGGCGTTCTCGGGGATCGCGCGGGACACGACGTCCTCGATCACGCCATGGCGCATGTCGTCGATGGTCTCGCGCACGCTCTCTTCCGCCATGAACTCCTTGCGCTGCTCGAACACGACCTTGCGCTGGTCGTTCATGACGTTGTCGTATTTCAGGATGTTCTTGCGGATGTCGAAGTTGCGCGCCTCGACCTTCGCCTGCGCGCGCTCGATGGCCTTGTTGATCCACGGATGGATGATGGCCTCGCCTTCCTTGAGACCCAGCTTCTGCAGCATGCCGTCCATGCGGTCGGAGCCGAAGATGCGCATCAGGTCGTCCTGGAGCGACAGGTAGAACTTGGAGCGGCCCGGATCGCCCTGGCGGCCCGAGCGGCCGCGCAGCTGGTTGTCGATGCGCCGCGACTCGTGGCGCTCGGTGCCGAGCACGTAGAGGCCTCCGGCGGCCAGCGCCTTCTCCTTGAAGGCGGCGACTTCGTCGAGAATCTCCTTCTCTTTGGCGGCGCGCTCCTCGCCCTCGATGCCGACGAGCTCGCGCTCGATGCGCATCTTGGCGTTACCGCCGAGCTGGATGTCGGTGCCGCGGCCCGCCATGTTGGTGGCGATGGTGATCGCGCCCGGCACGCCGGCCTGGGCGACGATGAAGGCCTCCTGCTCGTGGAAGCGGGCGTTCAGCACGGCGAAGTGCTTCGTGCCGCGACCGGCGCGCGCATCCTTGTAGAGGGGCTCCAGCGCCTGCGGGTTCTCGAAATCGATGAGCTTGTAGCCTTCCTTGACGAGGAAGTCTGCGAGATATTCCGACTTCTCGATGGAGGTGGTGCCCACCAGGATCGGCTGGCCCTTGGCCGAGGCAGCCTCGATGTCGCGGATCACGGCCCTGTAGCGCTCCTCCGCCGTCCGGTAGACCTCGTCGTCGTCGTCGATACGCGAGACGGGACGGTTGGTGGGGATCTCCACCACTTCGAGGTTGTAGATCTCCAGGAACTCGTCGGCTTCGGTCGCGGCCGTGCCGGTCATGCCGCCGAGCTTGCCGTAGAGGCGGAAATAGTTCTGGAAGGTGATGGAGGCGAGCGTCTGGTTCTCGGGCTGAACCTGCACGTGCTCCTTGGCCTCGAGCGCCTGGTGCAGGCCTTCCGAATAGCGGCGGCCCGGCATCATGCGGCCGGTGAACTCGTCGATGATCACCACCTCGTCGTTGCGGACGATGTAGTCCTTGTCGCGCTGGAAGAGGGTGTGGGCGCGAAGCGCCTGGTTCATGTGGTGGACGAGGGTGGCGTTCTGGGCGTCGTAGAGGTCGCCCTCCTTGAGCAGGCCCTCGGCGCGCAGCAGTTCCTCGATCTTCTCGGTGCCATCCTCGGTCAGGGCCACGGAGCGCTGCTTCTCGTCGAGCTCGTAGTCGCTCTTGTCGAGGCGCGGGATGACCTTGTCGATGGCGTTGTAGAGCTCGGAGCGGTCGTCGAGCGGGCCCGAGATGATGAGCGGCGTGCGGGCCTCGTCGATGAGGATCGAGTCCACCTCGTCGACGATGGCGAAGTTGTGCCCGCGCTGGACCATCTGCGACATCTCGTACTTCATGTTGTCGCGAAGGTAGTCGAAGCCGTACTCGTTATTGGTGCCGTAGGTGATGTCGGCCGCATAGGCCTGAGCGCGCTCGGCGTCGTCGAGGCCGTGGACGATGACTCCCACGGAGAGGCCCAGGAAGCGGTAGATCTGGCCCATCCATTCGGCGTCGCGGCGGGCGAGGTAGTCGTTCACCGTCACCACGTGGACGCCCTTGCCCGCAAGGGCGTTCAGGTAGACCGGCAGGGTCGCGACCAGGGTCTTGCCCTCACCGGTGCGCATTTCGGCGATCGAGCCCTCATGGAGCACCATGCCGCCGATGAGCTGAACGTCGAAGTGGCGCTGGCCGAGGGTGCGCTTGGCCGCCTCGCGGACCGTGGCGAAGGCCGGGACCAGGAGATCGTCGAGGGTTTGGCCTGCGGCGAGCTGGGCCTTGAACTCTTCCGTACGGGCACGCAGCTCGCTATCGGAGAGCCCCTGCAGCTCGGCCTCCATCGCGTTGATGGCCGCGACCTTGGGCCGGTAGGACTTCAGCCGGCGATCGTTGACCGAGCCAAAGATTTTCTTCGCGAATGAACCGAACATCGAGAGCCTTCAGAATTCCAGAAGATAAGGGGGCGCTGGGACCGCCTTATAGACCTAATTATGCGGATGCGCATCTTAAAGACCGTGCCTGAACAGCGCAGCCCACGACTCCGCACGCGGGCCCCGAGCAAGGGCCCGCCTTGCGGGATGCTGTGGCATAATTATGCCATCGCTTGCAAACGTAAACAGGTTGAGCCATCTGAACTTGCTGTCCGTGGGCTCAGTCAGCCCACCAGAGGATCCGACATGTCTTCACTCTCGGTACGTAAAAGCCTACTTGCCCTCGGAGCCGCCCTGCCCCTGATGGCGGGCGCCGCCCTTGCCCAGACGCCTCCGGCCTCGCCTCCTGCCACGTCCCCCGCCACCTCGCCTGCCGCCGTGCCCGCCGTGGACCCCTCCAAGGTGGTCGCCCGCGTGAACGGCATGGAGATCACGGAAGGCGATCTCGCCATCGCCGCCGAGGATCCGGCCCTGCAGATGCCGAACGTGCCCGACGAGCAGAAGCGCGAGCTTTTGACGGGCTACCTGATCGATCTGAAGCTCGGCGCCAAGGCCGCCGAGGCCGCTAAGGTCGGCAGCGGCGCGGATTTCGCCCGTAAGCTCGCCTACAACCGGGACAAGACCCTGCTGGACGAGTACCTCGACCAGACCGCCAAGAAGGCCGTGTCCCCCGAGGCCGCCCGCAAGCTCTACGACGAGACGATCAAGGGCCTGGCCCCCGAGCAGGAGGTGCGCGCCCGCCACATTCTCGTGGACAGCGAGGAAGAGGCCAAGAAGGCCTATGATCGGGTGAAGGGCGGCGAGGATTTCGCCAAGGTCGCCGCCGAGCTCTCCAAGGATCCCGGCTCCAAGACCGATGGCGGCGATCTCGGCTTCTTCACCAAGGACCGGATGGTCGAGCCCTTCGCCGAGGCCGCCTTCAAGCTCGAGCCCGGCCAGATCTCCGAGCCGGTGAAGAGCCAGTTCGGCTGGCACGTGATCAAGGTCGAGGAGAAGCGCACCAAGCCTGCGCCGAGCTTCGAGGAGACCAAGGATCAGGTCGAGGCCTTCCTTGGCCGGAAGGCGCAGCAGGACCTCATCACGGGCCTGCGCAAGGACGCCAAGATCGAGCGCCTGGACGACAAGGGCAACCTCGTCGAGCAAAAGAAGCAGTAAGGCTCAAGCTCATCCATTCGAAGGGCGGCCCTGAGGGCCGCCCTTTTTGTTTTGGCTCTATTCCTCGTTTCGCCATCGCCGAGGATGACCGTGTGAGGCCGTCACTTGTTCGTCCGGCCCATGCGGTTGGGGTCGACGCCGCCCTGGCGGTTGGTCTGGTTCTCCACGTCGCCCTGGAAGGTCGAGCCGCCGTCCAGGTCGCGCGGGTCCTCGCCGGAGATGGTGGTGCCCTTGGAGCGTCCGATCCCCGGATCGACGTCGAGATCGCTGCGCGGTCTCTCCTCGGGCTTCGTCTTCGGGTGCTTGCCGGTCATGAAAGCCTCCATCGGTTGCAGACCGGGTCAACGAGGACACAGCAGCCGCGTTCCGTGCCGCCCGCGGACCGCCCCGTGCAGCTTTGACTTGACAAAAAGCCTTAAAAAACCACAGGTCGCGGTTCCTAACAGTGTTCCATCCCGCTCACATCCGAGAGCCCGCATGTCCAAGACCGTGTCTCCGCTCGCGCCCAAGACGTTCCCCAGCCTGCCCGCCATCGACGGAGTCCGGCTGGCCACGGCGGAGGCAGGCATCCGGTACAAGAACCGGACGGACGTGCTCTACGTGACCCTGCCCAAGGAAACGACCGTGGCGGGGGTGTTCACGCGCTCCAAATGCCCCTCGGCCCCCGTCGATTGGTGCCGCAAGAACCTGGCGAAGGGCACGGCCCGCGCCCTCGTGGTGAATTCCGGCAACGCCAATGCGTTCACCGGCAAAAAGGGCGCGGAGGCGGTGAAGCTCACCGCCGAGATCGCGGCCGAGGCCGCGGGCTGCCGCGCCTCGCAGGTGTTCATCGCCTCCACGGGCGTGATCGGCGAGCCGCTCGACGCGTCGAAGTTCCAGGGTGTGCTCGAATCCTGCGAGAAGAAGGCGAAGCCCACCGCCTGGCTCGATGCCGCCAAAGCCATCATGACCACGGACACATTCCCGAAGGTGGCGACCCGCACGGCCACCATCGGCGGCGTCGAGGTGACCATCAACGGCATCGCCAAGGGCGCGGGCATGATTGCGCCCGACATGGCGACCATGCTCTCCTTCATCTTCACCGACGCGCCGATCGCCGCCCCCGTTCTCCAGGCCCTGCTCAAGAAAGGCGCCGACAAGAGCTTCAACTGCGTGACGGTGGACAGCGACACCTCCACCTCCGACACCCTGCTGTTCTTCGCGACCGGCGCCGCCGCGAGCCGCGGCGCGCCCGCGATTTCGCTGCCGAGCGACCGCCGCCTGAAGGAGTTCCGCGCGGCGCTCGAAGGCCTGCTCTGCGATCTCGCCCAGCAGGTCGCCCGCGACGGCGAGGGAGCGCGCAAGTTCGTGACCGTGAAGGTGACCGGCGCGACCGGCGCGACCTCGGCCAAGCGCATCGCCATGGCAATCGCCAATTCCCCGCTCGTGAAGACGGCGGTCGCCGGCGAGGACGCCAATTGGGGCCGCGTGGTCATGGCCGTGGGCAAGGCAGGCGAGCCGGCGGAGCGCGACAAGCTCGCGATCTGGTTCGGCGACATCCGCGTGGCCGTGAAAGGCGCGCGCGACCCCGAATACAGCGAGGCGAAGACCTCGGCCTATATGAAGGGCGACGAGATCACGATCCGCGTCGACCTCGGCCTCGGGCGCGGCGAGGCCACCGCATGGACCTGCGACCTCACCAAGGCCTACGTGGAAATCAACGGCGATTACCGGAGCTGAGGCCCAGGAGCCATGCAGCCGCTCAAACTCACCCTCGTCGTCGCCGTCGCGCTGGTCGACACGGACAACCGCATTCTCCTGGCTCAGCGCCCCGAGGGAAAGCAGCTCGCCGGGCTGTGGGAGTTTCCCGGCGGCAAGGTGGAGCCCGGCGAGCGGCCGGAGGAGACGCTGATCCGCGAGCTCAAGGAAGAACTCGGCATCACGGTGAAGGAGCCGTGCCTCGCGCCGCTCACCTTCGCGAGCCATCCTTACGAGAGCTTTCACCTCCTGATGCCGCTCTACATCTGCCGCCGCTGGGAAGGCCTCGTGCAGCCGCTGGAGGGCCAGGCCCTGAAATGGGTGAGGCCGCAGGAGCTGCGCAGCTACCCGATGCCGCCCGCCGACGAGCCGCTGATTCCCTTCCTTCTCGATCTTCTCGGATCGTAAGGCCCCTCTATGTCGTCCCAGACCGCCGAGGCGGCTCCATCGACGCCAGCCCCGACCCCGGCCTTCATTCTCTCCAATCTGCTCGTCTGCTCCTTCCTGTGGGGAAGCGCGCTCCTGTTCGTGAAGCTGAGCGGGAATTTGAGCCCTTTCGTGATGGCCGCCATGCGCGGCCTGATCGGGGCGACGTCACTGGCCGCCTGGTTCCTGGCCCAGGGCAAGACCATTCTGCCCCAGCGCCATGAATTTAGGGTCTGGGCCTTCCTCGGCACGTTCAACGGCTGGCTGCCGAATGTTCTCGTGGCCTATGCGCTGACGCAGATCGACACCGCGCCCGCCGCGATGATCCAGGCCTCCTCCCCGCTGATCGTCGCGCTCGCGTCCCACCTGCTGTTCGCGGAGGAGCGGCTCGGCCCGCAGCGGCTTCTCGGCGTTCTCATCGGCTTCGTCGGGATGGGCATCCTCATCGGCCCGGCGGCCATGCCCGACAGCGGCATCAGCCCCGTCGGGATCGCCACCATGGTGCTGGTCGCCTGCAGCTATGCGGCGGCGAACGTCTATGTGCGCACCGTCCGGAATGTGGACCCGGCCCGCATGGCGCTCGGCCAGCAGATCGGCTCCGGCACGGCAGCGACCCTGCTGGCCCTGCTGCTCGCGGGCCCCTCGGCCTTCGCGCCCGTACCGTCGCACCTGGCGCCTCTTCTGGCGCTCGGCGTCATGTCGACCGCTTTGCCGATCCTGCTGTTCATGTATCTGATCCGCCGCACGGGGCCGACCCGGGCCTCCATGGTGGGCTATCTCGGGCCGGTCTGGACCATCCTGCTCGCCGTTCTGTTCCTGAACGAGCGCGTGGGGCTGCGCGAGTTGTGCGGGGGCGCGGTGGTTCTGTCGGGCGTAGCCCTCGTGTCCTTCACGGGCCGGCTCAGGTGAGGGTCGTGAGCGCCTCGCGCGTCTTGGCGGGAATGTCGACGGGGCGCTGTGTCGTCCGCTCCACGTAGACATGGACGAAATGGCCCTGCGCCGCCACGAGCTCGGACCCTTCCTTGAAGATGCCGATCCGATAGCGCACCGACGAACGGCCGAGATGCGCGACGGCGATGCCGGCCTCCAGCCGCTCGGGAAAGGCCACGCTCTCAAAATAGGTGCAGCCGGATTCCACCACGAGCCCGATCACCGGGCTCGCCCCGATATCGAGCAATCCCTCCTCGACGAGCCAGGCATTCACCGCACTGTCGAAGAAGGAATAGTAATGCACGTTGTTCACGTGCCCGTAGGCGTCGTTGTCCATCCAGCGCGTGGCGATGGGGCGAAAGAGCCGGAAGGCGGCGCGGGAGAACCGCGCGGGACGTTCGGACATGGCGCGTGTCACCAGGCGGCTTCGTAGATGGCGCGCGCATCGTCGAGAGACAGCGGACGCGGATTGTTCACGAGCAGACGCGTCTGCTTCATCGCATCCTCCGCCAGCATCGGCAGGGCATCCCGAGGGATGCCGACGTCGCGCAGGCGCGGCTGGAGGCCGACCTTCACGCAAAGCCCGGCCAGCGCCTCGACGAAGGAATCCGCGTCGCCGCGCTCCCCGAGATCCGGGAAAGCGTGCGGCGCGAGTTCTTCATAGGCTCCCGCGCAGGCACCCGCATTGAAGCGCAGCACATGCGCCAGCACGAGCGCGTTGGAGAGGCCGTGCGGCACGCCGAAATGGCCGCCGATCGGATAGGCGAGCGCGTGCACGGCGGCCACGGGCGAGTTGGCGAAAGCCTGCCCGGCCAGCATGGACCCGAGGAGCATCGCGGCCCGCGCCTCCCCATCCTGGCCATGATGAACGGCGCGCTCGATGTTGCGTCCGAGGAGACGCAGTGCCTCTCGGGCCAGCGCCTTCGAGACCGGATTGTTGTTGGCGCTGGTGGAGGTGTAGGACTCGATGGCGTGGACCATCGCGTCGATGCCCGTCGCCGCCGTCACGTGCGGCGGCAGGTTCAAGGTGAGATCCGGATCGAGCAGCGCGATATCGGGAATGATGAGGGGGGACACCACGCCCTTCTTCTCGTGCGCACCGGTGGTGACGATGGCGATCGGCGTCACCTCCGACCCGGTGCCCGCCGTGGTGGGAACGGCGAGGAGCGGAAGCCTCGGTCCTTTCGCAATCCCGACCCCATAGATTTCGGAGAGGCTCTCGTCACTTCCGGCGAGCAGGGCGACGAGCTTGGCGACGTCAATGGAGGAGCCGCCGCCGAATCCGATCACCGCCCGGGCCTCGAAAGCCCTCGCCCTCTCCGCAGCGGCGAGCACGACCGCCTCGGGAGGATCGGCAACGACCCCGTCGAACACATCGACCGCGATGCCCGCCTCCTCGAGGGAATGAAGAGCCTTTTCGAGCAGGCCCGCCTTCACCAGCCCGGCATCGGTGACGAGGGCGACCCGGGGGCCGAGATGCTGCGCCGCGATCTCGCCGATGCGCGCGATCGTTCCGGAGCCGAAAACCAGGGACGGGGCGGTATTGAACGTGAAGGGCGGCATGGGATCATCCGTTTTCACGAAGAGTGACGCGGCGAAGCGTCGACGGCAAGCCTCGCTCCGAACCCCGGTTCGCCAGCCCTCTTCCGGTCAGTCCCGGAATTCCTCGATGGCGTCGACCTTCTCGGGATAGAAAGCCACATGCTCCTTGATGGCGGCGACGGCAGGCGCGGGATCCTCGTAGCTCCAGGCGGCGTTCTCGCGCACGAGGCCGCCGCCGCTCACCGTGAAATACGAGGCGTCGCCTTTGTAGGGGCAATGGGAGGTGTGATCGGTGGAATCGAGCAGGTCCATGTGCACGTCCTGCCTCGGAATGTAGAAGACCGGCGGGAGCGTGGCTTCCTGAAGGGTCAAAGCCTGCGTCGTTTCGGCGATGATGAAGCCGCCGAGCATGACCCGGATGCGGTGCGGGTTTCGGGTGATCGTGATCGGATGATCCGGACCGGGCTCTTTCATGGCGCAGGGCTCTCCAGGGAACTCTTGGACACTCTCAGAACCAAGATAGAGCAGCCCGATGGGAGCCAAAGGGCCCGCTACGAAAGATCATTCGTTCCCTTGCGGCCCGGGCTCTCCCTCCTTCACGCCCAACGCATCCGCGAGCCGCATCTTGGCGGAGCCGGGCCGGAGCGGCTTCTGCTGGCTCTCGTGCGGCGCCCAGCCGGAGAGCCAGACGATCTCGAAGGTCGCCGGGACGCGGCCGTCCGGGTCTGCGAAGCGCTCGGCATAGATTTCCGCCGCGCGCATCAGGGTAGCGCGCTTCAGCGGCGTGCGGCGGCGGTCGTTCAGCGCATTCGTAAGCCCCATGGCGCGAAGATCCCGCATGAGGGCGAAGGCATTGGCGTAGCGCACGCGAACGATGTCCGTGTCGGTGACCGGCAGGGCGAACCCCGCCCGCTGGAGCAGGCCCCCGATGTCGCGCAGGTCAGCGAAAGGCGCGACGCGCGGGCTCACGCCGCCTTCCATCTCGGCCTCGGCCTGGGTCAGGGCCTGGCGCAGCTCCGTCAGGGTCGCGCCGCCGAGCAGGGCCCCCATGAACAGGCCGTCGGGCTTGAGCGCCCGCCGGATCTGGACGAGCGCGCCCGGGAGATCGTTGACGCTGTGGAGGGCAAGCAGCGACACCGCCAACTCGAAGCGCTCGCCGGAGAACGGCAGCCGCTCCTCGTCGCCCAGTACGCTGCCGGGCTCAGGGGTCGGCGAGAGGCGCACGACCGTCTCGGCCTGCCCTGTCCGAAGCAGGGCCTCGGAAGCGGCGGGCGTCGGCGTCCCGACATCGATGGCCTGCGCGAAGGAGCGCAGCACGGTCGAAAGGCGCTCCTGCAGATCTTCGACCGTCCGGGCCAAGAGGAAATCGGCATAACCCGCCTTCAGCGCGCGCGACAGGCGCCGGCGGACGAGGGAGCGGTCGAAGACGAGAGGTGTGCTCATGAGGCGCTCGATATGGCCCTTCCCCGACCAAGAACCAAGGAATTTTTCGCAGCCGAGCGAAAGGATACACAATCACGCTCCCATCCGCTAAGCTCTGCCGATGGATGACCTGATCGAGACGCGAGAGCTCCGCTCTGTCTCCCGCTTGCGGCTCATGGTGCGGGAAGCCGGGCGCATGGCGATCGGCCTCCTCTACCCGCCCGGCTGCATCGCCTGCCAAGGGGCCACGGGCGAGCCGCACGGACTATGCGCCGCCTGCTGGTCGGGCATTCGCTTCATCGAGCGCCCGTTCTGCGAGCGGCTCGGCATCCCCTTCCAGGTCGATCTCGGGCAGCCCCTCCTATCCCCCGCCGCCATGGCCGACCCTCCGGTGTTCGGGCGCGCCCGGGCGGTGGCGGAATACGACGGGACCGCGAGCCTGCTCGTGCACCGGCTCAAATACAATGACCGGCTGGAGCTCGCCCGCGCCCTGGGCGGCATGATGGTCCGGGCCGGCGCGGAGCTGCTGGCGGAAGCGGATGTGATCGTCCCCGTGCCGCTCCATCGCTGGCGGCTCTGGCGGCGGCGCTTCAACCAGGCCATGGCGCTGGCGAAGGTCGTCGCCTCCGAAAGCGGCGTGCCTTGCGATCCCTCGGCTCTCGCCCGCGTCAAACGCACCCGGCGGCAGGTGGGCCTCACCAAGGCGCAGAGGCAGGAGAACCTGCAGGGGGCCTTCCGCGTGCCGCCCGAGGCGAAGGTCTACCTGGCAGGCAAACGGGCGCTCCTCATCGACGACGTGCTCACCACCGGCTCCACCGCGAACGCCGCCGCACGGGCGCTTTTGCGGGGCGGCGCGGCCTCGGTGGACATCCTGGCCTTCGCGAGAGTTGTCCAGGAGTTGTGATCCCGGCCTGATTGTCCCTATATCTAGGCCCAACGCACGGAGACATGGATGCCGTCCATCACGATCTACACCAAGGGCTGGTGCCCCTATTGCTCGGCCGCGAAGAGGCTTCTCGAAGAGAAGGGCGCAGCCTTCACCGAGATCGACATCGAAAAGACCCCCGAGGCGCGGGCAGAGATGATCCAGAAGGCCGGCGGGCGCACCACCGTGCCGCAGATTTTCATCGACGGGAAGCACGTGGGCGGCTGCGACGACCTCTATGCCCTCGACGACCGGGGGCAGCTCCAGCCCCTTCTGCAGGCCTGACGGAGGACGGCCCCGATGACCGCCACCCGCTTCACCGCCGCCTGCATCCAGATGCGCTCCGGCCGGGACGTGCTGAAGAACCGCGACACCGCCGTGGCCCTCGTGCGCGAGGCCGCCGAAAAAGGCGCGCATTTCGCCCAGACGCCGGAGATGACCTCCCTCCTCTGCCGCGACCGGGCGGAACTGTTCGAGAAGATCGGCCCGCAGGCGCAGGACCCGGTGCTCGCGGCCCTTCGCGACGTAGCCCGCGAGAAGGGCGTCATGGTCCATATCGGCTCGATCGCCGTGAAGGAAGGCGACAAGGTCGCCAACCGCGGCTTCCTCATCGACGGCGAGGGCGAGATCGTCGCCGCTTACGACAAGATCCATCTCTACGACGTGGACCTGCCGAACGGGGAGAGCTGGCGCGAATCCGCCACCTATACGGGTGGAGACACGGCGGTTCTGGCGGAAACGCCCTGGGGCCGTCTCGGCATGACGATCTGCTACGACGTGCGCTTCGCCGCGCTCTACAAGGCGCTCGCCGAGAATGGCGCATCGTTCCTGTCCGCTCCGGCCGCCTTCACCAGGCAGACGGGCGAGGCTCATTGGCACGTGCTGCACCGGGCCCGCGCCATCGAGACCGGCTCCTTCATGATTTCCGCCGCTCAGGGCGGGCTGCACGAGGACGGGCGCGAGACCTTCGGCCATTCGATCATCGTCGATCCGTGGGGACGCGTCCTGGCGGAAGCAGGCACGGAGCCCGGCGTGATCCTGGCGGAGATCGATCCTGCCCTCGTCACGGAGGTGCGCGGGCGCATTCCGACCTTGAAGAACGCGCGCGGCTTCACGGTGGCGGTCGCGCAGATCCCTCACCCTCTCGGTCGGGCGGCTTCCGCCTGACTTCCCAATGTTGCGTGTGTTGTAACTTCCAAGGACATGATCAAATACGCCCTGGCCTGTGAACAGGCCCACGAATTCGAAAGCTGGTTTCCCTCAAGCGAGGCGTTCGAGACGCAGCGCAAGCGCGGCTTCGTGACCTGCCCGCTCTGCAACTCGCCCAAGGTGGACAAGCAGATCATGGCGCCGTCGGTCGCGCGGACCGACAGGGCGCCCGACTCGAAGCCCGAAGCGCAACCCATGGCCGTTCTCTCCGAGAAGGAGCGCGAGATCCGCGCCGCCCTGCGTGCCCTGCGCGAACACGTGATCAGGAACGCGGAGAACGTAGGGAAGGATTTCGTCGAGGAAGCCCGCAAGATGCATTTCGGCGAAGCGGAAGAACGCTCGATCTACGGCGAGGCCGATCTCGAAGAGGCGCGCGCGCTGCTGGAGGAAGGGATCGACGTGCTGCCGATCCCTCATGTGCCGGACGACCGGAACTGACGGTCAGCGTGTATAGGTGAAGCTGGAGATCTTGCACACGTTGATGTCGCGGCGGACGTGCGAGGATCCATTGGTGAACACCGCCTTGAAGTCGAAGCGGCAGGTGCCGGTGCCGTCGTCGATATCGATCTCGAAGGTCTCGCCGGGCTCCATGATGTCCGCGCCGAGGATATCCTCTTCCCAGTCGTCCGTGCCGGTGCTCGAGGCATAGAACTCCGACATGGTCAGGCCGGTCTCGTTGATGATGTCGACCTTCCGGTCGGCGGCGGAAGCGGCGGTCGAGGCGAGAGCGGCGATGAAGCCGGCTGCGGCGAGCGTTGCGATGATTTTCAAGATGGCCCCTAGAGTTTGAGTGCGGCAGGATGGTCCTGCCGTCCGCATCTGAGCTCCGGCGAGCCTCGCTGTTCGCGATTTTTATTGTCTCGGCTTCCCCCGATGCACCGTGGCGATAACATGTTCTTACGTTAGGTAAATAGACTTATTGACGTATTGTCCCGTCAATTCCGACGCGGCACGCGTCGTCGCCGTTCCGCCCGGAGCTATTCGGCTCTCGACCTTCACGCCCGCTGCTCCATTTTCCGTTGAAGCGTGGCAGGGGACAGCCCTTGGCGATATTCTTCACCAGCGACACTCATTTCGGCGACCCGCGGGTGCTGCGGATCGACAAGCGGCCGTTCAAGACCATCCCCGAACATGACGAGGCGCTCGTCGCCAACTGGAACGAGACCGTCACGCCCGACGACGAGGTCTGGCACCTCGGCGATTTCGCCCTGCACGCCCGCCCGGAACGCATCGACGAACTCCTCGCCCGGCTCAAAGGGCGCAAGCACCTGATCACCGGCAACAACGACGGCCCTTCAACGCTCGCGGCCACGGGTTGGGCCAGCGTGCAGGCCTATGCGGAACTCAATGTCGGCGGCCGCTTCGTGGTGATGTGCCACTATGCCTTCCGCACCTGGAAGAACATGGGTCGCGGCTGGATCGATCTCCATGGCCACTCGCACGGCAAGCTGAAGCCCCAGACCCGGCAATACGACGTGGGGGTCGATGCATGGGACTACCGGCCCGTGACGCTGGAGACGATCCTCACCACCAAGCGCCGCCGGACGCCTCGGGCTGTTCACGCTTAGAGCATTTTTCGGCGAAGTGGATCCGGTTCGCCGTCAAAAATGCGGCACAGCAAAGAAAAGAGCTGGTTCCATGCCAGTGGAACCGGCTCTAGACGGAAGCTGCCCCTTCCTGCTGGAGCAGCAGAGTTGCTCCTGGTTTTGTGATGGGACACCGCGTCCTTTGCCCTTCCATGCCGAACCTTTCACCGTATGACCGGGTTTGGACAAGGAGGATGAAGGCATGGATCGGCCGAGCGGCACTGTAACCCCGAAGCGGCGCATCTCCCTGATGCGCAAGTTCTTCGACAGCGAAGCGTCCGGCGGCATGATCCTCATGGGCGTGACGGTGATCGCCCTCGTTCTCGCCAACTCGCCTCTGTCGGACGCCTATTTCGGGATCCTGAAGACCTACGTCTTCGGCCTCAGCATCCTGCACTGGATCAACGATGCGCTGATGGCGGTGTTCTTCCTGCTGGTGGGCCTCGAGATCAAGCGCGAGATGCTGGACGGCCAGCTCTCCACCTGGCCGCGACGCATCCTGCCCGGCATCGCGGCGCTCGGCGGCATGATCGTGCCCGCCCTCGTCTATCTCGCCATCACGCGCAACGAGCCGCAGCTCCATCACGGCTGGGCGATCCCGGCCGCCACCGACATCGCCTTCGCGCTCGGCGTGCTGGCGGTCCTCGGGTCGCGCGTGCCCACGTCGCTCAAGATCTTCCTGACGGCGCTCGCGATCCTGGACGATCTCGGCGCGATCATCATCATCGCCCTGTTCTACACGAGCGACCTCTCGCTCGCGATGCTGGGCGCGGCCGCGCTCTGTCTCGTGGTTCTGGTGGCATTCAACCGTTTCAACGTCACGAGCCTCCTGCCCTATCTGCTCGTGGGCGCGGTGCTGTGGTTCTTCGTCCTGAAATCGGGCATTCACGCCACGCTCGCGGGCGTGGCCCTGGCGCTCACCATTCCGCTTCAGCCCAATCCCAAGAAGACGCGCGCGGAGGATTCGCCGCTGCATCGCCTGGAGCATGCGCTCCATGGCCCCGTCGCCTACGGGATCATTCCGATCTTCGGCCTCGCCAATGCCAGCGTGTCGCTCTCGGGCCTCTCCCTCGATGTCCTGCTCAGTCCCCTGCCGCTCGGCATCGCCATGGGCCTCTTCATCGGCAAGCAGGTGGGCGTCTATGCCTTCGCCTTCGCTGCCGTGCATCTCGGGCTCGCCGATATGCCCGCCGGCGCCTCGCGGCTGCAATGCTACGGCGTGGCGCTGCTCTGCGGCATCGGCTTCACCATGAGCCTGTTCATCGGCGCTCTCGCCTTCCCGGGCCAGCCGGAGCTCACAGACGCCACCAAGATCGGCGTGCTCATGGGCTCCGCCCTCTCCGCCTTGGCAGGCTACGCGCTCCTCAGCTTCGCCCCGCGCGAGAAGCTTCAGGTGCGCGAGGCCAGCAGCATGTAGTTGACGGAGAGATCCTGCGAGAGGGACCAGCTGTCTCTTAGGGGATTGTAGCCGACGCCGGTGAGGTCGTTCACGGAAAAGCCTGCGTTCCTGAGGGCGTCGGACAGCTCGTCGGGGGTGACGAACCTGTCCCATTCGTGGGTGCCCTTGGGCAGCCAGCGCAGGATGTACTCGGCCCCGACGATGGCGGAGGCGAAGGAGCGCAGCGTCCGGTTGATCGTCGCCATCACGAGGCAGCCGCCGGGCTTCACGGCCTGGGTGCAGGCCGTCACGAAGGCCTGCACATCCGCCACGTGCTCCACCACCTCCATGGCGAGAACGACGTCGAAGCTCTCGCCCCGCGCCACGACCGCCTCGACGGTTTCATTGCGGAAATCGACCGGCACCCCGGCGCGCTCCGCATGGAGGCGGGCCACCGAGATGTTGGTGGGCGCCGGGTCGAGCCCCGTGACCGTGGCCCCGAGACGGGCGAGCGGCTCGGACAGGACCCCGCCGCCACAGCCCACGTCGAGGATCGTCAGCCCATCGAGCGAACGGGCGGAACGCGGGTCGCGCCCGAACCGGCGGCAGGCCTCGTCCCGGATATAAGCCAGCCGCACCGGGTTGAACCTGTGCAGGACCTTCATGGGGCCGTTCGGGTCCCACCATGTTTCGGCGATCTTCTCGAAACGGGCGACTTCGGCCGGGTCGATGGTCGTGGAGGCGCCGTGAGTCATAAGAATGATTTCCTCGCTCGAAGAAATGATTTCCGCGCGTTGACAGCGCGCGGCCCTACCGTCATGTATACGCGCCTTTCGGAACTCGCGAAGGCAAAAATTTTTCCCCTTAACCTAACGGCCTTCTTCGCATGCCCCGTCTTGTCATGAAGTTCGGCGGTACATCCGTCGCCAATGTAGAGCGCATTCGTAACGTGGCGCGGCATGTCAAACGCGAGGTCGAGGCCGGATACGACGTCGCCGTCGTGGTCTCGGCCATGGCTGGCAAGACCAACGAGCTGGTCGGCTGGGTGAAGGACGCCAACGCCCTTTACGATTCCAAGGAATACGATGTGGTCGTCGCCTCCGGCGAGCAGGTGACCTCGGGGCTGCTCGCCATCGCCTTGCAGGAAATGGGCATCAAGGCCCGCTCCTGGCAGGGCTGGCAGATCCCGATCATGACCTCGAACGCCCACGGAACGGCGCGAATCGTCGACATCGACGGCTCGAGCATGATCGAGAGCTTCGAGAAGAAGGGCGAAGTCGCCGTCGTATCCGGCTTCCAGGGCGTTCACCAGGAGACCCGCCGCATCACGACCCTCGGCCGGGGCGGCTCGGATACCAGCGCCGTGGCGCTGGCCGCCGCCATCGGCGCCGAGCGGTGCGACATCTACACGGATGTGGATGGCGTCTACACCACCGATCCTCGCATCGTGCCCAAGGCACAGCGCCTGGATAAAGTATCTTATGAAGAAATGCTGGAGATGGCCTCGCTCGGGGCCAAGGTGCTCCAGGTGCGCTCGGTCGAGCTCGCCATGATGCACCGGGTCCCCACCTACGTCCGCTCCAGCTTCGACGATCCCGCCGATCCCAAGCTCGGCACCCTCATCTGCGACGAGGAAGACATCATGGAACAGCAGGTTGTCACGGGCATCGCCTATTCGCGCGACGAAGCCCAGATTACGTTGCGGAATGTGGCCGACAAGCCGGGCATTGCCGCTTCGATCTTCGTGCCCCTGGCGGACGCCAACATCAACGTGGATATGATCATTCAGGTGGTCTCGGACGACACCACCACCACGGACATCACCTTCACGGTCCCCTCGGCGGAGTATGAGCGGGCCTGCGCCGTGCTCAACGCTCACAAAAGCGAGATCGAGTTCCGCGACCTCCAGGGCGCGACCGACGTGGTCAAGGTCTCGGCCATCGGGGTCGGCATGCGCAGCCACGCCGGCGTGGCGGCCAGGGCCTTCAAAGCCTTGGCGGACAAGGGCATCAACATCCGGGCGATCACCACCTCGGAGATCAAGTTCTCCGTTCTGATCGACTCGGCCTACACGGAGCTTGCCGTGCGCACGCTCCACTCGCTATACGGCTTGGACAAGGCCTGATCGGTGAGAGGCCCGATTGACGGCTGGTCGGTCGGGCTGCAACACTTAAGGCACCACCGCCGGTTCGCTTCACCGGCTCCGAAGGACGGGAACCTAAACGCTCATGCCAAGTGCTCCCGGCGGTCCGCGCCTTCTGCTGCGCCGCCTCCGCGAGATTATGGCGGAGCCGGTGGGGGCGCAGGACCGCCTTGACAGAATCGTCATCCAGATCGCCGCCAACATGGTGGCGGAGGTGTGCTCCGTCTATGTCCTGCGCGGCGATGGCGTCCTTGAGCTATTCGCCACGGAAGGCCTGAACCGCGAAGCCGTCCACCAGACAATCATGCGCTCGGGCGAAGGCCTCGTCGGCCTCATCGCCTCCACGGCGGAGCCTCTGGCCCTGTCCGACGCCCAGAGCCATCCCGCCTTCTCCTACAAGCCCGAGACCGGCGAAGAGATCTACCACGCCTTTCTGGGCGTCCCCCTGCTCCGGGCCGGCAATACCCTCGGCGTCCTCGTCGTCCAGAACCGCACCTACCGCGTCTATACGGAGGAAGAGGTCGAGGCCCTTCAGACCACCGCCATGGTGGTGGCCGAGATGCTGGCGACGGGCGAGCTGCAGGCCCTCGCCCCTGTCGAGACAGGGATTGCCCTGCGCCGCCCCGTCTACCAGAAGGGGACCGCGCTCGCCGACGGCGTGGGCCTCGGCTACGTGGTGCTGTACGAGCCCCGGGTCGTCATCAAGAACCTGATCGCCGAGAACGTCGAGGCGGAGCTGCAGCGCCTGGAGAACGCCATCGCCCAGGTCCGCACCTCGATCGACGAGCTGATCGAGCGCGGGGACGTCGCCCATCACGGCGAGCACCGGGAGGTTCTGGAAACCTTCCGCATGTTCGCGCACGACCAAGGCTGGCTGCGCCGCATGCGGGAGGCTGTGGCGTCCGGCCTCACGGCGGAAGCGGCCGTGGAGCGGGTCCAGTCCGACAACCGGGCGCGCATGCTGCGCCAGACAGACCCCTATCTGCGGGAGCGCCTGCACGATCTCGACGATCTCGCCAACCGGCTGCTCTTCCGGCTCGTCGGGCGCGACATGGTGGCCGAGCGCGACACCCTGCCCGAGAACGCCATCATCGTGGCCCGCTCCATGGGCCCGGCGGCTCTCTTGGATTACGACCGCTCGCGCCTGCGCGGCCTCGTTCTCGAGGAGGGCGGCCCCACGAGTCACATCGCCATCGTGGCGCGGGCTCTCGGCATCCCCGCCGTGGGCGAGGTGCAGAACGCCACCTCGGTCACCGAGCCGGGCGATGCGATCATCGTCGACGGCGCCGCGGGCGAGGTGCAGATCCGGCCCAGCGCCGACGTAGAGGCCGCTTATGCCGAGAAGGCGCGGCTTCGCGCCAAGCGCCAGGAGCAGTATCAGAAGCTGCGCAACGTGCCCGCAGTCACCAGGGACGGGGTCGAGGTCGCCCTGCAGCTCAATGCGGGCCTTCTGGTCGACCTGCCGCACCTCACGGAGACGGGTGCCGCGGGCGTCGGCCTGTTCCGCACCGAATTGCAGTTCATGATCGCCGAGAGAATGCCCTCGGCCTCCGACCAGCAGGCGCTCTACAGCGCCGTGTTCGCGGAAGCCGGCGACCGGCCCGTCACCTTCCGGACCCTCGACATTGGCGGCGACAAGATCCTGCCCTACATGCAGGCGCTCGAGGAGGAGAACCCGGCCCTGGGCTGGCGCGCGATCCGCATCGGCCTCGACCGGCCGGGCCTGCTGCGGGCCCAGGTTCGCGCCCTCCTGAAGGCGGCGGCCGGACGCCCCTTGAAGATCATGTTCCCCATGGTGGCGACCTGCGACGAGTTCGAGCGGGCCCGCGCCATCGTGGAGCGCGAGAAGGGCTATCTTTCGCACCACGGCCATGCCCTGCCGTCCGACCTGAAGCTCGGCGTGATGCTGGAGGTGCCCTCCCTCCTCTTCCAGCTCAAGGAAATCTGCGACCGAGCCGATTTCATCTCCATCGGCTCGAACGACCTGATGCAGTTTCTCTTCGCCATCGACCGCGAGAACCGGCGCGTGGCGGATCGCTTCGATCCGTTGAGCACGCCCATGCTGCGGGCCTTGCGGCTCGTGGCGCAGCAGGCGAAAGCCTCCAACTGCCTCGCGACCCTCTGCGGAGAGATCGGCGGACGCCCCCTTGAGGCCATGACTTTGCTGGGCCTGGGCTACCGCTCGCTGTCCATGTCTCCGGCCTCGATCGGGCCGGTCAAGGCCATGCTCCTCGCCCTTGATGTGGGCGAACTCGAAACCTTTCTTCACGAAGAGCTGGAGCACGCCGGGAGCGGCGATACGCTGCGCCCGAAGCTTGCCCATTTCGCGGAAACCCGTGGTATTCCCGTCTGATGACGATCGCTCCCCCCTCCGACCGCCTGAACGCCATCCTGGCCCGCCATGACATCATCATGGCGACGCTCAATGCCGGCCCCGATCCGGAAACCTTCGTCGCGCTCTCGCGCGAGCTTTCGGAGCTCGACGGAGTCGTGGGCGCGATCCGCGCCTACCGCGCCATGGAAGACAACCTGGACGGCCTCGCGGCGCTGATCGACGATCCCTCGACCGATTCGGAAATGCGCAAGCTCGCCGAGGAGGAGCTGCCGCAGGCGCGCGAGGATCTGGAAAAGGCGGCGCAGGATCTGCGCATCATGCTGCTGCCCAAGGACGAGGCGGACGAGAAGAGCGCGATCCTCGAAATCCGCGCCGGCACCGGCGGCGACGAAGCCGCTCTCTTCGCGGGCGATCTCCTGCGCATGTACACGCGCTACGCGGACCTGAAAGGCTGGAAGGTCGAGATCGTGTCCGAGAGCGAAGGCACCGCCGGCGGCTACAAGGAAGTGGTCGCCGAAATCAAAGGACGCGGCGTGTTCGCGCGCCTGAAATTCGAGAGCGGCGTGCACCGCGTCCAGCGCGTGCCCGACACGGAAACGCAAGGGCGCATTCACACCTCCGCCGCGACGGTCGCGGTTCTTCCGGAGGCCGAGGACGTCGACATCGTCGTCAACGATGCGGATCTGAAGATCGAGACCATGCGCGCTCAGGGAGCGGGCGGTCAGCACGTGAACAAGACCGAATCCGCCATCCGCATCACGCATCTTCCGACGGGCACGGTGGTGTTCGTGCAGGACGAGCGTTCGCAGCACAAGAACCGCGCCCGCGCCATGGCGCTGCTGCGCTCCCGCCTCTACGACGCGGAGCGTACGGCGAAGGACGCCGCGCGTGCCGCCGACCGCAAGTCGCAGGTCGGCTCCGGCGACCGTTCCGAGCGCATCCGCACCTACAATTTCCCGCAGGGGCGCGTCACGGATCATCGGATCAACCTCACGCTCTACAAGCTCGAAGAGGTGATGGCGGGCAATGCGCTCGACGAGCTCATCGACGCGCTCATCACCGAGCATCAGGCCGCTCAGCTCGCCGCCCAGGATCAGGCCGCATGATCGAAGGCTTGAGCCATATCACGCTCATCACCAGCAATCTGGCGCGGATGAGCGCGATCATGAGCCAAGTTCTCGACGGGCGGGAAATCTACTCCTCGGGCGAGGAGACCTTCTCCCTCACGCGCGAAAAATTCTTCATCGTCGGCGGGCAATGGATCGCCGTGATGGAGGGCGCAAGCCTGCCTTCGCGCAGCTACAATCACATCGCCTTCAAGATCCCGGCCTCGGATATCGACGACTACCGCACCCGCGTCGAAAGCCTCGGCCTGGAGCTGCGCGAGTCGCGCCCACGCGTCGAGGGCGAGGGCCGCTCGCTCTATTTCTACGACCACGACAATCACCTGTTCGAACTGCATACCGGCACGCTGGAGGGGCGGCTCGAGCGGTATCGGCGGGGTTCCGCGGCGTGACCGGCCTCACCCGCGCCCAGGCACTGAAGAATCTGCGCCGGACCCTATCGGACGCAGGCTTTGAAACGGCTGCCCTCGACGCCCGGCTGCTGCTTCTGTCCGTGCTGGCGGTTCCGCCGACCGATCTGATCACCAAGCCCGATATCCCGTTGACCGAGGACGAGACCGAGCGCCTCGAAGCCGCCATCCGCCGCCGCCTCGATCACGAGCCTGTGGCGCGAATCGTCGGCGAGCGGGAATTCTGGGGACTGCCCTTCGCCTTGTCCCCCGAGACCCTGGTGCCGCGCCCGGATACGGAAACCGTGGTGGAGACCGCGCTCGCTCTGCTTCCCGACCGGCAGGCCCCGCTGCGTCTGGCGGATTTCGGCACCGGATCGGGCTGCCTTCTGGTGGCGCTCCTGCACGAGCTGCCTCAGGCCACCGGCCTCGGCGTCGATCTGTCTCTCGGGGCCCTGCGGACCGCCCGCGGCAATGCCTGGCGGAACGGCGTGGGCAAGCGCAGCCTTTTCGCCCTCTCCTACTGGGCGGACGCCATCGCCGGCCGCTTCGACCTGATCGTCTCCAACCCGCCCTACATCGCCTCCCCGGTCATCCCGACCCTGGACCGGGAGGTGCGCGAGCACGACCCTCTGCTCGCCCTCGACGGCGGCCCGGATGGTCTGGCTCCCTACCGGATCCTCCTTGCAGAAGCCAGGCGCCTCCTGGTCCCCGGCGGGCTCCTGGTGGTCGAAATCGGATTCGACCAGGCAGAAGCCCTGCGGAGCCTGGCCGCCTCCTATGCCCTTGAAATTCTGAAGGTGGCACACGATCTATCTGATACCCCCCGATGCGTTGCCATGAAACGAACGTGACCGTGCAGGGTGAGGCATTCTTGCCTCAGGAAGGGGTAAAAGCTGAAAAATGGCTTGTTGGACCGGGAGGAACCCGCTAGATTCGATCGTAGAGATCGTCCTCGGTCGAAAGAAAACGGTAGGCCCTGAGGGGACATGCCGGAAGACCAAACGATATCCATCGCGCAGGCAGGGGCACTTGAACAGCCGGGCGCGATCATCTGAACCCGATACTGAAGGATAGTCAGGCGCCCGATCGGCTCTGGCTGAACAACAGACGGTTTGCCACGCGAACGGTGGGCGTTGAGCCCGTTCGGTGAACATTGGCTTGCAATATCGCGTGGGCTTAAGAACCAGCGAGGCTCGTAGAGCATAAAATGAGACCAGGACAGAACAGGCGTATGCGCGGTCGTAACCGCAACAACGGGAACAAGGGTCCTAATCCCCTGACCAAGAGCTATGAGTCCAACGGCCCGGACGTGAAGATCCGTGGCACGGCTCAGCATATCGCCGAGAAATACAGCCAGCTCGCCCGTGACGCGCAGGCGAGCGGCGACCCGGTGGCTGCGGAAAACTACTTCCAGCACGCCGAGCATTACTTCCGCATCATCGCCGCCGCCCAGGAGCAGCTGCGCGAGCAGTATGGCTATCAGCAGCGTTTCGACGAAGACGGCGACGAGGAGGGCTTCTCCCAGGGAGAGCGTCCGAACTTCGAGCGCAACGGCGCCGGGAACGGCGAAGACGGGGATTTCGGCTCCCAGCCGCAGCCCTACGAGATGCGTGGCGAGAACGATCGTCCGGCCCGCTTCGATCGAGGCGATCGCCCTGAACGCAGCGAGCGTCAGGAGCGTGGTGACCGTCAGGATCGCGGAGAGCGTCAGGACCGTCGCGAGCGCTTCCAGCGCGACCGTGCCCCCCGTCAGGATTTCCAGCGCGACGAACAATCCTCCAGCGGCGAGAGCGAGCGTCCCGCCCGCTTCGAGCGCAGTGAACGCCCCGAGCGCGGGGAACGTCCTGAGCGCCGCGAGCGCTTCCAGCGCGAGCGCCGCCGCGAGGAGGCCGATACCTCCGATGCAGGCACCACCCTGCCGGCCTTCCTGACGAATCCGGTGCGCTCCGCGCCGGTGGCCGCCGAAGAGCCGAATCCGGCTCCGACGCTGGACTTCGGCAGCGAGCCCGCCGAGGAGCGTCCGCGCCGCCGCACCCGCCGGACCCGCCGCGATGTCGTGGAGAACACGGACAACGAAGCCGCAAACTTCACGTCGGACGTGGAGACCCCCGCCGCCGAATAAGGCGTCGCGTGCTCATCAATGCCATGGAAAAAGGGAGAGCTCTGCTCTCCCTTTTTTGTTGCGTCGCAAGCATCGGACGAGACATTGCCGCGGTTCGGGAGCATCGTGCGGACCCAGCGGGCCGCGCGATTCGCCTACAGAGCCAGGGCGGTCTGTTCCATCCCGAGGCCATCGCCGACAGCGATGGTCCCACCGTTCAGGACCTCGGCATAGATGCCGCAATCGAAGTGTCCGTAAGCCTCCATGAGGGCCTTCGGAATCTGAAGGTCACGGATTCCGCTGTCGGGGTCCACATTGGTGGCGGCGCACCGCTCGATGCGCTTCGTCACCTTCATGCGCACGCCGGATGCGGTGGTGAGTACCTGGCCCAAGAGATCGAACTCGGCCCAGGGCTCCAGCCCGTCGATGTGGACATTGCCACGGAAACGCAAGGGATCGACCGGGGCGCCGACCACATTCTCGAACTGCCGGACGCTGGCGAGATTGATGAGGGAAACAAACCCGCGCCGTGAATCGGTGAAGCGGAAGCCCTCCGGGGCCGTGAGCACCTTCGGCGGGCCGCGCAGCTCCTTCGGCATATAGCGGCGGAAGAACGCCTCGATGGCGAGCCGCCCTTCCCGCGTGGAGAGATCGCCCCGCGCCACCTCGCGCCCGCCCTCCTCGATGAAGAGCGTCGTGATGCTGTCGAGATAGCGGGTCTTCAACCGCGCGAGGCTCTCGTTGCGCATGAGCATGAGAAACTTGATCTTGGGCTGATGCTGCGGGTTCTCGGGCTCGAACCCGGCAGGACCGTTCTCGATCGCAAAGACCCGGTCACCCGGGAAATAGCCACCCTTCGCGAGAGCCGCGGTTTCGAGCGCCTCGGGAGAAAGGCCCTTCACGGGATAACGCTGAAGGGAGGCTATGCGGATCGTCATCGAGCGGTCTCACTGTTCGTGGCCTCCCACGCGGGCATCCGGCGACGCGTGACGAGGCCAACGCCGAGAATGGCAAGCGCCATCACCACGGATATCGCCGTCACGCTGTACCCATGCACGGGAGGCTGTCCCAAGGCGGCTGCCAATCCGGAAGCTCCTGCCGGCCCGAGGGCGATGCCGACATCGCCGGCGGTGCGAAACAGACCAAGGGCCGCACCGGTGCTGGCTCCCTTGGCCTCCGTCAGAACGAGAGCCCCTGCAGCCGACATCATGCCGGTTGTGCCGATCATCATCGCCGCCGTCATCACCCATAGCATCCAGCTTTGAGGCACAAGGACAAAGGCGATGAGTGCCGCTGCCGTGAAAAGCGCCGAGGCCACGAGTACCCAGGACGAACCGACTTTGTCAATCACGCGCCCGACCGTCGGCGTCACCAGGAGGCTCGTGAGCGTCGCAACGCCCACGAGGATGCCGGTCTGCGACGGCGACAGCTGGAAGTCGTGCGCGGCGGACATGGGCACCAGAGCCCAGCCGACGGCGCTGCGCGTGAAGAAACCCGCAAAGCCCATGGCGCAGGATCCCAGGATCAACGGCCGGGCGAGAAGTCCCCAAGCCCTACCGCCAGTCCCGACGCGGCCCGTCGATCGGGGAAAGAACGCGACCCCTGCGAAGGCAGCCATCACGAGGATCGCCTGCACGAGAAATGGCGAGCGGGAGCCGAACAGGTCGACGAGCCAGCCGCCGATCACGGGCCCCCCAGAAATGGCAAGCAGGAAAGCGCTCTGGAACGCCGACATGGCCGCGCCGCGCCGTTCGGGACCGCCCACCTCCGCAAGAGCCGCCATGGCCGCCGTCGCGAAGGCCGCGCTCCCCACTCCCTGCAGGGCAAGCCCCGTCAGAAGAAGCGCGTAGCCGCCCGGAAGTCCCGCGAGAAGCGCCCCGAGAGCCAGAATAACGAGCCCTATCCGCGCTGTCGGGACCACGCCGATGCGATCGCTGATAAGGCCGGCCGGAAGGTTGACGAGAAGGCGGGCGATGCCGAAGCCCGAGAGAAGGAAGCCCGCGGCGACAGCGTTCGCGGAAACATCCGCCACGCGCAGGGGCAGCGCCGGAACCATCATCCCGAATCCTATCAGGGCCAGGAAGACGGATGTTGTGATCGGGAGGAAGGATCGGTGGGTAGAGGTGTTGGCCAGCATGTTGCCTCTCGTCCGTCAGTTGCCAGGAACTAGACTAGACGGTACAGTGTGATCATGCAACATGATATCGTTGATAACCACCCGATCGGCTGGGGCAAGCGCGGGAGTATTCTGACCGCTGCTCTCAAAGTCTTCGTCCGGGAAGGCTATGCCGCAAGCGTCGACCAGGTCGCCGCCGAGGCCGGTGTCTCGAAGCAGACGGTCTACGCCCATTTCGGCAACAAGGAAGGGCTGTTTCGCGCCTGCGTCGAAGCGACGAAGTTCGACATCGACGAGGCGGTCGACTCCGGCCCGGATCTGAGGGGCACCCTGGGCTTCTGTGCCCGGGCCATCCTCTCATGCTTCTGCAGCGGCGAATCGATCGCCTTCCAGCGCCTCCTCATCGCGGAAGCGGGCCGGATTCCGGAGGCAGCGCGCCTCTACGCGGAAGCGGGCCCCAGCCGCACCCGGACCCGGCTCATGGCTCTGATGGCCCGCTGGATCGAAGCCGGAGAGATCAAAGGAGAGACGCCCGACCGCCTGGCCGACGATTTCATGTCGCTCCTGGTCGGCATCCGCTGGCACCGCCTTCTGCTCGACCTGGAGCCTGCTCCTGACGAAGCAAAGGTCGGCGAAATCGCCGACCATGCCGCCGAAATCTTCCTGCGGGCCTACAGGGCGTCAGACGCGGCCTGAGGCGACACGGGGATGGAGAGCAAAGCGCGTTACGAGGCGTCCCCGGACCGGGCGACCTTCGAGCGCTTCAGCTGGGGCGTAAAACCCGCTTCGCGCCCGCTGGTGCGGTCGAACTCCACCATGTTGGGGTCCTTCTGCATGCCCTCGTGGGAGGTCTGGTGCTCAGGAATGTTGGCCGTGGGCCCAGCCTCCTGCTTCATGCGCAACGCTTTCTCGGCATTGGCCACGAGCTCCTGACGGGCCTGCTCGGCCTTGCGCTTTTTCGGGCTGAATCGGGCGAGAAGATCGGAAAGTCCCATATTGTTTTACTCCTTTGCGCGCGAGAGCACGCCATCGCTGCGGTCACTACGATGCGTGGGCGGGGTGTCGACGTTCTGACGGTTCTCGGGAATATCCCGGGAGGTCTTCATGGTACCGGTGGAATCACCGATGTCCTGACCCTCGTCGGCGGCCACGGTGCCCTCTTCATCGCGGAGCACTCGCCCGTTCTCCGTGGTATCGCCGAAGGTCTTGGGCGTCACGGAAGGCTGTTGCTCCAAAGGGCTCTCCGGCACGGCGAGCCCCAGCTCGGCATTGCGCGCCAGATCGGCGCGGGCCTTCTCGGCATCTGAGCGCGGGTCGCGCGTCATGGAAGCCTCCTTCAATCCATTGGAATTGCTTGCATGGTCAATGCGAGGGCACCGAGGGGGTTCCCCTCTTGTTGTTCCGGATCAATGCCCCCACCTTAAGCGCAGCGGATGCTTCCTGACGAAGGTCCGACATCGCAGGGCAGGCCTGTGCCTCTGAAGAGGGCGGGCAAGCCTGAGGAGGGATGACATTATGAATTTCGAAAAATACACCGAACGCGCCCGGGGTTTCGTGCAGGCCGCGCAGAACCTGGCCATGCGGGAAGGGCATCCCCAGCTCTCCCCCGGCCATGTGCTGAAAGTGCTTCTCGACGATCCCGAAGGCCTGTGCGCCGGTCTCATCGACCGGGCCGGCGGACGCTCGCGCGATGCGCATGGTGCCGTCGAGCAATGGCTCGCCAAACAGCCGAAGGTCTCCGGCTCCGCCGCGCAGCCGCAGGCGACGCGCGAGCTGATGCGCTTCTTCGACACTGCCGAGAAAGCCGCCGAGAAGGCGGGCGATTCCTACGTCACCGTCGAGCGGATGCTGCTGGCATTAGCTGTCGAGAAGGATACCGAGGCCGGCAAGATCCTGGCCCAGGCCGGCGTGACCGCTCAGGGCCTCAATACGGCGATCAATGCCTTGCGCAAGGGCCGCACCGCCGACAACGCGACGGCGGAAAACGCCTATGACGCTCTCAAGAAATACGCGCGCGATCTCACCGAAGCGGCCCGCGACGGCAAACTCGATCCGGTGATCGGCCGCGACGAGGAAATCCGCCGCACGATTCAGGTTCTCTCGCGCCGCACCAAGAACAACCCGGTGCTCATCGGCGAACCCGGCGTCGGCAAGACCGCCATCGTCGAAGGACTGGCTTTGCGCATCGTCAACGGTGACGTGCCCGAATCCCTGAAGGACAAGCAGCTGCTTGCCCTCGACATGGGCGCTCTCATCGCAGGCGCGAAATATCGCGGTGAGTTCGAGGAGCGTCTGAAGGCGGTGCTGCAGGAAGTCACCGCGGCCGAAGGCGGCATTATTCTCTTCATCGACGAGATGCACACCCTCGTCGGCGCCGGCAAAGCCGACGGCGCAATGGACGCTTCGAACCTCTTGAAGCCCGCATTGGCGCGCGGCGAGCTGCATTGCGTCGGCGCGACCACGCTCGACGAGTACCGCAAGCACGTCGAGAAGGACGCCGCCCTCGCCCGCCGGTTCCAGCCGGTCTTCGTCAGCGAGCCCACCGTTGAGGATACGGTGTCGATCCTGCGCGGCCTGAAGGAGAAGTACGAACAGCATCACGGCGTGCGCATCACCGACTCGGCGCTTGTCGCCGCGGCGACGCTCTCGAACCGCTACATCACCGATCGGTTCCTGCCGGACAAGGCGATCGACCTCGTCGACGAAGCCTCGTCGCGCCTGCGCATGCAGGTCGATTCGAAACCGGAAGAGCTCGACAATATCGACCGCGAGATCGTGCGTCTCAAGATCGAGCAGGAGGCTCTCAAGAAAGAGACGGATGCCGCCTCGAAGGATCGCCTCGAGCGACTGACGAAGGAGCTTGCGGATCTGGAAGAGCAGTCAGCTGCCATCACGGCACGCTGGAAGGCCGAGAAGGACAAGCTCGGCACGGCCGCCGACCTGAAGAAGAAGCTTGAGGAAACCCGCAACCAATTGGCCGCCGCGCAGCGCAACGGCGATTGGGCCAAGGCGGGCGAACTCTCCTACGGCGTCATTCCGGGCCTCGAGAAGCAGCTCGCCGAGGTCGAAGCCAGGGCGGATGGCGGCGGCTTGATGGAAGAGGCGGTGACGCCCGACCACGTGGCGCAGGTGGTCTCCCGCTGGACAGGCGTGCCCGTCGACAAGATGCTCGAAGGCGAGCGCGAGAAGCTCCTGCACATGGAGCAGGATCTGGCGAAACGCGTCGTCGGTCAGCGCGAAGCGGTGGAGGCGGTCTCGACCGCCGTGCGTCGCGCCCGCGCGGGCCTGCAGGATCCGAACCGGCCGATCGGCTCGTTCATGTTCCTCGGACCCACAGGCGTCGGCAAGACCGAACTCACGAAGGCTCTCGCGGCCTTCCTGTTCGACGACGAGACCGCGCTCGTGCGCATCGACATGTCGGAATACATGGAGAAGCACTCGGTCGCCCGCCTCATCGGCGCGCCTCCCGGCTATGTGGGCTACGAGGAGGGCGGCGCCCTGACGGAAGCCGTGCGCCGCAGGCCCTATCAGGTGGTGCTGTTCGACGAGATCGAGAAGGCGCATCCGGACGTGTTCAACGTCCTCCTGCAGGTGCTCGACGACGGACGCCTCACGGACGGACAGGGCCGGACCGTGGACTTCCGCAACACGCTCATCATCATGACCTCTAACCTGGGCTCCGAATATCTGGTGAACCAGCCCGAGGGCCAGGATACCGATGCGGTGCGCGACGAAGTCATGGGCGTGGTGCGCTCGCACTTCAGGCCCGAGTTCCTCAACCGCGTGGACGAGATCATCCTCTTCCATCGCCTGAAGCGCTCGGAGATGGGGGCTATCGTCGACATCCAGCTCGGACGCCTGCAGAAGCTGCTGACCGATCGCAAGATCACCCTGCAGCTCGACGCGGACGCTCGCGAGTGGCTCGCGGAGAAAGGGTACGACCCGGCTTACGGCGCGCGGCCCTTGAAGCGCGTGATCCAGAAGAACGTGCAGGATCCGCTGGCCGAGGCCATTCTCGCCGGCGAGATCAAGGACGGCGAGACCGTGCCCGTGCATGCGGGCCCGATGGGCCTGACCATCGGCGACGCCACCGTGGCCAAGACGGCGGAACGTCCGCCGGAAGGCGTGCGGCTGAACTAAGTCGCCGCACGTTCCATCGACACGAAAGAGGCCGGGGAAACCCGGCCTTTTTATGCTTACAGGGAAAGGTCTATTCCGCCGCCGCGTGGAGTCCTTCGTTCTGGTCGCGCGCGGGGGCTCGATTGCCTTCACGCAGGACCATATCCTTGTCGAGGCGCTCTGCCTTGTCCTCGCGAAGCTCGCGCTTGGATCGGCGAAGCTGCTTGGCCGCCTTCTGCAAAGCCTGGCGGAACGCGGCGTAGACCTCCTTGTTCTTGGCCTCGCCGGTCATCATCTTCAGCGCGCCCATCTGGATGTTCACCGTGCACCGATAGGTGATGCCCTCGCGGCTCACATACACGGAAGCATTGCTCAGCCGTCCGAAATACTTTCCGGCCACCTGGCGGATATTGTTCCTCGCGAAATCGGGAAACGCATCCCCAAGATCGACATTCGAGCTTTGCACCAGAATGCTGTTGTCGGCGCCTTCAAGACTCATTCGTTCCTCCGCTGGATGAAGGTTCAAGGGCTAACGGGACACAAGCGCGATGGTTGCCGCGTCGGCCCAAGATAAACGTCTCGGCAGCCGGCCTTCAAGGCCTGAGGGGCCGCGACGTCTCCTGGCCGATATCCACGACGGGAACCTCGACGGTGCGCGTGCTGTTGTTGCGCACCACTTTCAACGCCACCGTCTGTCCGACGCCGGCGCGTTCCAGGCTGTCCGTGAGGTCGGACAAGCGCCTCACCGGCTCGTCTCCGACACCGACGATGACATCGCCGATGGTTCCGACGGCAGGGTCGACGCCGCGCAGGCCGGCCTGCTCCGCGGGCGATCCCGGCGCGACGCCGGCCACGATGACTCCCGTCACGCCGAGCTGAGCCGCGACGGTTTCGTCGGCGGCGAGAATGCCGATTCCGGGCGTGGGAACCCGGCCTTCGCGGATGAGTTCGGGAACCACCCGGTTCACCACATCCACGGGAATGGCGAAGCCGATGCCCGCATTCGTGCCCGAAGGCGAGTAGATGGCGGTGTTGACGCCGATCAGCCTTCCTGCGGAATCGAGCAGCGGCCCGCCGGAATTGCCGGGATTGATGGCGGCGTCGGTCTGGATCACGCCTGCGACCTCGCGCCCGCCGCTGGTGGGCAACCGCCGCTTGAGCGCGCTGATGATGCCGGTCGTGAGCGACTGATCGAGGCCGAACGGATTGCCGATGGCATAGGCCGTCTGCCCGACTTTCAGGTCGGCGGAGCTCCCCACCGACACCGGTGGCGGCAGGCCGCTCTGGCGATTGAGGCGCAGCACCGCGAGATCGTAGTTGGGCGCCTGCCCGACCACTTCGGCGGGCAGCACCTCGCCCGAGGCGAGACGCACGACGAAGCCCGAGCCGTTCGCCACCACATGCTCGTTGGTGACCACATGCCCGGCGGCGTCCCAGATGAAACCCGTTCCCGATTCGGACGGCTCCGCTTGCGTCATGGGACTGCGCCGCGAGAGGCTGACCACCTGCACGACGGAGGGCGCCACGGTCTCGAAGACGCGGATCGTCGAGCGCTCGAACTCCGACAGATCGCCACGAGCCGCGACCGGACGCGGCGTGCGCGCGGAGAAGAGATAGGAATCCACATAGGGCTGGACGACGAGGATCGCGAGCAGCACCGCGATCGCCAGCATGATCACGCGCGTTATCCGATCCTGCATCCTGCGTTCCTGTCCTCGATGGCTCACATCAATTCTTACAATGGACGCGCTTGAGCAGAGTTCGTTCCTCGCCCGATGCGCTCTCGAACAAAAGTCGGCCGCGCGCGTTCGCCCCGGCAGACCCCCGCAGGAGAATCGCATGTCCGTCCGCCACGTCATGATTGCCGGCATCGCCGTTGCATTCGCCCTCCCCGCCCTTGCCCAGCAGCAGAACCAAGCGATCCCTTATCCCGTGACGCCCCAGCCCGCCGAAACACAGCCCAACCAGGGGCTCGGACAGGGCGCCGAGCAGCGTCAGCAGCGCACCCAATCCGGCGGCGCGCCCCAGGATACGCAGACCCCCATGCGCCAAGGCCAAGCCAGCAGCGCACCAGCCGCCCAGGGACAGCAGCAATCCCAGGCGGACCGCCAGTACATTCAGCAGTTGCTCGCGTTGGGCACAGTCTCGCTCCAGCAGTCGAACTTCGCCCTGTCGAAGGCGCAGGATCCGCGCGTGAAGCAGTTCGCCGAGTTCGAGATCGGCGAGCAGAACACCCTCACCGATGTCCTGCACTCCTTCGCCGACCCGGCCGCGACAGCATCGACGACCGCAGGCGCACAGGGCTCCGCAGCCACCGCGCCGGAACTGTCGCAGGAGGATTCGGCCGCCATGGAGCGGTTGTCGAAAGCTCAACCCGGCGCAGCTTTGGACCGCGAGTATGTCGGCATGCAGATTCAAGGTCACCAGAAGCTGCTGAAGCTGCAGGAGAGCTATCTGCAGAACTCCGGCAATCGCGAGATGACCAACATCGCCAAGCTCGCGCGCGGGCAGATCAAGGAGCACATCGCGCTGCTCGAAACCATTCAAAAGGAGCTTGGTCGCTAAGGGCTTCCGGCCCCGCCCGTTTGCGCTGCGGGGCCGGAACCGCTCTTCCGACAGGTCGTTGCCTGAAGAGGCGCGGGTCGCCTCCAGGCCCGATGGAGAACCAAGAAGAGGAATATCCGATGGCGCGAGACAAGCGCGGAAACCCGCCAGAGCCCCCGGTCGACGAGGTGCTCAACGAGGTGGTTCAGGAAGAGGGCGGCGACGATTTCATCGCAGGCCCGACCCAGCGCAACGATGTCGGCAACACCAAGCGCGCGGCGGCCAAGGCGACCGGCGTGATGGGCGCATCGAAGAAGATGGACCCCGATCTCGACATCGACCATGTGGACGATGGGCGCGTGACCAGCGGCTCCAATGCGGGCATCCGCTCGTTCAAGGAGGTGCCGGATCACGAAGACGACGATGCCGGCTTCACGATGTCGAACGAGGAGATCGCCGAAGGCGTCACGACCACCGCGAACAAGAGCCCGGCCCCTCGTTCCGCGCAAACCGAAGGCGAGACGGGCCCATCCGGCATGAGCGGCGACGCAGCCTCGCGCAAGCGCGTGCCTGCTCCGGGTAACGCGGTGGACGTGCCGAAAGGCACCCTCGTGCGCGGACACCCGACGGCGAGCCAGTCCGGCGGCCGTTCGCAATCCTCGACAGGCGACGAGAAGCCTCCGAAGCGCTCCGCCCGCGCGGACGAAGGCCAGGATCAGCGTCCCCTCGCCAAGGGCGGCTCGGAAGAGCGCTGACCCTTTCGTGACGAATTTCATGATCACCCCGGAGGCTCGCGTCTCCGGGGTGATGTCGTTGCATCTTCATCCTCTCTAAAGCGGCGCGTCAGACGGAAGATGGAGTGACATTCGGCAGCTTGGCACTCTATGGATCATTTCAGCCCGATTGGCTTTCATGCAATGACGTTACGAGGAAACTCCCATGGATAGAAGAAAAGTTCTCAAAGGCGCCGGTCTCGCCGCCGCCGCAGGCGCCGTCGCGTCGCCCGCCATCGCGCAGTCGCAGCCGGAAATCCGCTGGCGCATGGCGTCGAGCTATCCCAAGAGCCTCGATACTCTCTACGGCGCCGGCGAAATGGTCGCCAAGCGCGTGGCCGCCGCGACCGACAACAAATTCCAGATTCAGGTCTTCGCAGCCGGTGAGATCGTGAGCGGCCTGCAGGTGCTCGATGCCACGCAGAACGGCACCGTGGAATGCGGATACACCCTGTCGAGCTATTACATCGGCAAGGATCCGACCTTCATGTTCGACACCTCCGTGCCGTGGGGCCTGAACGTGCGTCAGCACAATGGCTGGATGTATTACGGCGGCGGCCTTGAACTGGTGCGGGAGTTCCTGAAGGACTACAACGTCATCTCCTTCCCCGCGGGCCAGACCGGCGCGCAGATGGGCGGCTGGTTCCGGAAGGAAGTCAATTCCATCGCCGACCTGCAGGGCCTGAAAATGCGCATCGCAGGCATGGGCGGCCAGATCATGGCCAGGCTCGGCGTCGTGCCGCAGGTTCTCGCGGGCGGCGACATCTATCCGGCGCTCGAGCGCGGCACCCTCGACGCGGTGGAATTCTCCGGCCCCTACGACGACGAGAAGCTCGGCTTCGTGAAAGTGGCGAAGTACTATTATTATCCCGGCTTCTGGGAAGGCAGCGCGCAGCCTTCCCTCTATGTGAACATGGACAAGTGGAATTCGCTGCCCGCCAACTACAAGGCAATTCTCGAAGCGGCCTGTGCCGAGGCGAATGCGCTGTGCATGGCCAAGTACGATGCGCAGAACGCCGAGGCGATCCGTCGCCTGGTCGCGCAGGGCGCGCAGCTGCGCGCGTTCCCGAAAGACGTGATGGAGCAGAGCTACAAGGAGGCCTTCAAGGTCTACAACGAGATTGCGGCCTCCAACGCGAAGTTCAAGAAAGTCTTCGATCACTGGAATGCCTTCCGCGAAAAGGAACTGACCTGGTTCCGCATCGCGGAGCTGCCCTTCGACTACTTCGTCAACCAGCAGCAGGGCCAACGCTAAAATGCAAAGGCGGCGCGAAAGCGTCGCCTTTTCCTTCGCTTGGCGGGATCGATGCCCGTTCTGCCGCGTTGTCCCGTCGACAAGGTTCCTTCAAGACACCTGGAGAAACGGCATGAACGAGAAGATCCACAATCAGGACAAATCGACCGGCAAGACTGCTTCGAAGGACGAGAAGCTGCCAGAGAACTCCAAGAAGTCCCTCGACAAGAAGCTCGATGAAGGCGTGGAAGAGACCTTTCCGGCGAGCGACCCGGTTTCCGTGAAGATCACGAAGTAATGGCATGACGCACGAGCCCCAGGCCTCGGGACCTGGGGCTTTTTTGCGCCCTGCTCAGCTGCGGCTCGCCACGGCGACGCCCAATGCCGCCAGGGCCATGCCGATCATCTGCACGACGCTCAGAGTCTCGCCGAACAGGGCGAAGGCCATGAGAGCGGCCACGGGCGGAACGAGATAAAGCAGCGTCGCCACGCCCACGACCGCCCCCTGCCGGATCAGGAAGAGCAGAAGCCCGATCGCTCCGACCGACAGCCCGAGCACGGCCCAGGCCATCGCTCCCATGAGCGGAAGCGTGAAATCGATGCGCCCCTCCTCCAGCAGCAGAACCAGAGGCAGGGTGACGAGGGCCGCGCCTACATATTGCACCAAGGCGTTCACCCGCAGGTCCAGGGTATTTCCGGTGCGCTTCTGCCAGATCGTGCCGAGGGTGATTGACAGCATGCCGAAGAAGCACACGCCGAGCGCCAGAGGCGGTACGCCTCCATCGCCGATCTTGGGCGCGACCACGAGAGAGGCGCCGGCAAGCCCGGTGAGGATGCCCGCCCATTTGCGGACGGACACCCGTTCTCCGAGAAGGGGCCCGGCCAGAGCAGCCGTGACCAGGGGCTGAAGCCCCGCGACGAGCGCGGTGATGCCCGCCGGCAAGCCGTGTTTGACCGACCAGAACACGCCGCCGAGATAGAACCCGTGCAGGAGAACGCCCGCTACCATGGCCTGCCCCCATTCCCGCCGGTGGCGAGGCCACGGCGCGCGCACCGCCAGGACGATTCCTCCGAGCACCAGGAGCGCCAGAAGATAACGCACCAGCAGAAAGGTCAGCGGCTCGGCATGCGGCGCCACGATTCGCGCGACGATGAAGCCGGTGGCCCAGATGAGCACGAAGAGAGGGGGAGCAAGGCGGGTCAGCATCGACAAAGGTCCTGGCGCATCTTTTGAACGGATGCTCTAGCGGAGCTACGCGCCGGAGCACAGCCGTGCTTTAGCCGGTGCTTCGAAATCGTCAGGACGGAACGAACGGCAGCTTTGCCGTTTAAGAGGGTTCGGGCAAAGTCTGCGCCAGGTCCAAGAGATGAAGCTTGAGATGAAGCCTGAGATGAGCCTTGCCTCGCCGGCCCTCCGCCACACCATCTCCAGCACTCTGGAGTCCCGCCTTTGAAACGCCTGCGCCTTTATCTCGAGCTGCTCGCGATCACAATGAACCGCTTCGTCCTGCACGATGCCTGGGCGATCGCGAGCCATATCGCGCTGTCGGTGCTCACGTCCTTCTTCCCTTTCCTGATCCTGGTCACGGCCCTGGCCAGCGTCTTCGGCACGGGCACTCTGGCCGACGAGGTGGCGGACCTCATCCTCGAAGCCTGGCCGCGGGAAATCGCCGGTCCCATCGCGGGGGAAGTTCACAACATCCTGACCGGGCGACGCAGCGACGTGCTGACCCTGGGCGTCGTGCTGACCCTCTACTTCGCCTCGAGCGGCGTGGAGAGCCTCAGGGTCGGCCTGAACCGGGCCTACAACGTGCGTGAAACGCGCGCCTGGTGGCTGACGCGGCTCGAATCCATCGCCTTCGTCATCGGCGGAGCCTTCGTGCTCATGGCCATGGCTCTTCTCGTGGTCCTCGGGCCCTTCATCTGGCGCGGGATCCTGCACTGGCTGCCCGCCCTCGAACCGTTCGACGCTCTGGTCGGGTTCCTCCGGCTGGGGATCGCAACCCTCATCATCGTGGTCGGGCTGACGATGGCCCACAAGCTCGTCCCGGCGGGGCGACGCACCTTCCGCTCCGTGGTGCCGGGCGTCTGCGTCACGCTCATTCTATGGCTCCTCGGAGGCTTCGGCTTCAGCTGGTATCTCGATTATTATCCGGGCGCCTATGCCTCCACCTATGGCGGCCTCGCCACCGCCATGGTGGCGCTGATCTTCCTCTACACGCTGGGGGCGATCTTTCTGTTCGGCGGCGAGCTGAACGGAACCATCCTCGCCGCCAAGCAGAGGCGGCTCGACGCAGAACCGCCCCCCAACCCCAATGACGTGATCACGCTCCCCTGACGGGCGCAGCGGTTTCCGTTCAGAGCTTCGGCGATATCGTGAGCTGCAGCCGCGCCGCTGCGGCCGGGCGCGCATCGGGAGCGAGATTATACCCGACCGAAACGTCGAGAACCGATTGGAAGGCCGCATTCTGCGGGCTGAGCACCGTCTGCCCGACGAGTTCCGACGTCAGGTTCGAGCTGAGAGCGCCCTTCGAAACGTCCACATTCATATTGGGCGAAAACCGGAGCTCCAGGTTCCATGCGTTCAGGGGCAGATCCAGCGGCACGTTCAGGCTTCCGCTGAACGATTGGAGATAATCGGCCTGGGCGTTGTCGACGGAACCCGTCGTCGAGAGGCCGAACGTGAGGCCTCCGAGCCTCTCCACTGCCTGCGACCAGGACGATTCCCACATGGCTTTCGACGAGAGGAACCCGCCCTCCCCGCCGCTGCGGGTCAGCTCCGTGCCGATCAGGACATTCCAGTCCTGAAAAGGCTGCATCTTCGCTCCCAGCGTCCGGTCGACGGGAGACGGCGCAAAGGCGGGGATGCGCGACGAGGCGAGACCATTCGCCCATGTCTGGGTGCGGCTCAGGGAAAAGGCTGTTCTCGGAGGCTCCGCGCGGCGCGCAACGACGTTGCCGATGTCCCACACCTGACTTTCGGCCGTGCTTCCCCCGCTGTCCTCAAGCGCCTGGGCCGCGGAGACGAGCCCGAGAAGACAAACGAGGAAGGCAGCGATGTTCCGAGATTGAAAAGGCATGGATCAACAAAGAATATAATCTTAAAACCGACAATGTACGTAATTCATTCGAATTCAATTCGTTTAACAAAGAGACAAACCTCATTATAGCCTTGACGATGAACAAATATTCATCAAAGCCGATTCGGACGTGCGAACAAATCCCGAAAATCCGTTCGCACACGGGCAGATTTGCCTCGAATATGTGCGACGGACATAAGGACGCAGCGGGCCCCAACGAAAACGGCCGGGCTGAACCCGGCCGCTCCCCATCGCCCGTGCAGAAGAATCACCCGGCAATGCGGTATTTGACGAATCCTTCCGGAGCATCGCCCATCTTCTCGACCTTGATGCCCGCCGGCTGGTAGGCGGCGGCGTTCGGGCCGGTGGTGAAGGTCATGGTGACGCCCGCCGGCACGGCGAGCGACCAGGATCCGTCGGCCTTGGGCGCGACTTCCTTCTTCTCGACGATGTAGCGCATGATCGCGTCGCGGGTGAGGTCGGGCGCCTCGAACACGATGGTGGTGCCGTCGTTGCCGGGAAAGTTGCCGCCGCCGCCCGCGCGGTAATTGTTCGTGACGACGAGGAATTGCTGATCGTCCGCCACCGGCTTGCCGTTGTAGGTCAGGTCCTTGATGCGGTGCGCATCGGCGTTCACGACCTTGCCGTTGTCGTCGTAACGGGAGGCCTGCGTCGGATCGATCTTGTACTGCACCCCCGCGATGACGTCGAAGTTGTAGGCGGGGAACTTCGCGTTGACGAGCTCCTGCTCGCCGCCCTTTGCCGGATCGATCTGGTTGTAGATCCCGGCGGACCGCTCCAGCCATTCGCGCACCTGCGCGCCCGTCACCTTCACCACGCGGATCGTGTTCGGATAAATGTAGATGTCCGCCATGTCCTTGATGGCGAGCGGGCCGGGCTTGATGTCGGTGAAGTAGTTCGGGCCGCCGCGGCCGCCCGCCTTGAAGGGAGCCGCCGCCGAGAGGATCGGCAGGTCCTTGAAGGCCGAGGTCTTGAGCTGATCCGCCACGTACCAGGCCTGCGCCTCGGCGACGAGCTTCACGGAAGCATCGTCGGAAACGAGCGAGAAGTAGGAATGGATCGGAACCGCCGTGGAGCCGACGGGCTCGCGCACGTATTTGAGCGTGGCGTCATGGTCGGCTTGGACGGCGGCGATCACGCCCGCTTCCGAATCCACCTTCGCCACCACCTTGCGGTCGACGCGATCGTAGATCGGACGCGCCTCGGTGCGGAACTGCGCGACCTTCCAGGCGTCGCCATCCTTCACGAGATCGAGGTCGACGAGGCCGAGATGGCTGCCCCAGAAGCCCGCCATGACGGCGGGCTTGCCGTGCAGCGTGCCCTTCTGCACGTCGACGCCTTCGATGTTGTTGAACTCCTTGCCGCCCGGGAACACGAAATGCTGGTGGCCGGTGAGGATCACGTCGATGCCGTCGACCTTGGCCAGATGCAGCGCCGCATTCTCCTCGCCGCCCTTGCGCTCGCCGCCCGCGATGCCGGAGTGGCAGAGCGCGACGACGATGTCGGCGCCTGCCTTCTTCAGATCGGGCACATGCTTGTTCGCCGCATCGACGATGTCGATCGTGGTCACCCGGCCGTCGAGATTGGCCTTGTCCCATTGCACGATCTGCGGCGGCACGAAGCCGATCACGCCGATCTTCAGTTTCTGCTTGGCGCCGGATTCGTCGGTGAATTCGCGGTCGAGGACGAGCCAGGGCTTGTAGAGGGTCTCGCCGTCCGCCTTGATCGCGTTGGCGCAGACGACCGGGAATTTCGCAGCGCCGAGGGAGTTCTGCAGGAATTCGAGGCCGTAATTGAACTCGTGGTTGCCGAGCGTGCCGCAATCATAGTTCAGGGTGTTCATGGCGGCCACGATGGGATGGACGTCGCCCTTCTTCATGCCCTTGCGGTAGGAGACGTAATCGCCGAGCGGCGAACCCTGGATGATGTCGCCATTGTCGAAGAGCAGGCTGTTCTTCGCCTCGCCCCGCGCCGCCTTCACGAGAGTCGCCGTGCGCGCCAGGCCGACCGTGTCGTCGGGAGCATCGCGGTAATAATCGTAAGGGAAGATGTTCACGTGGAGATCGGTGGTCTCCAGGATGCGGAGCTTCACCACCGGGCCGGCCGCCCAGGCGAAGTGCGGGAGGCCCGTGAGGGCGGCGGCGGCCACGCCGGTTTGAAGGACGCGGCGGCGGGTGATCGACGATGTCATGGACGGCTTCCCCTTATGGAACGATGTTCCTTAATCGGAGGAGAGCACACCTTTTATGACAGGATCAAGAGAGCCGGCTGAGGGATCCCCGCGGGACGAGGATCTACCTCCGTCATCCCCGGCCTTGTGCCGGGGAGGCCATGACGCGAAGAATGCCCTCAGGACGCCCTGAGCGCCTCGTCGAGGTCGGAGAACAGGTCCTCCACGTCCTCGATGCCAGTGGACAGGCGCAGCAGGTCCGGCGGGCACGGCGTTCCGGGGCCTTCAATGGACGCGCGATGCTCGATGAGGCTCTCGACGCCACCGAGCGACGTGGCCCTTTTCCACAGGCGCACCTTCGCGGCGGTCCGGATCGCGGAGGCCTCTCCGTCGGTCACCTGAATGGAGAGCATGTAGCCGAAGCCCCCCTCCATCTGCCGCGCGGCGATGTCGTGGCCAGGATGCTGCGGCAGGCCGGGATAGAGAACCCGCGCCACCTTCGGGTGGGCGGAGAAGCGCTGCGCGAGGTCGAGCGCGCTTTTCGCCTGAGCGGCCGCGCGCACATGGAGCGTGCGCATGCCGCGTATGAGCAGATAGGCCTCGAAGGGACCGAGGATCGCCCCCTGCATCTTCCGGATGGAGGCGACCTTCGCCCAAAACTCGTCGGCCTTGGCGCCCACGAGCGCGCCCGCCACCACGTCCGAGTGGCCGTTGAGCACCTTGGTCGCCGCATGCATGACGATGTCCGCGCCAAGGGTCAGCGGCCGCGTATGGATCGGCGAGGCGGTGGTGGAATCGACCGCGAGCCGCGCCCCCGCCGCATGGGCGATCTCGGCCACGGCGGCGATGTCGGTGATGGTCCAGAGGGGGTTGGACGGCGTCTCGGCCCAGACCAGCTTGGTGCGACCCGGGATCATGGCGGCGCGCACGGCATCGAGATCATCCGTCTCCACGAAATCGACCGAAAGCCCCCAGCGCACGGCTTCCGTCATCAGCCAGCTGCGCAGGGCCCAATACATCACCTTGGAGGCGACGATGTGATCGCCGGGATTGAGCGCCTGGAACACGGCGGTGGCCGCCGCCATCCCGGAGGAGAACAGCAGGGCACCGGCCTGCGCGTCCTCCAGCATGGCCAGCACTTCCTCCGCCTCGCGGATCGTGGCGTTGTCGGGGCGGCCATAGACGTAGCCGGAGGAATAGGCATTGTCCTCGTCGCGGATATAGGTGGTGGCTATATGAATCGGCGGCACCACGGCTTTGGTGATGGGATCCACATGGCCCATGGCCTGGGCGGTCAGGCTGCGCTTCGACCAGGGGAGACGGGACGACGACATGAGGAACCTCCGGAAGCGTGACAGGTTTCGTCACCTGGAAATCATGCAGCCGACATAAAGGAACTTTCGGGATGCGGACAGATCAAACCATGCCGGGCAGCCATGCAACACCGCCGCTCCAGCGGCTCCTGATCGCCGTGCTGCCGGTCGTGGCCGTCGGGATCGCGGGAAGCCTCGTCACCTCCCCGAATATCCCGAACTGGTATGCCGGCCTGCAAAAGCCGGGATTCACGCCGCCGAACTGGGCCTTTCCGGTCGCGTGGACCCTGCTCTACGCGCTGATGGCCTATTCGCTCTGGCGCATCCTGTCCCTGCCCAAGGACAGCCCCGACCGCTCCGGTGCGATCGGGACGTTCTTCGTGCAACTGGCCTTGAACTGCCTGTGGTCCTTCGCCTTCTTCGGCGCGCACAGCCCGATCGCGGGCCTTATCGTCATCCTCGCCCTGATCGTCGCGATCCTGGCGACGATGCGCGCCTTCTGGGCCCTCGACCGAACTGCGGCCCTGCTGCTCGCGCCGTATCTCGCCTGGGTGCTGTTCGCGACGGCCCTGAACGGAGCGGTCTGGCAGATGAACGGCTGATCAATCCCGCTTGTCGAACAGGTCCGGATTGGTGTCGTGGCGGTCGAGGACGCCGACGAACGGGAGCTGACGGTACGAGTGGGCCACATCCATGCCGTAGCCGATGACGAACACGTCGGGGCAGGTGAAGCCGACATAATCCGGATCGATGCTCACGGCGCGCTTGCCGGGCTTTTCCAGGAGAACGGTGGTCTTCACGCTCTTCGCGCCGCGGGCCATCAGCAGGTCCTTGGCGAAGGTGACCGTGCGGCCGGATTCGAGGATGTCGTCCACGAGCAGCACGTCGCGGCCGCGCACGTCGCTTTCGACATCGCGAAGAATGGTGACCTGGCCCGTTGAAACGGTTCCGTCGAGATAGCTGGACAGGTGCACGAACTCCACCTGCGGCGCGAGACCCGCCCTGTGCAACGCACGGATCAGGTCCGCCGCGAACATGAAGCTGCCCTTGAGGATGGCGACGACGAGCAGGTTCTCGGGCTTGGAATCCGCGATGGCCTGCGCCAGCGTCTCGATGCGCTTGGCGATGGTGTCTTCGTCGAAGAGAACCCGGATACGGTGAGCAGCGGTCATCGTCGGTCAGTCCAGAAAATTCGCAGAAAAATTCAAATGTCTCTCGCTTGTCGACCATGGCGGAGCGCGGAAGTCAAACGGACTTCGCGATTTTCCAGGCGAATCCGGGCCTTCGAAGTCCCCTCACCCCGATCCTGCGTCAATGTTCCACGACCGCTTCGCTTTGCGTCCTCAACCGGCAAGTTTATGGCTTGCTAACCATAACGGGGCGATAACGGGACGAATCGCCCGCGACCGACATCTCGGGTCCATCATTTCGTCAGCTTCTCCGGAGGATTCAGGCGCGCGTGAGAGCCTATTACGACGAGGAATTCGATGAGGGCACGGCGGCTCCGTCCGTGCATTTCGAGAATGTGGGCGTGCGTTACGGCATGGGGCCCGAGGTCCTGCGCGACCTGACCTTCTCCATCGAGCCGAACTCCTTCCAGTTCCTCACGGGCCCTTCCGGCGCGGGCAAGACCACGCTGCTTCGCCTCATCCTGCTCTCGGTCAAGCCGACGCGCGGCCTAATCTCCCTGTTCGGCGAGGACGTCGCCAGGATTTCCAAGGACGAGCTGACCGGGCTTCGCCGGCGCATGGGCGTGGTGTTCCAGGATTTCCGTCTGCTCGATCATCTGACGACCTACGAGAACGTCGCCCTTCCCTTGCGTGTCCAGGGCAAGGAGGAATCGAGCTACCGCGCCGAGGTCGTGGAACTTCTGCGCTGGGTTGGCCTCGGGGACCGAATGCACATGCTGCCGCCCGTGCTCTCGGGCGGCGAGAAGCAGCGCGCGGCCATCGCCCGCGCCCTCATCGTGCGGCCCGACCTTTTGCTCGCGGACGAACCCACCGGCAACGTGGATCCCTCTCTCGCCCGGCGGCTGCTGCGCCTGTTCATCGAGCTCAACCGGCTCGGAACCTCGGTGGTGATCGCCACCCACGATTTCAGCCTCATGGATCAGCTCAACGTCCGCCGCCTCGTGCTCGGCGACGGCAGGCTGCATATCGACGAGTGAGCCGGATGAACGCGCCCCAGCCCCACCTGAGGAAAGCCGCCCGGGACAAAGCGAAGGGGAGCGAGAAACGCTCCGTGCCCGCCTCGCTGAGCCGCAACGCGCCTCTCGTTCCCGTCGACTCGGCGGGGGGGCAGGCGCTCGCCGCCGTCATCGCGATCCTCACGTTTCTCGCTGCCCTCTGCGCGGGCGGCGCGGAACTCATCGCCACCAGCTCCGCGCAATGGCGTTCGGAGATCGCCCGCGAGGTGACCATCCAGATCCGCCCCAATCCCCAGCGCGCCATCGACGACGACGTCGCACGGGCCGTTGCGCTGGCACGCCAGACGGCGGGAGTCGAGCAGGCGCAGGCCTTCACGAAGGAGGAATCGGAGCGCCTGCTCGAGCCGTGGCTCGGAAGCGGCCTCGACTTCAAGGACCTGCCCGTCCCGCGCCTCATCGTCATCAAGCTCAAAGGGGATGCGCGGCCCGATTTCGCCCCCTTGCGCCTGAGCCTCCAGAAGCAGGTTCCGGGCGCGACTCTCGACGATCACGCGCTCTGGGTCTCCCGCCTCTCGACCATGGCCAACACGATCATCGGCACCGGCATCTTCCTGGTCGCGCTCGTTCTCGTCGCGGCGGGGCTTGCCGTCATCTTCGCCACGCGGGGAGCGATGGCGGGCAACAAGGAGGTGGTGGAGGTGCTCCATTTCGTGGGCGCGAACGACGACTTCATCGCCAAGGAGTTCCAGCGCCGCTTCTTCAAACTCGGCCTGCGCGGCAGCGCCGTCGGATCAGGCGCGGCCCTGGTCCTGATCGTCGTTCTCGGGCTGATCACCCGCTCCTGGCGCGCCAGCCCGGCGGGCGACCAGATCGAAGCCCTGTTCGGCGCCTTCAGCATCAGCTGGACCGGCTATGCGGTCGTGGTCCTGATCGCGCTCCTGGTGGCGCTGATCACAGGCATCGTGTCGCGGCTCACGGTGAGACGTTTTCTTAACGGAAATGGTTGATCCTCAGTTACCTGTGATCATCTTCCGTGGATAAAGAGAGCTGCCTCTCCATTGCCGCATTCACCCCTATCATCGCCCAGGATGACCTCGCGAACGCAGACTTGGCCGACGCAGAACTGGGCGACGCCGGACACGATGGAACCCGCTGAAGCCCTAGGCTGGCGCTGGACGATGCACGGCGATCACGCGCCACCCGCCAGACGGTCCTTGACCCGGCGCCTCCTCGGCATCGGAGCCTGGGGCTTCCTCGCCTGTTGCCTCATGGGCTTTTTCGGCTTTCTCGCCTTCGTCTACAGCCTCGACCGGTTCGAGCAGCGGCCGGAAACACGAGCCGACGGCATCGTGGCCCTGACGGGCGGCGCGCAGCGCATCGGCGACGCCATCGACCTCCTGGCGAAAGGCTATGCGAAGCGCCTCCTGATCTCCGGCGTCAACGAGAAGACCAGCCGCGACCAGATCTCACGGCTCAACCCCGGCCAGCGGCAGCTCTTCGAGTGCTGCGTCGACCTGGATTACCGGGCCCGCAACACCATCGGCAACGCCATCGAGACGCGCCGCTGGGCCGAAGCGAACGGGTTCGACACGATCATCATCGTGACCTCGAACTACCACATGCCCCGCACCATGGTGGAACTCGATCACGCGCTGCCGAACCTGCAGAAAATCCCCTATCCGGTCGCGGCGACCATCGATCCGCACGAATGGTGGCGCAATCCGACGACGGCCAAGATCCTGGCCACCGAATATCTGAAGTTCCTGGCCGTCTGGCTTCGCACCCGCTTCGAGGACGACCCGGAACGCTCGTCGGTCGCCCACCTCATCAGCGGCGGCGCTCCCAGCCTGCGGGCGAATGCCGAAACGACTGTGCGCTGAAGGCCGCTCCACCTTCGTCGTGGCCGGGCTTGACCCGGCCATCCACGTCTTCACGAGCTGCACCGGGTAAAGACGTGGAGCCCCGGCCCAAGGCGGGGATGACGATGGGGGAAGAAGCCCCGCCCCTGCCGCGTTCGCCCCGCCGGAAAACGGGTCCACTTTTTCGCGCGATGCGCTAAGGTGCTCCGCCCGCGGAGCCTCATGCTCCGCTTTTTCCTTTTCACGAAGCCATGCTGTTCGCCCGCTCCCTGCTGTTCAACCTCGCCTTCTACGCCAACCTCGTCCTCTGGCTGATCATCCTGATTCCGGCCTCTCTGGTCCCGCGCCGGGTTTTCCTGCGGCTGGTCCAGCTCTGGGCGCGCGTGTCCCTCTGGCTGCTGCGGGTTCTCGCCGGCACGAAGATCGAGGTTCGCGGGGCCGAGAAGGTCCCGGCGGGCGGAGCTCTCGTCGCGGCCAAGCATCAGTCTCTCTGGGAAACCTTCGCGCTGCTGACGATTTTCGACGACCCGACCTTCATCCTGAAGCGCGAGCTGATGTGGATTCCCTTCTTCGGCTGGTATCTGCGCAAGGCGCAATGCGTGCCGGTGAACCGCAAGGCAGGCTCCCAGGCGCTCGTGCAGATGACGGCCCGCGCGAAGGAGGAAGCCCGGCACGGCCGTCAGATCATCATCTTCCCCGAGGGCACGCGCCGCCCGCCGGGAGCGCCCCCGGCCTACAAATACGGCGTGGCGCATCTCTATCAGAATTTGGGATTCCCCTGCATTCCGGTCGCGCTGAATTCCGGCCTCTATTGGCCCCGCCGCCAGTTCATCCGCCGCCCGGGCACGATCCGGGTCGAGATCCTCGACCCCATCGCTCCCGGCCTGCCCCGCGAGGAGTTCTTCCAGCGCGTGCAGTCGGGCATCGAGGATGCCTCCAACAGGCTGCTGGCGGAAGGACGGCGTGAGCTCGGCCTCCCCGATCCGGCTCCGTCGCCCGCGACCTCAAATATCTGATACTGCTAAGCTTTCGAAATCTTGACGGCCGGCTTCGCCCTTCCTATATATAAGAACAAATGGCGAACAAACGGACCATATCCTGGAACACGGCCATGCGGGATCTCCGCAACGACCGGATGCGGAGGGCTGGCGTGCGCGAGGAACGGTTGAGAGCAACGGCGGGACTTCGCTCCTCCGCCACCTTGAGCTCCTGGCGCGGCCTGTCGGGCCGCCGCTACATCGTCGGCGTGCATCCCCTCGACCTGACGGAACTGATGGAGGTCACCGATGCGGTGATCCTCGCCGTCGGCCGTGACGAGACGGGCACGGCGCACGTGATCGATTCCGTCCTGGCGGGCAGCGCACCGGGGCTGGACACGCGTTCCCGGTGGCTCGACCGGGCGCGGGAGCGCGGCGCGTCCGAACTCCACATCCATCGCCTTGCCGATACGGAAGCACGCCGCCGCGAAATTCTCGCCGACCTGCGCGAGAACGCGGATCAGGCTTCCTGATCGAGCGCCGCGACGAGCCGCTGCATCAGCGGATCGACCACGCCCATGCCCAGAAGATGCTCGTGGGTCGAGCGCACGTAATCGGGATTGGCCCCCGAGATCCCCACCCCCTGCCGGACCAGGGCCAGCACCTCCTCGAAGGAGCGCGTCCCGGCATATTGCTCGTGCTTGCGGTCGGCCACGTAGCCCAGGGCCGCGACCGCGCGCCCGTCATCGAGCCGGACGGGCAGATGCCGCTCCAGATAGACGCTCGTGGCCTGCTCCCGCTCGCGCAGGTAATGCACAGTGGTCCGGGCCTCCTCCCGCGCGACCCGGAAGGCGACGCCGTGGCAGCGCCCACCCCGGTCGAGGCCGAGCACGAGGCCCGGATTGTCGGGCGTCCCGCGATGGACATGAGAGAGAACGCATAGCGCCCGGTGATAGCCGTAGAGATGCGCGTGGCGGCGTTCGACAAAGGGGAATCCCGGCCTCCACATGAGGGAGCCGTAGCCGAAAACCCACAGATCCTCCGAGCCGTCCATCATCGTTCTCTGCCTGAACCTTGCCCGTTTTGCTTTTTAAGCCGCCTGCTCCCGCGGAAAAGCGGAGACCACTTTTCCTCCGGGGCGCTACCAGTTACCAAGCAGCCGCACAACAGGAGATCTTGCATGGCCGAGGCCATCCCAGCGGAAAGCAGGCGTCACAGCCGCTTCTGGCTCTACACGCCCTTCATCCTGCTGCTTCTCGTCGCCGTCGCCTGGAGCGTGGCGTGGTTCGTGATCCGCAACCGCGCGGCCGAGACGCTCGACGCCTGGCTCGAGGCGGAGAAGCGCATCGGGCGGCAATGGACCTGCACCGACCGCACCATCGCGGGCTATCCGTTCCGCATCGAGCTGATCTGCAATACCCTCTCCCTGAAGCAGGGCGCGGTGACCGCGTCCTTCGGGCGCACGGAAGCCATCGCGCAGGTCTACCAGCCGCGCCTCGTGATCGCCGAGATCGCGGGACCTTTGCGCGTGAGCGACGGCAAGGTGACGCTGCAGGGCCGGTGGGATCTGCTGCAGGCGAGCATTCATGCCTCTCAGACCGGGCTCCAGCGTCTTTCAATCGCTGCGAATGCGCCGAAATTCACGCTGGCGGGGCTCCTGCCCCAGGAGATCGCAACCTCCGGACAGCATCTGGAGCTGCATCTGAGGCCCAACCCCGCCCGCGCCTCGGAAAAGGCCTACGACGCCGCCCTGTCGGTGAAGCAGGCGAGCATCCCCCAGCTCGATGCGCTGATCGGCGGCACGGAACTCACGGACCTGAACGCGGATGTCACGGCGACCCAGACGGCGGATTTTCAGGGACGCCCCCTCGCCGAGGAACTCGAGCGCTGGCGCGGCGCCGGCGGCGTGCTCGACGTGCTGATGTTGTCCGTGGCCAAGGGGCCGCGCCGCCTGGAGGCGAAGGGCCAGCTCAGCCTCGACGCGGAACACCGCCCCGCGGGCCAGCTCAATGTCGCCGCCGCGGGCCTCGACGGCCTCATCGGCAACATCACGGGCAATCGCACGGGCGGCGCTCTCCTGGGCGCATTGCTCGGGCAGAACCCGCGCGCGCCAGCCAAGGCCAACGGGCAGCCGCAGCTGGCCCAGCTGCCGCCGCTCACCCTCAGCAACGGCTTTCTGGCCATGGGCCCGTTCGTGATCCCGAACTTCAGGCTGCAGCCGCTTTATTGAGATCTGACAGGAGGGCCTGCATGAAGACGGATCAGTCTGTCCCGGAGCATCTGCGCAGCACACTCACCATGGTGAAGCAGGCATTTCCGGTATTGCCTGCGCAAGCCGAGTACATGGCTCTTCTGTCCTTGCTCTACGAAGATCTATCTGATCGCAACCTGTCGCAGGTCATGAGTCTGGCCTACGGCGTGGACGAGGAGCAGGCATGGAATGACGTGATGCGGTCCGTGACGACAGACAAGGCGGACGCCGTCGTTCTTATCCAGGTGAAAAACCGGCTCATTGGAGCCGGTTATGAATCATGGCTGAGTGAAAGCTAACCGCCCGCCACCGATCCTCAACAACGGCGCTCTTATGATGGGTCCTGCCAGGATCCGGAATGCCGGGCTGCAGCCGCTGTATCGAGGGCGTCCCTCCAATTCCCGACTCCGTCATCCCCGGGCTTGTCCCGGGGATCCACGCCTTGAAAGCGCGGTGTTTCCCAAGACGTGGATGGCCGGATCAAGTCCGGCCATGACGACGAAGGAGCAGCCTGCGGCTCGACGGATTACGCCTTGTCCTCGCGCCGCCGCCCGAAATCGGGCTCCGGCGTTTCCTGGCCCGACGAGATGATGCCGCGGCGGATGGCCCGGGTGCGGGTGAAGAGGTCGAACAGCTTGTCGCCCTCGCCCCAGCGGATGGCGCGGGCGAGCAGCGCGATGTCCTCGTTGAGGCGGCCGAGCATTTCGAGCACCGCGTCCTTGTTGTGCAGGAAGATGTCGCGCCACATGGTGGGATCGGACGCGGCGATGCGCGTGAAGTCGCGGAAGCCGCCGGCGGAGAACTTGATCACTTCGCCTTGCGTGACGGTCTCCAGATCCGCCGCCGTGCCCACGATGTTGTAGGCGATCAGATGCGGCACGTGGCTCGTGATGGCGAGCACGAGATCGTGGTGCTGCGCGCTCATGATCTCCACGTTCGAGCCCATGGCGGTCCAGAAGGCGCGCATGCGCTCGACGGCGCTCTCGTCCGCGCCCTCCGGCGGCGTGAGAATGCACCAGCGATTGTGGAAGAGCGTCGCGAAGCCCGCGTCCGGGCCCGAATGCTCCGTGCCCGCCACCGGATGCGCCGGCACGAAATGAACGCCCTCGGGCAGGTGCGGCTGGACCTGCGCGACCACGGAGCCTTTCACCGAGCCCACGTCGGACACGATGCAGCCGGGCTTCAGCCCCGGCCTCATGGCCTCGGCAACAGCGCCGCAGACGCCCACGGGCACGCACAGGATGACGAGATCGGCGCCCTGCACGCCCGCCACGAGATCGGTCGTCGCCTCGTCGGCGATGGCCAGTTCGCGCACCCGCGCCACCACCTCCTCGCTGCGGTCGATGGCGACGACTGTGCCCGCAAGGTTGAGATGCTTCGCCGCGCGCGCAATGGACGAGCCGATCAGCCCGAGGCCGATCAGCGCGATGCGGTCGAACAACGGCGTCTTATGGGGAGGTCCGAGACGCTCAGGCATTCTTGCCCCCATTCACGAAATCGCGCAGGGCCTCGACGACGAGGCGGTTCGCCTCCTCGCTGCCCACGGTCAGGCGCAGGGCGTGCGGCAGGCCATAAGCCTCGATCCGGCGCAGGATCAGGCCACGGCCGGACAGGAAGGCGTCCGCGTCCTTCGCGGTCCTGCCCGGCTCATCCGGGAAATGGATCATCAGGAAGTTGGCGACGCTCGGCGTCACCTTCAGCCCCAGCGCCTCGATTTCCTTCGTCAGCCAGGCGAGCCATTGCTCGTTGTGCGCGCAAGCCTTCGCCACGTGCTCCTCGTCCTGGATCGCGGCGATGCCGGCCTCCATGGCGGGCCCGTTCATGTTGAAAGGTCCGCGAATGCGGTTCACCGCATCGACGATGTGCGGGGGCGCCACCATCCAGCCGATGCGCAGGTTCGCAAGGCCGTAGATCTTCGAGAACGTGCGCGTCATCACCACGTTCTCCGCGGTGGCCACGAGTTCGAGGCCTGCCTCGTAATCGTTGCGGCGCACGTATTCCGCGTAAGCCGCATCCAGCACCAGCACCACATGGGAAGGGAGGCCCGCATGCAGGCGCTTCACCTCGTCGAAGGGAATGTAGGTGCCGGTCGGGTTGTTGGGATTGGTCAGAAAGACGATCTTCGTCCTGTCCGTGACCTTCGCGAGGATCGCGTCCACATCCGTACGGTAATCCTTCTCCTTCGCCACGACCGGCGTGCCGCCGGCGGCGAGGATCGCGATGCGATAGACGAGAAAGCCGTGCTCGCTGTAGATGCCCTCGTCGCCCGGACCGACATAAGCGTGGGTGATGAGCGTGAGCAGCTCGTCCGAACCCGCGCCGCAGACGATGCGGGCGGGATCGAGGCCATACTTCGCGGCGATTGCCTCGCGTAAGCGTGTGGCCGAGCCGTCCGGGTAAAGCTCCAGATGGTCGAACGTTCTGACCGCCTCCATCGCCTTCGGCGAGGGGCCGAGCGGCGTCTCGTTGGAGGAGAGCTTGTAGATTTTCGAGACCCCTGCGGCCTTGCTCTTGCCGGGCACATAGGCGTCGATCTGCATCACGCCGGGACGGGGTTCGGGACGGGCGGACATGGGCAACTTCCTAAACGATCAATGGCGAACGGGGATTCTTCGATTTCGGAGCATGTCCTCATCGGCGAACCGGCGCCCACTTCGCCGGGACATGCTCTAGCGCAGCTTCGCGATCAATTCACGCGGAAACGTTCGGCGTGGCTGCCGATCTCGGCGAGCTGGGCGAGGCTGGCGCCTGCTTCCGTCAGCTCGTGCTGGAGGCGGGCGGCCTCCACGGTCCCGGGAACGGCGATCAGCTCCGACAGGCCGTTGGCGTCGGCGGCGCTCGCCACCACCTCACCCCCGAGCCGCGTCAGCGCCTCGTTCGCTCCCTTGTGCCAGCGCTCGAACTGGGCCGCATAGAGCACCACGTCGCGCACGGCGGCGTCGGTGAGAGGCTTGGAGATGACGAAGACCGGGGTGCCCGCCGGATGGTCCGGGCGTTCGATGAAGGGCAGGCGCGCGATGACCTTCGGACGGTCCTTCTCGGCAAGCGTCCGCCACCAGGCGCCGCTGGTGGCTCCCTGGTCGAGCCGGAAGATGCCGAGATCACCCTTCGAGCCCGCCACCGCCTCGATGACGGCCGCCGCGCTCGGATGGGTGATGTAGGGCACCGTGAAGCCGAAATGGAACCGGGCCGAGTCGCGCATCGGCGCATCGCCGCCCGAGACGTCGGCATGGACCGAATAGTTGGACTGCACATAAGTGAACGTGCCGATGATCACCCGCCAGATGCTCTCCACCGTGTCGAGGGGCAGCAGGCCCTGGTGGCGCTCGGCCAGCGCCTTCATCATCGAGGCCTCGCGGCCCGGACGGAAAGCCGAGCTGAGGCCCGTCTCGGAAGCCTTCTTGGACTCGATCAGCCGGTCGATGATGGTGCCGCGCTCCATGAGCAGCCGGTGCATCGCCTCGTCGATGCGGTCGATCTCCTGGCGCAGCTCGGCAAGGGACGGAACGGGCTTCTCGCGGGTCATGGCTTCAATCTCTCGGAACGTGCGCTCTTCTTTGACCATTTTGCCGCCCTTTGTCATCCCTCGCCGAGCATGACACCCATTCCCCCTTCCTCGGGTCCTCCCTCGTGACGACTCTTCCCGTCGTTTGGATCTTCCGTCGTTTAGGACTTCTTCTCGTCATCCCCGGCCTTGAGCCGGGGATCCCCGTCTTTCTCCGGTTGCGGTTCTCAAGACGTGGGTGGCCGGGTCTGATCCCCGGATCAAGTCCGGGGACGGCCATGACGGAGAGCGGCGGAAGCGGCAGAGTGGCCGAGGGATGGCGTGGCGGCATGTTCCATCTTTGTTCTTGACAGGCTCGGCAAGCTAAGCTATATCGTGACCTGTCCCGGCTCACCGAGGGGCGCGCTCGCGAGGCGTCGCAGGTTGTGGAGCCGGGACACGGTCCCGCGCTCCAGGCCACGCAGCCTGAGCTGACGGGAGGCCCTGGCTCGGCCCAGGGGTCCGGGCATGCACAGCCGCCCGCCTGCTCCGGCGCGTCGCAGGACGCAACGGCAGGCGCGCTCGCCAACGGCATCCCGGAGCCTGCGTCGACAGTCCGCCTAAAAGAACCGTGCGCGAGGAGCCGTCGGGTTCCCCAGCCATCACCATTCTCCATCGAGCCGGACCGCTCCTCGCGCGACCCCTCGACTGCTCCCCCTCGGTGCCGACCAGCCCCGAGGCCGATCCTCCATGCCGTCCGCTCTTTGACAATCTTGCCCTGCCCTCGGGCGAATACACCGCATCGGACGTCATGTTCGTTGACGGCCGGACCTGTTCGAATTACGGCTTGTTCGGCAAACCGAACGCAGCAGCGGTTCATCCATGACCTTGTCCTCTCTCTCCCTCGAAGCGCGAAGCCAAGCCGACGACCCGTCGAGCCTTGTCATGCGCTTTGGCGCGGACGAGCCCTTGATGATGGACGCCGGGATCGCGCTCGCCCCCTGGCAGATCGCCTACCAGACCTACGGCACGCTGAACGCCGAAAGGTCGAACGCGGTGCTGATCTGCCATGCGCTCACCGGCGACCAGCATGCGGCGAACGACAATCCGGTGACGGGCAAGCCCGGCTGGTGGCGGACCATGGTCGGCCCGGGCCGGCCGGTCGACACGAACCGCTTCTTCGTGATCTGCGCCAACGTGATCGGCGGCTGCATGGGCACCACGGGCCCGGCCTCCACCGACCCCGCTTCGGGCCAGCCCTACGCGCTCGATTTTCCGGTGGTCACCATCCGCGACATGGTGCGCGCGCAGGCGGCCCTGATCGACAAGCTCGGCATCGAGACCCTGTTCTGCGTCATCGGCGGGTCCATGGGCGGCATGCAGGTGCTGCAATGGGCGGCGAGCTATCCGACACGGGTCTTCGCGGCCCTGCCCATCGCCACCGCCGCGCGCCATTCCGCGCAAAACATCGCCTTCCACGAGGTCGGGCGCCAGGCCGTGATGGCCGATCCCGACTGGCGCGGCGGACGCTACCTGCTCGAAGGCACGCGCCCCTCCAAGGGCCTCGCGGTGGCCCGCATGGGCGCGCATATCACCTATCTCTCCGAAGTCGCTCTGCACCGTAAATTCGGCCGCAACTTCCAGGACCGCAGCGCGCCGACCTTTTCCTTCGACGCCGATTTCCAGATCGAGAGCTACCTGCGCTATCAGGGCATCTCCTTCGTCGAGCGGTTCGACGCCAATTCCTACCTCTACATGACGCGCGCGATGGATTATTTCGATCTCGCCGCCGAGCAGGGCGGCTCGCTCGCCAAAGCCTTCAAGGGCACGGCCACGCGCTTCTGCGTGATCTCCTTCACCTCCGACTGGCTGTTCCCGACATCGGACTCGCGCGCCATCGTCCATGCGCTCAACGCGGCGGCCGCATCGGTCGCCTTCGTGGAAGTGGAAAGCGACAAGGGCCACGACGCCTTCCTGCTCGACGAGCCCGAGATGTTCGCGGCCGCGTGCGGCTTCATCGACGCCGCGGCCCGGGTGCGGGGGATCGCGTGATGGCATCGAGCCTCGCCGTGCCAGCCACCGACAGCATCACCGGCCACCGCCTCGACTTCCTGCTCGTCGCCGAGATGGTGGAGCCCGGCTCCCGCGTGCTGGACGTGGGCTGCGGCGACGGCGCATTGCTCTCCCTCCTGAGGGACAGCAAGAACGTGGACGGACGCGGCATCGAGCTGTCCCGCGAAGGGGTGAACGCCTGCCTCGCCAAGGGCCTGCCGGTGATCCAGGGCGATGCGGATACGGACCTCGCCGATTACCCGGACGACGCCTTCGACTACGTGATCCTCTCGCAGACGATCCAGGCGACGCGCCAGCCGCGCGTGGTGCTCGAACATCTTCTGCGCATCGGCCGCCGGGCCATCGTGTCGTTTCCGAATTTCGGCCATTGGCGCGTGCGCGTGGATCTGGCGCTGCGTGGCCGGATGCCGGTGACGGAGAACCTGCCCTATTCCTGGTACGACACGCCCAATATCCACTTCTGCACCATCCGCGATTTCGTGGAGTTGTGCCGGGACGTCGGCGCGCAGATGGAAAAGGCGGTCGCCCTCAACGCGGGCGGCACGCCCATGCAGGTGAGCCTGCCCTGGTGGGTGTGGAACCTGCTCGGCGACCAGGGCGTGTTCCTGCTCAAGCGGAAGTAAGGCGCGTCACTCCCCCGACGACAGCGGGTGCAGGTCGCGGACCATGCTCTTCAGGCGCTCGTCCAGCACATGCGTGTAGATCTGCGTGGTCGAGATGTCGGAATGGCCCAGAAGCTCCTGCACGATGCGCAGATCCGCGCCGTTCTGGAGCAGATGGCTCGCGAAGGCATGGCGCAGCACGTGGGGGCTGATCATGTCGGCGCGCAGCCCCGCGCCCGAGGCGGCGACCTTCAGGTCCCGCGCGAAGGACTGCCGGGTCAGGTAGCCGGTTTCGCTGTCAGCGGGAAACAGCCAGGGGCCCGTCCCCTTCCCCTGCTCCTCCAGCAGCGCGAGGTAGGCCCGGGCCGCGTCCCGGGCCGCGTCCGTGAGAGGCACGAGGCGCTCCTTGGCGCCCTTGCCGCGAACCACGAGGAAGCGGTCGCGGGTCCTGGCCGCGCTGCGGGGCAGAGACACCAGCTCCGAGACGCGCAGGCCCGTGGCGTAAAGGAGCTCGAGCAGGCAGGCCATGCGGGCCGCCCGCAGCCGCTCGGCGGGCGAGGCTTCCGGTCGGGTAACGCCCTCGTGGGCCGCCCGCAGCAGGCGGTCGACCTGATCGACCGAGAGAACCTTGGGCAGGGCCCTGCCCCGCTTGGGAGCCGAGACGGCTGCCGTCGGGTCGGCGGGGGCATAGCCCTCCACGTATAAAAACTTGTGGAATTGGCGGATGGCGGAGAGCCTGCGGGCGGCGGAGGAGGCCTTCAGTCCCCTCTCCTCGAGGCTTGCCATGAAGCCGCGGATCGTGGCGGCGGAGGCCGTATCGGGCTGAGCGCCTGCTTCACGGAGATAGGCGAGATAATCGTCGAGATCGCGCCGGTAGGCCTCGAGCGTATTCTTGGAAGCGCCGCGCTCGGCGGCGAGCATGTCCAGGAAAAGACTGGCCTGGCGCGCCCCGGTCATGAGGACGAGGGGGCTCGCGGGGTGGGAACCGGCACCGTGATCTCGCGGGGATCCGGATGAACGAGGGTCGCCAGCGCGTACATCGCCGCGAATCCGAGGCCCGCGAGAATGGCGACGACGAGGAGAAACCGGAAGAGCGTAGGCAATGGATCCTCTTTGAGCGTTCCTCCGGTAGAAACACGCATAGGCCGCAAAGGCAAGACCTAACCTTGAGTTGGGCCTTTCGCGGGAGACCGATAAGCCCCTGTGACAGAGCCGGGACCCGTGCTAGGACAGGGCCATGAACGAAATCAGCCGCTTCAATCCGCTCGATGAAGCCGGCGGGCAGACGGACACTCGCCGACGCGGCCACCCCCTCGGTCGCCAGCTCGGCACGCGGTCGATCGTGCTCGTCGGCCTCATGGGCGCCGGAAAGAGCACGGTGGGCCGCAGACTGGCCCAGACGCTCAAACTGCCGTTCCGCGATGCCGATCATGAGATCGAGGCTGCGGCCGGCATGACGATCCCCGACATTTTCGCCATTCACGGCGAGGAGCATTTCCGCGACGGAGAGCGCCGGGTCATCGCGCGCCTGCTCCAGGAGGGCCCCATGGTGCTGGCGACCGGCGGCGGCGCCTTCATGAACGAGGAGACCCGCCGGAACATCGCCGAGCGCGGCATTTCCGTTTGGCTGAAAGCCGACCTCGATATCCTCATGCGGCGGGTGCGCAAGCGCGACACCCGGCCTCTCCTGCGCAATCCCGACCCGGAAGGGACCATGCGCCGGCTCATGGACATCCGCCATCCGGTCTATGCCCTGGCCGATCTCACCATCGATTCCCATGAGGCGCCGCACGATCGCGTGGTGGCCGACATCATCAGGGCCCTGAGCGGCTGGTTCGACAGAGAAAAGCAGGGGAATGCCGAATGAGCAGCGTACCGGCTCACGCCAGCAGCGCATCGATGATCACAGTGCCGGTTCCCCTCGGCGACAGGGCCTATGACATCCTGGTCGGGCGCGGCCTGATCGAGAGCGCGGGCCCGCGCATCGCGGCCCTCGGCGCCCGCGCCGCGGCGATCGTGACCGACGAGCATGTGGGTCCCCTCTATGCCCAGGCCCTGAGCCAGTCTCTCGCGGCCCATGGCTTGCGCAGCTCCGTACTCACCCTTCCGCCGGGAGAAGCGACGAAGTCCTATGCCAATCTGGAGCGCGTCTGCGACGCCGTGCTCGAAGCCCGGATCGAGCGCGGCGACCTCGTGATTGCGCTGGGCGGCGGCGTGATCGGGGATCTCGCGGGCTTCGCCGCCGCCGTGGTGCGTCGCGGCGTGCGCTTCGTCCAGGTGCCCACCACCCTGCTCTCGCAGGTCGATTCCTCCGTCGGCGGCAAGACCGGAATCAATTCGCGCCACGGCAAGAACCTCGTCGGCTCCTTCCACCAGCCGAGCCTCGTTCTGGCCGATACGGCCCTCCTCGACACGCTTCCCGTCCGCGAGATGCGCGCGGGCTACGCGGAGGTGGCGAAATACGGCCTCATCGACGATGCGCGTTTCTTCGCCTGGTGCGAAGCGAACTGGAAGGGCATCTTCGAGGGCGGCCCGGAACGTGACGAGGCCGTCGCGCAGAGCTGCCGCGCCAAGGCTGCCGTCGTGGTGCGCGACGAGCACGAGACCTGCGACCGTGCGCTGCTCAATCTCGGCCATACCTTCGGCCACGCCCTGGAGCGGATCACGCGTTACAACTCCGCCCGCCTCGTCCACGGCGAGGGCGTCGCCATCGGCCTCAACCTCGCCTTCCGTTTCTCAGCCGCTCTCGGGCTCTGCGCCCTGTCGGAGGCCGAGCGCGTCGAGGCGCATCTGACGAGCGTTGGACTTCCCACGCGGCTGTCCCATGTACCGGGCGGATGCGGCACGGTCGACGAGCTTCTGGACGCCATGGCACAGGACAAGAAAGTGAAAGGCGGATCCCTCACGTTCATTCTCGCGAGGGGGATCGGACGGAGCTTCATCGCTCCGGGCATCGAGGCCGAGAAGGTCCGCTCCTTCCTGACGAGTGAAATCGACGCGCCGTCATCATGACCGAGGCATCCTCTTCCGGCGACCTCTGGTTTGCCGCCCTTGTCGTCATCTTCTGTCTTCTGCTGTCGGGCTTTTTCTCGGCGGGCGAGACGGCCTTCACCGGCGCATCCCGCTCCCGCATGCTCATGCTGGAAAAAGGCGGCGACAAGCGCGCCCGCTTGGTGAACCGCCTCCTGGAGATGCGCGAGCGCTTCATCGGCACGGTTCTGATCGGCAACAACATCGTCAATATCGGCGTGTCGGCCTTCGCCACCAGCGTGCTCGTGGCGATCTTCGGGGATGGCGGCGCCCTTTATGCGACCGCGATCATGTCGGCGCTGGTGATCGTGTTCGCCGAGGTGCTGCCCAAGACCATCGCCATTTCGTCTCCCGACAGTGTCTCGTTGTTTCTCTCGCGACCCATGTCATGGGTCGTGGCGTTCCTCGGCCCAATCGCCATCGCCATCGAGCGGCTGGTGCGCCTGATGCTGCGTCCCTTCGGCATCCGGATCGGCGAGAACACGCCGATCCTCTCCGCATCGGAGGAAATCCGCGGCCAGGTCGCGCTCCTGCACAAGGAAGGCGGCGTCGCGAAAGTGCAGCGCGACATGCTGGGCGGCCTGCTCGATCTCGAGGACCTCACCGTCTCGGAAGTCATGGTCCACCGCACCAAGATGCGCACCATCAATGCCGATCTCTCCTCGGAGGAGATCGTGCGCGAGGTTCTCTCCTCGCCCTATACGCGCATGCCCCTCTGGCGCGGCAGCCAGGAGAACATCGTCGGCGTTCTCCATGCCAAGGACCTGCTGCGCGCCCTCGACGCCGTCGGCGGCGATGCCAGCAAGCTGAAGGTGGATGCGATTGCGCTGGAGAGCTGGTTCGTGCCGGACACCACGTCGCTGCGCGATCAGCTCAAGGCCTTTCTCGCCAAGAAAACCCACTTCGCCCTGGTGGTGGACGAATACGGCGAGGTGATGGGCCTCGTGACCCTGGAGGACATCCTCGAAGAGATCGTCGGCGACATCAAGGACGAGCACGATCTCTCGGTGCAGGGCGTACGCCCCCAGCCGAACGGCTCGGTGAACGTGGACGGATCGGTGCCGATCCGCGACCTCAACCGCGCCATGGACTGGAACCTGCCGGACGAGGAGGCCACCACCATCGCCGGTCTCGTGATCCACGAGGCGCAGACGATCCCCGACACGGGGCAGATCTTCACCTTCCACGGCTTCCGCTTCCAGGTCCTGCGCAAATCGCGGAACCGCATCACGGCGCTCAGGATCACGCCTCTCGCTCTCGCCCGTGCCCGGGAAAGCTGAGGGTCACTCACGGCTTCAGGAAGCCGATCAGCGCCTCGTTGACTGTCTCGGACTCCTCCAGATGAACCCAATGGGTCGCCTGCCGGACCGGCATCGCCCTGCCGTGAGCGCAGAGCGCCAGGCTCCGCTCGCAGAGACCGAACTCCAGGAACCGGTCGCGCATGCCCCAGATCGCCAGAACCGGCATCGCGAGGGCGCCGGGTGAGCGATCCGGCGGCCTGAGCGGCAGCGCCCGGTACCAGTTCAGCATGCTCGTGAGCGCAGTGGGGCGGCTCCAGGCTTTTTCATATTCGGCGAGATCCGGTTCCGAGAACGTGCCGGGCCGGCTGGTGCGCCGGAGCGTTCGCTTGAGAACCCCGTGGTCCCATGCCGAAAACAGCATCTCGGGCAGAGAGGGCAACTGAAAGAGCCCGATATACGAACTCCTCAGCATTTGGCTCGGATGACGGCGCATATAATCGCCGGCGATAGCCGGATGCGGCGCGTTGATCGCCACGAGCCGCTCGATCCTGTCCGGGTGACGCGAAGCCGCCCACCAGGCCACGAGGCCGCCCCAATCGTGACCGACGAGAGAGCATCTGCCGTATCCCAGCGCATCGCTCAGGCCGACGACGTCCCGAGCGAGCGTATCGAGATCGTACGCGCCGCGGCCTTCCGGCTTGTCGCTGAGATTGTAACCGCGCTGATCCGGCGCGAAGACGCGAAAGCCCGCCTTCGCCAGTGGCTCGATCTGATAGCGCCAGGCCCACCAGAATTCGGGAAATCCGTGCAGCAGGATAACCAGGGGACCATCCTTCGGACCGGCATCGATGCCGTGAAGCGTGATTCCGTTGACCTCGAGACGGATGCCTGGTGTGTGAGGATCGATCGCGTGCACGATGCTTTCCCGAGACGTTGAAACCACGTTCATGCGGGCGCGGCTGCGGCCTCCCGCACCACCTGCCCTGCTGGCTCTTCCGTGGCCATGAACTGCGCACGGGCAAGCTCCGCGAAGCGTCCGCCCCTGGCCACGAGCTCGTCGAAAGTCCCCGTCTCGACAACGCGTCCCTGGTCGAAAACCAGGATCCGGTCGGCATTCCGGATGGTGGCGAGCCGATGGGCGATGACGAAGGTCGTGCGCCCCTTCATGACCTCGTCGAGAGCCCGCTGCAGCTTCTGTTCGGTCGCCGCGTCGAGGGCGCTCGTCGCTTCGTCGAGGATCAGGATCGGCGGATTCTTCAACAAGGCGCGCGCGATGGAGAGGCGCTGTCGCTCGCCGCCCGACAGGGAGCGCCCGCGTTCGCCGACGACCGTGTCGAGCCCTTCCGCCTGACGGGAAATGAACTCGATGGCCTGTGCGCGCTTCAGGGCTTCGATCATCTCGGCATCCGTCGCATCGGGACGTCCGACCTGGAGGTTCTCCCGGATCGTGCGGGCAAAGAGCATCGGCTCCTGGAACACAACCCCGATGTTGCGCCGAAGGGAAGCGAGAGACAGGTCGCGGATGTCGTCGCCGTCGATGCGGATGCAGCCGGATTGCGGGTCGAAAGCCCTGTGCAGGAGACCGAGCGTCGTCGATTTGCCCGAGCCGGTCGCGCCGACCAGCGCCACGTTCTCGCCCGGCCGGATCGCGAATGACACGTCCTGCACGGCGGAACGCTTTCCATCATAGGAGAAGCTCACATCGTCGAACACGACCTCACCGTGGAAGCGATCCACGGCCTTGGCGTTCGGACGATCGTGAACGGCGGGCGTCGTATCGAGAATTTCGAAGAACTCCTGCAGCTTCGGCGCCTGCATGAAGAGCTGGTTGACGAAGCTCACCGCCTGCTCCAGGCGCCCGATCAGCATCGTGGCCATGCTCATGAACATGACGATCTCGCCGATGGTCGCCAGGCCGCTGAGATGCAGCCAGGTGCCGAGCAGGAAAATGGCCGTGACCGTGATCGTCGCCGAGGCGCGGGAGGCCACGGAGGCGAGCGCCCACCAGGACAGAACGGGATTTTGCGCCTGCAGCAACTGCTGGATGATCACGCGCAGCGACCGGCTCTCGGCCTCGATGCGCGTGAACGATTGAATGACCGGCACGTTTCCGAGGGCGTCGGAGGCGTGCTCGGCGAGATTGGAGTGATAGCGCTCGACAGTGCCCTGCAGGGTCTCGGTCTTGCGCAGCACGACGGCGGTGAGCACCGCAAAGACGCCGACGAGCACCACGAGGAGCAGCCCCAGCCGCCAGTTCAGGAAGACGGTGAGCGGCAGGAGCACCACAAGAGCGATGAGCGCCGAGAAGTGCTCGCGGAAGAAGCCGAGCCAGAGCCAGGACATGCCACCCGAGCCTTCCAGCATGACCTTCAGTACACGGCCTGAATGGGTGGTGGTGTGAAAGGCCAGCGGGAGTTCGAGGACATGCTCGAAGTAATTGGCCACCACCGCGAGACGGCGGCGATGAGCCAGCCGGTCCGCATGGAGCGCTACGAGAGCGCCCGCGCCGATGGAGAAGAGGCCGAAGGCCACCCACGCCAGGATCAGGGGCATCAGCACCGGGAAGGTGACGGGCGCCGAGCCCGGGATCTGTGCGCGGGTCAGAACGTCGATGATGCGGCCGAAGAGGATCGGCTCGGCAAAGGCCGATATGGCGAGCGCGACATTCGCCAGGGCAAGCAATGCGCCAATCCTCAGGTCCGACCCGAGTTGGCCCAGAACGCGTACGTAAAGCCTGATCAACCGCATGGGATCAACCTGCCAGCACGGCGAAATTCAAGGGGAGAACTCCTCTCGCCGCAGGGAGTTTCGTAATCCTGTTCGCTTGCGCTGCCAAGACCGCGCTCCATCGACGCCTCATGATTGACTGGCCTCGTGGCCGTGGCTGGCCTTCTTGAGGCGCTTGCGAAGACTTGCCATCCATCTCCGCCGCGGAGGCGTGGTCCGCTGATGGCGGGGCTTCGCCAGAAGGATGGCGCCCTCCTCCGTCTTGCGGATGTGAAGCGTGCGGGTGTGGAACTCCTCGAGGCCCGGCCGATGGCCGATGGACATCACCGTTGCACCTTTCAGCTCGTTCTCAAACAGAGACAGCATGGACGCCTGGTTTTCCTCGTCCAGGGCGGAGGTCGCCTCGTCCATGAACACCCAGCGCGGCTTGTGCAGGAGGACCCGGGCGAAGGCGACGCGCTGCTGCTGGCCGAGCGACATGGTCCTGTCCCAGCGCTCATCCTTGTCGAGCATGTCCACGAACTCGCCCAACCCGCAGCGCTCCAGGGCGGCGCGAGTATCGGCGTCGTCGAAGGTAGTGGGCGAAGCCGGATAGCTGAGCGCTGCTCTGAGCGTGCCGAGGGGGAGGTACGGTCGCTGCGGCAGGAACATCATCTCGTTTCCCGGAGGCACGCGGATCGTGCCCGAACCCCAGGGCCAGAGCTCCGCAATCGCCCTGAACAGCGTGCTCTTGCCGGCTCCGGATTCGCCCATGATCAGCACCCGCTCGCCGGGCCGGATCTCCGCCGTCGCATCTTCGATGAGAATGCTGCCGTCGCTCAAGGCGATGGAAAGGCCCTCGAAGCTGAGCCACCCCTTGGGATGGGACTGGATGTCGATCTTGCCGTTCTCGGCCGTGACTTCCTCGAGATCGATCGCAGCCTGCCGGAAGGTGGCGACGCGCAGCACTGCCGAGCGCCAATCCGCAATCTTCGGAAAGTTGTCAACGAAGTAGCGCAGGGCCGCCTGCACCTGATTGAACGCACCGACGACCATCATCATGCCGCCGAAGGACAGCCGTCCGCTGAAATAGCCCGGCGCCGCCGCCAGGATCGGCACGACGATGGCGAGCCAGCCGTAGCCTGACGTGATCCAGGTCAGGCGAGCAAGGGCGCCGGACAGGCGACGCGTCGCCTTGAGAACCGCCTCCACGAATTCGTCGAGATTGCGCCGCTCGTCGTCTTCGCCGTTGTACAGAGAGACGCTCTCCGCGCTTTCGTTGACGCGCACGAGAGCGAAGCGCAGATCGGCCTCGCGGGCATAACGGACCGTGTTGAGCCGGATCAGCGGACGCCCGACCAGCCAGGTCAGTCCGGAGCCGATGCCTGCATAGCCGATGGCGACCCACACCATGTAACCGGGAATCGTGATCTCGTCCCCATGGATGACGAAAGTGGTCGCGCCCGAGAGCGTCCACAGGACGCCGATGAAACTGATGAGGAGGAGGAAAGCCTGCAGCATGCCGACCCCGAGTTCGGTCGAAAGCTCGGAAAAGAGACGGCAATCCTCCTGCAGCCGCTGATCGGGTTGATGGCCGGCCTCCCCCATGAAACCGAGCTGGTAGGCATGATTGGGCTTCAGCCAGAGATCGAGCAGCACCTGCGTCAATCTCTGCCTCAGGCGGATCTTCAGCCGTTCCTGCAGCCAGGTCTGCCCCACGACGAGGGCCAGCAGCGCGGCAACAATGACCGCGAAGACGAGAAGCTGGTCGAAGAAGGCCGCCGTGTTGCGCTTCTCCACCGCATCGAAGAATGCGCCGTTCCATTGGTTCAGCCGGACCTGACCCACCATGTTGCCGATGAGAACGACGACGATCGCGATGGCGAGCCGCGTCATCGGCCAGCCTTTCCGGTTCCGGACCATGTCCCGGAACAGGAGGAGCAGTTCCCGACCGATGCTGGGCGCTAATTCGCGGTGGACACCCGCGTTCTGAGGTTCGGACTGGTGAGCGGCGGCATGATCCGCCTCTTTCGCGAGCGTCGTATCCTGACCCGGCCCGACCTCCTGAGCGCTTCCAGTCGCAGGGGGCGGGGGCATCTGTTTACCCAACTTGGGATCGAAATCAGGCATTGGAATCGAGACACGCTCTTACACCGCCGACACAGGGGCCAATGCTAAAGAGCTACGCTTCGATTTAGGTTCCAGATGCCTTGGAAATGCCCAGTTCCGGCTCAGGGTCGGTCCGCCGCGACGACCAGAGCCCAATAGACCTTGTACTTGGAGCTGGGCGTATAGGCCGTGGCTATGCCGATCCGCGTCGCTTTGGAGTCGAGCAGCACCCTGTTGTGCTGCGGACTCTCGCGCCAGCCGGAGAAGGCTTCGGCGAGGGTGTGATAACCGGCGGAGAGATTGACGGCCGGTGCGGCGAAGCCCTCGGAAGCCAGCCGGCGCTTGAAGGCTTCCGCCGAGCTGGGCTTGTCAGCCCTCGCCATCGCGTCGGCCTCGGCCTGCGCCGCCGCCTGCAGATCGGGATCGAGCGTGAGCAGGCCCAAGCCGTTGTTGCGGCGATAAGCGCCGATCATGTCCCGCGCCATGGCCGCATCGACCACGGCCCCGGCGCCGGCCATGGAGGCATAGAAGCTCGGCGTCTGCGAAGGGGCCTGACGCTGCTCGGACTGGCAGCCTGCAAGGGCAAGGGCGGAAAGGCTTAGACAGATGAGGCTCTTCATGCCGGCGATTTATCCTTGAGAAGGGTTAAGGTTTCATCCTCGTCTCCCTCCTTTTTGGATGTCTCGGATTTCGGTTCCTCCTCGGGTTCCGGAGCAACGGGCCCAGGCACCCCGACCCCGGCTTTCCGCAGGCCCCGGAAGACCTCGAAATAGAGATCGCTCGACACTCGGCCGGCGGCATCGATGTCATCCACGAAGCAGACGAGATCGAAATCGATCGTATTCTCCGTCACTTTCTTGAAGAGGACGCGCGGATGGGGCTCGCTCATGACCTCGCGATGCGCCAGCGCGGCGCTGCGCATGATATCGGCCATCAGATCGGGGTCCGTCGCGCGCGGCACGGGGACGGAAACGATGACGCGCCCGACGCGATCGTTGCGCACGCGGTTGCGGACGATCCCCGAGATCAGGTTCGAGTTCGGGACGATCAGCGTCGAACGGTCGAAGGTCTGGATCTCGGTCGAACGCACATTGATCCGGCGCACATAGCCTTCGCCATCGCCTACGACCACGAGATCGCCCACGCGGATCGGGCGCTCCCACAGCAGAATCAGGCCCGAGATGAAGTTGTTGACGATGGATTGCAGGCCGAAACCGATACCCACCGACAGGGCACCGGCCACGATGGTCAGCCGCTCCAGGCTCAGGCCGAGATAGGTGAAAGCGATGACGCCCGCCGTGATGATGCCCACATAGCCCGCCGCCGTGCGGATCGAGTTGCGCAGGCCCGCATCGAGATCGGTCGCCGGCAGGAAGGTGTTGTCGAGCCAGCGCTGGATAATGCGCGTGACCGTGAAGCCCGCAGCGAAGAGCAGCGCCGCGATGAGGACCGACGACAGGGAGATGGTGACGTCGCCGACGCTGAAGCCGAAGAACAGCGCCCGCAGCGAACTCGCCACATCCGTGGATTCGATGCCCCAGGGCAGCAGGATCAGCAGGATGGCGATGACGATCAGCGCCAGTCGCGCAACGCCGCTCGCAAGCACGCCGATCTGCTCCAGCGAGCGCCGGCGGATGCCCGTATTGGCCTGCAGCGTCGTGGCGAGCCTGCTTTGGGCCCGCAGCGAACCTGCGATGAACTCGTCCGCGAGCGTAATGCAGAGAATGAGCATGGCGATGATGAGGGAAATCGACACCGCCTGGTCGATCACGAACGAGGCGAGCGCCGTGTATCCGCCGAGCACGCCGCAGATCACGACAGCCACCACGAACCACCCCAGTCCGCGCACCGGTCCGCCGATATCGACTTCCTGCGCGACATAAGGGCCGAGGCAGTTCTCCTCGTTCTCCCGCGCCGCGAAGCGGCGGAGGAGATCGGCAAAGATGAGCGCCATGGCCAGGGCGAAAACCGCCCGGGTGATGACCGTGATCGGCAGGGCCGCGGCGATGGCCTTGTTGAACGATTCGATGACCTTTCCGGCGATCAGGACCGTCGCGAGGGCGACCGAGAAGTTCATGATGCGCGCGGCGGATGCATCCCGTAGGGGGATCAAACGCCAGGACGGGTGGTCCGGCGCAAGAATGGCGTCGATGAGGGCACGCACGCAGGCGATGAAGGCCAGGCCGCCGAGAAACGATCGCACCACGGCCTCAAGGCGGGGAGTGACGATGTCCACCGAATCGAAGGCCACCCAGACGAGCCAGCTTCCGGCAATGGCCGGACCGGCACCGAGGACGAGAACGGCGACGGCGGCCATGAGGCGGCTGCGGCGCGAAGGATCCGTGATCGCCGGGTCGCGCCGGACGAGACGGGGTGCGATGGAGCGGCGGCCGACATAAAGCGCCACGGCGACGCCGATCGCAAGGCCCAGAAGCAGCAGCACGCCCAGAGTCGTGGTGCGCTGCATCTGTTCGAGATTGTCCGACAGCACGATCCTTTGAGCCCGCAGCTCGCGTGGAATCGCCTGGATGACTCTCATCCAGAGATTGGGGCTGAGGAGCCCGTCGCTCTGCTCGAACAGCGCGCGCGTGAAGCCAGACCGGCGCAGGTCGCCGATCTGGGCGCTCAGCTGCTCGGCCTGGACCAGAAGCGCGCGCCCGAGGCGCTGCGTTTCGTCGAGTTCCGCCACGGCGGCCTCCCGGTCCGCCCGGTCCCGGGCCACGTCGGCGCTTTCTTCGGGCTGACCGCTGGCAGGCTTCGGTCCGAGCTGGGAAAGGCGCTGGCGGCTCGCCTCGAGCCGCGGGGCCTGCTCCTCGATGACCGTACGGATATCGGCGATGATCGGCTCGATCTGCTGGCGCAGGTTCTGCAGCTCCAGATCGGACAGGACGCGTCCCTGGAGCGCCATTTCCTTCTGGTCGAGATCCGCCTTGTAACCGTCGAGCTTGGCGCGGGCCGCCTTCGTTTCCGCCGACACGTTGGCGGCGGGGCCATCGGGCGGCGCGGCAGGCTTTGCCGGCGCTCCGGGAGCGGGAGCGGGAGCCTGAGGTGCGGGAGCCTGCGGCTGGGCCGGCATCTGCGCCTGCTGAGCGAAAGCCAAGCCGCCCGAGGCGAGGCTGCACGCAACGATTGCGGCCGACAACAGCCGCTTCAGTCCAATCCCGGTCATTCAGTTTGCCTTATCGCATTCCCTTGCGGGCCGGTTGATTGCGAATCAATAAGGCAAAAACTCGCCGCCGGTTGAACGAAGTGCAACAAAAAAGCCTGGACGGCTGGGCACCATCCAGGCCTTTGGCGAGAAGGCGATCCCTTAACGCTTCGCCGGCTCGTTTGCGGAGGGCTGGGCCTCTGGAGCGGGATAGGCCGGGTTGGCAGGCGTAATCCGGTTCGTCGGGTTTGCATTCGAGGAGCCGGTCGTGGAACCTGTCGTCGCCGAGCGGGCGGCGTCCGTGCCCGGATCGTCGGGCGATTGCGCGCCCGCCCAGATCATGTATCCGCCCGCCGCGATCGCGAGCAGGAGCAGAGAGCCGATCAGAACGCCGAGAACCGGGCGGCCGGAGGGACCCTGGCGGACTCGATCGTCGGGAATTTGTTGAGCCATCTGAAGCCTCATTGAAAAGCAGGGACAGTCGGGCGAGCAGCAAGGCTCGGCGTTGACAGGGCAACGCCGGATCCAGGGGCCGGTTCCTGCCAAGCCAAGGTTCCTGCCAAGCCAGGACGGCGGCGTGACCTTTCATGCAGAGGCCTGCCTGCCTGGATCCAATGCTGGACTCCGCCGTTGTTCGAGACGGGCCATTCACCAGAGCCTGAGACGAGGACCGATGGTTCGGACCGGATTAGAGGGCATCGATTGTCGCACCCGCCGGCAAGGCTTGCGTCTCCCGGTCCGCAGCCTTTTTTTCGCCGTCTTGGGGACCCTTGGGTAATCTCTGATTCAAGGAGAAATCATGCAGGACAATCGCATCAGTCTGGATGGGACTTGGGAATTTTTGCACGTGGCCGACGACCGTTTGTCGGGCCCGGCAGAAGTTCGCCAGATTGTTGTGCCAAGTCCCTGGCAGGCCCAGTTCTCGGATCTGCGCATGCGGGCGGGGATCGGGATCTATCGCAGGACGGTCGACATCGACGAAGCGTGGCTGCACGACAGCATCTGGATCCGTTTCGGCGCCGTCTTCCACAACACGAAGGTCTTCATCAACGGCGAGCCCGTGGGCCACAATGAGGGTGGGTTCCTGCCCTTCTCGTTCGATGTGACGCCCTATCTCAGGCCCGGTCCGAACGAGATCAAGGTGCGCGTCGACTCGCCCACTGACAACCCGGCCGAGTTCCCGGATTCGCCCTTCGCCGAAATTCCCTTCGGCAAGCAGAGCTGGTACGGCCCGCTCTCCGGGATCTGGCAGTCGGTCTACCTGGAGCGCCGCATTCCCGACCACATGAACCGCGTCCGGCTCGTTCCGCAGCTCGCCACGGGCCGCGTGACGTCAGGCGTCTTCTTCGCACGTCCGCTCACGGATGCCACGCAGATCCGCATCGAAGTGACCGATCCGTCCGGCAGCATCGTCGTCGACGAGATGCACGAGACGCAGGTGGGCGTGACCAGCATGCCCTTCGAGCTGACGGTGCCGGACGTGCAGCCCTGGTCGCCCGACCATCCGAACCTGTATCGCATTCGCCTGCAGCTCATGCGCGGCGGCGACGTGAAGGACGAGATCGCCGACAATTTCGGCTTCCGCACCATCGAAACGCGCAACGGCAAGTTCTACCTCAACGGCGAGCCGCTCTACCTGCGCGCGGCGCTCGACCAGGATTACTATCCGGACACGATCTGCACCGTGCCCTCCGTGGAGTTCCTGGAGGATCAGTTCCGAAAGGCGAAGGAGCTCGGCCTCAACTGCCTGCGCTGCCACATCAAGGCGGCGGATCCGCGCTATTACGAAACGGCCGATCGCATGGGCATGCTGATCTGGACGGAGCTGCCCAACGGCGGCATGGCCACCGACCGCTCACGCGGGCGCAAGGAAAAGCTCCTGAAAGGCATCGTCGATCGCGACGGCAACCACCCGTCCATCATCATCTGGACGATCATCAACGAGAACTGGGGCGTCGATCTCGTCAACGATGCGGACCACCGCGATTGGCTCAAGCGAACCTTCGCTTGGCTGAAGGCCTACGATCCGACGCGTCTCGTCGTCGACAACTCGCCTCTCGCTCCGAGCTTCCACGTGGAATCCGACATCGCGGATTATCACTTCTATGCCGCCTACCCCGACCACCGGGCGCAGTGGGACCAGTTCGTGGACGAACTCTCGAACCGCGCCTCCTGGCTCTATTCGCCCCATGGCGATGCGGTGATCACGGGTCGGGAGCCTCTCATGTGCTCCGAGTTCGGCAACTGGGGCCTGCCTTATCCGAAGGACCTGCGCGATTCCAAGGGCGAGGAGCCCTGGTGGTTCGAGACTGGCCACGACTGGGGCGAGGGCGTGATGTACGCCCATGGTGTCGAGAACCGTTTCTCCGACTGGAGCATGGACCGCGTTTTCGGCGACCTCCGCCGCTTCGTGATTGCGGCGCAATGGCAGCAGTTCCGTGCTTTCAAGTACGAGATCGAGGCCATGCGCCGGAAGCCCAACCTCGCCGGCTATGTGATCACCGAGCTGCACGACTGTCACTGGGAGTCGAACGGCCTTCTCGACATGCGCCGCAACACCCGTGTCTTCCACGAGCTGTTCCATATCTTCAACTCCGATACGGTCATCGTGCCGAAATGGGAGCGCGCCTCCTATTGGTCCGGCGAGACGGTGGAGCTGGGGCTGGCTGTCGCCCATGGCGCAGGACCGGCTCTGGAGAATTGCAAGCTCGAGATCAGCATCTGCAACGAGACGCAGCAGATCAGCCTGCCGCGCATCGAAGCTCCGGATGTGCTCGATCTCGGCCGTGTCGAGATCCGGCTGCCGGAGATGAACGAACCGTCGTTGCGTCGCATCGGATTCGCGCTGCGCACCCCCGACGGGCGCCTCGTCGCGCAGAACCACCACGACATCGCCATCCACCCCGCTCGCGCACGTCCCGTGCATGTTCGGGAGCTGGTGTGGTCTCCGGACGAAGACATCCGTGAGCGCTTCAGCGCACTGGGCTACACCATGGCGCGCGCCTTCGAGGAATCGACGCTGGTCGTCTCCCGCACGCACAACAAGGCCATCGCCGACCACGTGCGCGCCGGAGCAAAGCTGTTGCTTCTGCCGGAAGAGGACATGAGCCTCTACCCCTTCTTCCCGCATTGGCAGGCGGTGAAGGTGCAAACCCGTCACGGAACTCTGTGGTCGGGCGACTGGGCCTCCTCCTTCGCGTGGTTGCGCCGCTCGGGCCACTTCTCCCGGTTCCCTTCCGGCCCGCTCCTCGACGAGACCATGGACCGGGTGCTGCCCGATTATGTGATTTCGGGCTGCAACCTGCTGGACTTCCAGGCCCGCGTCTTCGCAGGCCTCGTGGTCGGCTGGATTCACAAGCCGGTGGCACTCGGCGTCGAGCGCTCCTACGGACGCGGCCGGCTCGTCGCTTCGACCCTTCGCCTGCTGCGGGATGAGCCGCTCGCCGATCCGACGGCCACCATCCTGACCGATGCCCTGGTGGAGCTCGCGGTCGAGTCGCGGACTGCCCGCATCGAGGAAGCGGTGCGTGCCGCGGAGGCAGCCGCGTGATCGGCCGCATCATCAAAACGAACGGCGCGGAGAGATCCGCGCCGTTTTCATGAGAGCCCCTCGCCGAGCCGAAAAGCTATTCGGCCGCCACTTTCAGATTCTCCTCCGACCAGTCCACCTCGCTGTCGATGAAGAAGCGGTCGAAGGCGCTCTCCAGCCGTGGCATGAGAATGCCCCGTTCGGTCGAGAGAGCCGTGTTCAGCACCGGAAGATCATCCGCATCCGTCACGAGACACGGATCGAAGCCGGCCCGCTCCGCGGCCTGCGCCGCCAGATCGCGCCAGGATAGCTCGCCGACATTCGCCATGTGCCATATGCCGGTGCCGCCATCGATCAGCAGGTCGAGGGAAGTATTGACGAGGTCCGGCACGTAGGTGGGCGACACCACGTCGAGACTGGCCCGCACCCCTTCGCCTTTGCTCAGGGTGTTGAGAACGGACCAGACGAAGTTGCTGCGGTCCCAGGGTCCGAAGAAGGCGCTCGTTCGGATGATGAGGGCCCTGTCGTGCGCGGCCAGAACCCGCCGCTCCGCTTCGGCCTTGCTGGCGCCATAGACCGTGGTCGGATTGACCTCGTCGCTCTCCACATAGGGCCGGTCGAGTGTTCCATCGAAGACGAGATCCGACGAGAAGGTGACGAGCGGGATATCCAGATCCGCGCAGGCCTTCGCCAGCACTTCGGCCCCGACAGCGTTCTCGCGGAAGCAGGCCTTCGCATCGTTCTCGGCTTCCGAGACGCGCACATAGCCCGCCGTGTTGATCACCGCCCAAGGACGATGGCAGGCAAGAGCCTCGGTGACGCTCTTCGCGTCGGCGATATCCATGCCGGCCCGCGAAAGCAGCGCATGGTTGAGGCCACGGAATTCGGCAAGGCGCGAGAAAGCTCGCCCCAAAGTGCCGGTGGCGCCCGTGATCAGAAGCTGGCGCGGCTCGTCGGCAAGCCAGCAGGACTGGGATTGCTTGGCCGGTCGCTTGTAGAAGCGGATATCCCGCTTCCACCAGCCGGCGCGGTCGAGAACCGGATGATCGTAGGTGCCGGTCTTCGCCAATGCTTCGGCTGCATGAGCCAGGGCCGTGCGCCGGGGCTCGGGAGCTCGTACGTCGAAGGGACCCGGCTCATAGAAGCCGTTGCACTGCGTGAGCAGGCTGTTCCAGTCCACGGCGCCGAAAAGCGACCAGACCGTCACGGCGCGAATATCGGCCCCTTCGCCCCGCAGCGTATTGACGTCGTTCCACACCTCCTTGAGCCAGCGCAACTGATCGTCGCGCGAGCTGCCGTGATGGGCCTCCGTCACGGCGATCGGACGCTTGTAGCGCTCCCACACCTCCCGCAGCCGGGCGGCCGGTCCGAGATCCCCAGGCGGCAAGGGCATGCGCACCGCTTCCGCGTCCGCATATCGGTGCTTGCCGTTCCCTCCCCAGTGATGCTCGGGATAGCGCTTCATGTTCTCGTCGAGATAGCGCTCGCTCGTGAGGTAGTGATTGATACCGATGATATCCGGTGCGGCATCGCCTTCGAGGAGCAACTCGAGATCGGCTTCGCTGACGCCGCACTCGATGAAAATGGGCCACCAGGGATGCTCGCGGTCCACCATCCCGCATAGCAGATCGAAGCCGAGGAAACGCCGCTGGTTCTCGTGCTCCGCCTGATAGGCGAGCAAGGGCGTGGAGAAGGTCTTTCCCATGTCGTCGGTCTGGACGAGCTTCGCGTGGGGTTGAACCCTGCGAATGGCACGCATGGACAGAACCGTCGCCTTGCATTCGTTCACCAGGATCTTGAGGAAGGACTCGTAATCCGTTCCGTGCGGATACCAGTGGCCGTAAAGCCCCGAGAACCGCGCCGTGGTGAGCGGTTCGTTCACGGGCGTGTAAAGATCGATATGGGGGTAGCGCGTGGCCACGTTGGCCGCGTGACGCGCCAGAAGCTCGGGCCAGGCAGGATCCAGCATATGGGTGTAGCGCGGTCCGCTGCCATGATGGCAGAGGCCCGCGATCGGGCGGATGCCGAGCATCCGCATCCGGCGGATCCGTTCGTCGTGCCACGAAAAATCCGTGCGGTCCGGGCTCTCGGGAGAGATCGTCTCCCAGAGCACCGGATGGCGCAGCGTGCGGATTCCGAGTTCGGCGATGCGGTCGAGATCCTCGCTCCGGTCGCTATATCCCGTTTCCTGGCTTTGATCGCGATACTCGTCGCCAACACGCGCGACGGTACATTCGATCCCGCCCCACAGTTCCAGGGGTCGCCTCATCATTCAGCTCCGAGCTATTGTATCAAGCACTCAAAAACTGTGCTCAGTGCGAAATGTTCGATGAAGTTACCTCTTTAGGACACGAGCGCCGCCGGTGACGACATGGCTGTGACGCTCGATGTATCCGCCCCGAGCGGCAAGGCCTCGTTGATGCGCCGGAACGTGGCGAGCGCCTGACCGACGATCTGATCCATGTTGTAGTAGCGGTAGGTCGCCAAGCGGCCCACGAACCAAACATCGGGCGTCGCGAGAGCCAGACGCTCGTACTTCTTGAAGAGCTCCTGATTTTCGGGCTTCGGGATCGGGTAATAGGGATCGCCTTCAGCGGACGGATACTCATAGGTGAGAGCGGTCTTCGCGTGCTCCTGACCCGTAAGGTGCTTATATTCGGTCACGCGCGTGTACTCGTGCGTCTGCGGATAATTCACCACGCCCACCGACTGATGCCACGGCTTGTCGAGCGTCACGTGCTCGAAGCGCAGAGAGCGGTATGGCAATTTGCCGAACTGATAGTTGAAATACTCGTCGATCGGACCGGTATAGATAACGCGGCGATGCGGCACGATGTGCTTGACGTCCTCGTAATCCGTCTGGGTCATGACGTGGATGTTCGGATGGCTCACCATCTTCTCGAACATCCGGGTATACCCGTGCTTGGGCATGAACTGGAACTCGTCCGTGAAATAGCGGTCGTCCCGGTTCGTGCGGGTGGGAACGCGCGAGGTGACGGACTTATCGAGCTCGGACGGATCGAGGCCCCATTGCTTGCGGGTGTAACCGCGGAAGAACTTCTCGTAGAGTTCACGTCCGACAGCCGAGACCACCACGTCCTCCGACGTCTTGATCTCGCCGGTCTTCTCGGCCCTGTCGGCGAACCAATCCTTCAACTGCTCGGAACTGAGGTTCATCCCATAGAGCTTGTTGACGGTATCGAGGTTGATCGGAATCGGCACCTGCATGCCGTCTACTTCCGCGAGGACCCGATGCTCGTAGAAGCGCCAATCGGTGAACCGGGAGAGATAATCGAAGATCTGCTTCGAATTGGTATGAAAGATATGCGGTCCGTACTGATGGATCAGCAGGCCGTCGTCGTCATAACGATCATAGGCGTTTCCGCCGATATGGTTGCGGCGGTCGATGAGAAGGACGCGTTCATTGCGCTCGGTTGCAAGGCGTTCGGCCAGGACACTACCCGCGAAGCCGGCGCCGACAATCAGCCAATCGTACATACATATTACTCCGCGGGCGTCGTGGCATAGATGGGAAGGGATGTGGCGGGACGGTTCGAGGCCATGTCACCGGTCGCATCGAGCATAAGCTTGTGCATCGCGCTCCAGGTCTTGTCCCAGGAGCCTTGCGCCAGATGACGGTCGACTTTGGCGAGCCAGGCTTCCTTCGGCCGGATCAAGACGGTCTCGACCTTTGCAACGACCTCCTCGGCGCTGCGGGCGATCTCAACGAGCCCTTTCTCGCCATAGGGCTTCACCACGTCGGTGATGGGCGTCGAGACGACGGGAACGCCGGCGGCGAGGAATTCAGGCGTCTTCGTTGGGCTGATGAACTTCGTCGCCTCGTTCAGCGCGAAATTCATGAATCCCACGTCCCAGCCGGAAAGATAATGAGGAAGCTCGCTGTAATTCTTGCCGCCGAGCCAATGGATGTTGGAGCGCCGGGGCAGCGTTTCCGGGTCGATCTTCACGACGGGTCCGATCATGACGAACTGCCAGTCAGGACGCAACTCCGCGACTTGAGCCAGGAGATCCACGTCCATGCGTTCATCCACGACGCCGAAGAACCCGAGTCGCGGATGCGGAATATGGGCCTGATCGGCAGGATCCTTCTCGATGGAGCGGGCCTGCGAGAAGTGGCTGAAATCGATGGAGGATGGGAAACCATGAACGCTGCGATGGCGGCCCTTCTTGGCTTCGTAGAGACTCATGCCGCCGGTGAAGACAAGATCGCAGCGGGAGAACAGCGCCGTTTCCAGGTCGAGCAGTTCCTGCGACGCGCCGCGGAAGAGCGACAACTCGTCCATATTATCGTAGACGCAGAGGTCGCACTCGAAGTCGCTGGTAAAGGCCATCGCCATGGGCGTATAGTACCAGAACACGCGCGAACCATGGGACTCACGGCCGATCAGAGTCTCAATGAGATCGTGCTGCTCGGCGACGATATCCTCCGGCAAAAGGCCTTCCGGGAGCATGGGGACGGCAATTGTGACGCCTTGCGGGCGCGTGCTCACATCCATGTGCGGCTTGATGCCCGGCTTGAACATGGGCTCTTCAACGATCAGCACGTCGTAGTGCTTGGCGGCACGGCTGAGCAGATGCTGCGGGCGCTGCCAGACAAAATCCCAACGAAGGTGCGAGAAACAGACGAGGAGAGGCTTTTCGGAACCGGTCTTGGAGGGAGAACGAAAGGCATGCGGCTGCGTCATCAAACGCTCATGCATAGCGCGATCCTCAGAAACAAATGTGTTGTCACGATCGGACGGAAAATCACGGTCCGGGGCGAATTATGCGATGTCTTTAATGAAGCGCACCGGAGATGGGTCACGGGCGCAATCGTTTATTCAACGCCCTGGGTGCTATTTGGTTCCGTCTACATTCATGTTCGTGAACAGTTATTCATGATGACCAGCTGAATCACTTCTTCTCCAGCATCAAGGTGCCCTGCTTTTGAATGAAGGTCTTTGCCTTTTCGGCGACCATGGCGAGGATCCACGGAAGCTGCACTTCCACGCGCACCTGCTCCTCCATCACCTGGACGTTTCCGCTGACATTCTGGCCCATGGCGCCGACGCGAAAATCCATCCGGTCCCCTGTCCAGCTTTCATCGATGGCGGCAATCTTGTCGCTGAATTGGGATTTGAGGCCGCTCATCCCGCTCTGAAGCCTGCGCAGAGCCTCGGCCTTGCCGAGATTGTGGGGGATGGAAACGACGAGAGGCTTTGACATGGCGATGCTCCGCTGGAGCCTCGGACCTGACCATGGGTCCCGCTTCCGGGCCCCCGCCCGAGGCTCTCGTTGACCGGTGCGCATCCTTCGGCAGGGAGAACGGGCTCCACCCTGTCGAAGGATGCGCTTGACTGACACGACAAGCGAAGCGGCACGGCCCGGGTTCCGCCCTCAGAGCATTTCGACCTTGATGGCGCGCACCACGATGGCTTCCTGCTGGAAGCGCCGCTCCAGCTCCGCGCGATAGTTTTCCCACCATGTATGGTCGATTTCCCGGGCCATCACTTCGAAGACCACGATATCGTCATGGGTGGAATGGCCACCTTCTTTCCAGACGCCCTCGGCAGGGGCGCGGGTGAAACTGGTGATGCCGCCGAACCGCTCCGACAATTCGGTACGGACGCGGCCATAAGCCTTCCCGTCGAAACGGCGGCCGGCATTGTCTGCCAGCGGCAGAAGAATCTGCACCAGATGCATCGTCTCGTCCCTGCAATCGCGAGTGTCCGGAGAGCTTGCACAAGCTCCTCAACGTCATGCGGCAGGAAATAGTTCAGGCGAATGAAAAGGCGAGACCGGATGATCAGGCCAGAAGAGCTGCGAAAAGCTCCTGATCCGTCTCGGGCCAGTCATCATCGACCCGGTATCGGCCCGAGGGCTTCGAGACGCGCCATGGATGAACCATGGAGGACTGGAACGACTCCGACGGACGCAGGCGCCGAACCGTACCGTCGGACAGAACCTCGTCGATAACGACGAAGCCGAAGATATGGAGGCGCGTCGCCATATCCTTGGTCGCCCGGTCGTCGGCCGCAATCGGAAGCGAGCCTGCGGTATAAACCGCATCCATTAGGCTCTTCTGATCACGGCGGGAATTGGCTGACGAGCGCGCGCCCGGAAAGCGAATGACGTTCGTCGGCTGAGACGATCTCGATTCCATGTAAGCAACCCTTGGTCCCGAATCGGGGCCAAGATTCGCCGCAAGGGATTAAGAAGCGCCTAACTCCGGCTGATTGGCCTCATTCGACCATGTGCAATGAGACATATCCGGTTCCGGCAGAGGTCAGGCCCAGGGCCTGGGCGGGGCCTTGCGCCAGGTCGATAATGCGCCGGTGAGCGAAAGGCCCGCGGTCGTTCACACGAACAATCACCGAGCGGCCATTCTCCTCGTTGACGACCTTCAACCGCGTCCCAAAAGGCAGGGAGCGGTGGGCCGCCGTCATGGCGCTGGAGCTGAAGCGCTCGCCGCTTGCGGTCTTCCGGCCCTGGAAGCCAGGACCGTACCAGGAGGCGGTTCCACGCTGAAATTCCTTACCCAGACTGGCTTGCGAGATGGATCCTGTTGTCGAAGGATCGTTAGACGCTGTTGTATTGCACGCCGCAACAAATAGAAGTGGTGCCAGTGCCGACACGCGGGTGAGGATATTCTTCAAAGATGGTCTCCCCTTCCGTTTCGATGGGAAGTGAAGCTCAACTTTAAAAAGGCAAGAATAAGGCGGCTTGATTTTCTCCTTATAAATCCATACTTCTGGCACTGTGAATAAACTGAAATTATACCCTATTTCCGTTTCTTTCAGGCAACATATAGCCTGAACACGGTTTCATGTTCGCTAGGAATTTTCGATTTTTCCGTCGTTTGTCCGGCCTTGCCTCTGGTCGCCGAAGGAGAGTGTTCTACTTGGCTTGATTCCGGTTCTGGCTGCCTTCGACGCAATGGGATGGCCGTTTCATGTCGAATGCCTCGCACTCTCCGCGCGTAGCTGTCGTCGGCGCAGGCCCCGGAGGTCTCGCATCCGCCATGCTCCTGGCCAGCGAGGGCATCCCCGTAACAATATTCGAAAGCGAGCCAGACGTTGGCGGCCGCACGCGGACTATCCGTACGCCGGGCGGCTACAAGTTCGATATCGGCCCTACGTTTTTTCTCTATCCGCGCATCCTGAAAGACATCTTCGAAGCCTGCGGCGAGCGCCTGGAAGACCACGTCGAACTCAAGCGGCTCGACCCGCAATACCATCTCGTCTTCGAGGGCAGCGGCGAGATCCGCGCAACGGCCGATCTTGCGCGTCTCGAGCAGGAAATCGCGCGGCTTGCGCCGGCGGATGCACGCAACGTCCGTCGCTTCCTCGACGACAATCGCGCGAAACTCGAAGCTTTTCGGCCCATTCTCGAGCGGGCATTCACGAGCCCCGCCGATCTCGTATCGCCCGCCATACTGGCCGCTTTGCCGAAGCTCCGGCCGTTCTCCAGTGTCGATGGAGATTTGAAGCGCTATTTCGCAGATCCGCGTGTGCGCCTGGCCTTCTCGTTCCAGACGAAATACCTCGGGATGTCACCGTTCCAGTGCCCAAGTCTCTTTACGATTCTTTCGTTCCTGGAATACGAGCATGGAGTTTATCATCCGGTCGGCGGCTGCGGCGCCGTGTCGGAAGCCATGGCGAAAGTCGCCCGTAAGATAGGCGTCGAGATTCGCCTCGGCACGCCGGTCGATCGCATTCTCTACGAGAAGGGCGAAGCGGTGGGCGTGGAGGCCGGCGGAGAGACGTTCGCGGCAGGCTCTATTGTCGTCAACGGCGATTTCGGTCATGCGATGCGCCGTCTCGTTCCGGAAGCCATGCGTCCACGCTGGACGAACGCGAAGCTCGATCGAGCGAAGCTCTCCTGCTCGACCTTCATGCTCTATCTCGGCATCGAGGGCGATGTGGGCGACCTCGCCCATCATACGATTCTTCTTGCGCGGGATTACGAACGCAACATTCGCGAGATCACCGAAGGCATTCTCTCGGAACAGCCTTCCATCTACATCCAGCATGCGGGTGCAACGGATCCCACTCTTGCCCCGCAGGGACATACGAGCCTCTACGTGCTCGTCCCGGTGCCGAACCTGCGGTGCGGAATCGATTGGCAGGCGGAGGCGCCGAGATATCGCAGAATTGCACTTGAGCGCCTCAAGCTGTTGGGGCTTGGCGACATCGAAAGCCGCATCCGCTTCGAGCGCATGGTTACCCCACAAGGCTGGCAGAGCGAATTCTCCGTGTTCGAAGGAGCGACCTTCAACCTCGCGCACAATCTCGCGCAGATGCTCTATTTCCGGCCACACAACCGGTTCGGCCGCAATGTCTACCTCGTCGGCGGCGGAACTCATCCCGGCAGCGGCCTGCCCGTGATCTACGAGGGCGCGCGCATCACGACACGTCTTCTGATGGAAGACCGGGAACGACGGCGCGCCGGATGGCGGCTGCCGGGATTGGAAAGCGAAGCGATCCGCGAAGCCACGTTGTGAGGGAGCACGCATGAGACGTCCTGGATGCATTCTCGGTCTCGCCCTCATCGCCCCCTCGATGACCCAGGCTGCTACTCTCACGATCCGCGCAGAGGGCGTCGCTTCGGCGCAGGGCATGATTTATGCGGGAATCTGCGACACGAGCTTTGACGAGAGGAGCTGTCCCTACAGGGACCGGGAGGTGGCACGCGCCGGCACTGTCGAGCTGCGTGTGCGGAACGTGAAGCCAGGCTCCTATGCTATCGCCGTGTTCCAGGACACAAACGGAAACGGCAAGCTCGACCGCAATTTCCTCGGCCTGCCGAGCGAGCCTTATGGCTTCTCGAACGACGTGGGGCGCCGCGGGCCTCCGAATTTCGAGGCCGCGCGGATCGTCGTGAGAGAGCCTTCGACGACAATCGTCGTCCCGATCCGGTAGGCCCGCTATGCTGTGGCGCGCCTATGCTCTCCTCTCTCACGGCGGAGATCGCATGGGATGGCGCCCCTGGCGAAAGCCCACCCGTCCGCGTCTCCGGCAGCGTTCCGACGAGGTGCTCGAACTGCTGGAGCGGACGGACGAAGCCCTGTGGCTTGCCAGCGCCCTCATGGCCTGCGCGGATTCAGGCGTGATCCGCCGCCTCAAGACACCCGCGACGGTCGGGGGAATGGCCGAGAGCCTGTCCCTCGATCCGGCGCTCGTCGCGGCGCTCGTGGATGTCCTGGTCGGCGCAGGTTTTGCGAGCTGCGAAGGCGGCCGCGTCCTGGCCGGCCCGGCCCTGCAGCCCTTCACCTCCGCAGAGGGAGCAGAAACCTTCAGAGCCGCCTTGCAGGCTCCGCTTCTGCAGACGGAAGATTTCAGGACCAAGCTCCGGGAGGGCCGACTTGCGCTGGCAGGCTGGACCCACACCGACGAAGCGATCATCGACGCTCAGGGCGCGCTGACGCGACTCTGGACCGCAAAGGCCCTGCCGAAGCTCAAGTTCCTGCCTGGCCTTGTCGCATGCCTGGAACGACAAGGTGCGGGCCTCCTCGATGTCGGCGCGGGAGCGGCGGGACTGTCGATCACCCTGTGCCAAGCCTTTCCCCACCTGACGGCAATTGCTCTCGAGCCGGCGGAGCGCCCGGCCATGATCGGCGAACGGCGCGTGCGCGAGGCGGGACTCGCCGCGCGCGTCACCCTGCGCCGCCAGCGCGTGGAACAGATGGAGGACGAGGCTGTGTTCGATCTCGCCTTCCTGCCGCAAATGTTCCTGCCGGACGCCGTTGTGGCTGAAGCAGCCCAGCGGATCTATCGCAGCCTTCGCCCTGGCGGCTGGCTCCTCGTGGCGGCGCTGGCGGATAGCGGGCCCGACATTCCCTCTTCCGTCAATCGCCTGAAGAATCTGCTCTGGGGTGGCGGAAGCCACAGCATGGACAGTCTCAAGCCGCCGTTTGTTGCCGCCGGGTTCGATCCAGTCATCCGGGCGCCGGGCGGGCGCACCATCCGAATGATCTGCGCCCGCCGACCCTTGGCCGGGAGGTCACCTTGAACTGCGTTTTACCGCTCCTACAACCAAGACGTTAGTGATGCGCATGACCAGGAAACGAGGCCTGCGGGCCTTCTGGCCCGTACTTCACCGTCCAGACCCTTTGGGAGAAACGTCTTGAACGCTCAAAGAGCTTCGGTTGCCGTGGTCGGCGGAGGTCTGGGGGGATTGGCGGCGGCCTGCGTCGCGGCGGCGCGCGGTCACTCCGTAACACTTTATGAGAAGAATGCCTGGCTCGGAGGCAAGGCGGCAGTCCTGCACGAGGGCGGCTTTCGTTTCGATATGGGACCGACGATCCTCACCGTTCCGCGCGTGCTGGAACGTATCTTCGCGGAAGCCGGACGCAACCTGTCCGACTATCTCGATCTCGTGCGGCTCGATCCACAATGGCGTTGCTTCTTCGACGACGGCACCCACATCGACCTGCAAGAGAACATCGACGCGATGGCAGCCGTCATGGACCGCTTCGCCCCCGGCACGGGCGCCGGCGACGGGTACAAGCGCTTTCAGGAAATTTCGGCTCATCTTCACGACATCTCCAACCGCTTCTTCTTCTGGAAACCGGTTGAGGATCTTTTCGATACGATCGATCTACGCGCCAACATGAACCCATCGACCTTGCGGGACGTGCTGTCCCTGCGCATGGGCTCATCCGTTGCAGGCACCATCCGCTCCAAGGTGAAGGACGAGCGATTGGCGCAGATGCTCGATCACTTCACCCAATATGTGGGTTCCTCGCCCTATGGATCGCCTGCGGTTCTCTGCGCCATCGCCCATATGCAGGCTGCGGAGGGCGTCTGGTATCCCATGGGCGGCACGCGCGCGGTCGCCGAAGCGCTGACGACGCTCGCCTGCGAACTCGGCACAACCTTCAAGCCCTCCTCAGACGTGACATCCCTTTGGATCGAGAGCGGCGCGGTGAAGGGTCTCGTCCTCGCCAACGGCGAGACTGCACCGTACGACTGCGTGATCTCCAACATGGATTCCATCCGCACATACCGCGAGCTCGTCGGCGGCGAGGTCGGCGAGCATTACGCGCGAAAGGATTTCGAGCCGGCGTGTTCGGGGGTGGTGCTCTATCTCGGCCTGAACAGGCGCTACGACCACATCCTTCATCACGATTTCGTGTTCTCGCACGACCCGGAGGAGGAATTCGAATTCATCTATCGCCGCGGCGAGCCGGCACCCGATCCGACGTGCTACATCGCCGCTCCGGCCGCGACCGACCCCGCCGTCGCTCCGGATGGCGGCGAGGCGCTCTACGTTCTGGTGCACACGCCATTCCTGAGGCCACACCACGATTGGTCCCGGATGTTTCCCGCCTATCGGCAGGTGATCATCGACAAGCTCAAGCGCACGGCAGGCATGCACGACATCGAGGAGCGCATCGTCGTCGAGCGTCACCTGACCCCTCAGGATATTCATGATCGCTACAAGGTGCTGGATGGCGCCATTTACGGCTTGGCGAGCCATGGCAAGTTCATGGGAGCTTTCAAACCCGGCAACCGGAGCCGGCAGATCCGCGGTCTCTACCTCGCAGGCGGAGCGGCTCATCCGGGCCCCGGAATGCCGATGGTGATGATGTCAGGCTGGATCGCGGCCGACGCTCTCGACGCAGACCTCAAGTCCGATCAATTGCGGAACGTCTCCTGATGCAGGATCAAGGCAGCGCGATAGGAAAACGACTCTTCCGACAGCAGGCAGGCACATCTCCCGTCGCGCGCCGCTCTCCGGCTATTCACCGGTTCATGGTCTCGGTATTCCGCCGCTATTTCACGCGACATATGAATGCGCTGCGGATCGCCGGATGGGGGCAGCCCGTTGTGCCGCACAAGGGCCCGCTCATCGTCTATTCCAACCATCCGTCGTGGTGGGATGCTGCCATCTACATCCTTACAGCCGATCGTCTCTTTCCGTCTTACGAAAGCTACGCTCCCATCGATGCCGAGATGCTGAAGCGCTACGGCGTCTTCGGGCGCATGGGGGCTTTCGGGGTGGACCTGCAGAGCAGGCAGGGCGCAGCTGATTTCATGAAGGCGAGCGCCGATATTCTGTCGTCCCCGAGCCGCGCGCTCTGGGTGACGGCGCAGGGCCGCTTCGCCGATGCCCGCGAGCGCCCGCTGGGCCTGAAGCCCGGCATCGCCCATCTGATCGAGATCTCGCCCGACTGCACGGTCATCCCTCTCGGCATCGAGTACGGCTTCTGGCTCGAACGGGGGGCGGAGGCCTTTATTGCCTTCGGAAATCCCATGCGCGGCAGCGACCTGCTCGAACTCTCGCGTCCCGCCCGCCTGCAGCGCCTCGACAATGAGCTCGCGGCCGTGCTCGACCGGCTGGGCGACGATGTGAAGGTCCGCGATCCCGCCCGCTTCCGGATATTGCTTGAGGGTCGGGCGGGCGTCGGCGGGTTCTACGACGGCTGGCGCCGCCTGACATCGGCCCTGCGTGGGCGGGCCTTCGATCCCTCGCATGAGGGCCACCAGTCATGACCGCGATCGGCGTCATCCTTCTCGCGCTCGCGGCCATCCCAATGGCGCTCGCCGTCATCAACCTTCTCGTTCTGGGCAGGACGCTCCGCGCTCCCGCGCATGGGCAAATGCTCGTTTCGATCCTGATCCCCGCCCGCAATGAGGCAGAGAATATCGGACCCGCCGTCGAGGCGGCCCTCGCAAGCAGTGGCATCGAAACCGAAGTGCTGGTCATGGATGACGGTTCGACGGACGCCACGGCCGAGATCGTTCGGACGATCGCCGCCCGCGACCCACGCGTGAGACTGCTGAACGCACCTCCTTTGACGGAGGGCTGGACCGGCAAGGTTCACGCCTGCCATCATCTCGCACGGCACGCGCGCGGAACTCACCTCCTCTTCGTCGATGCCGACGTGCGGATCGCGCCTTGCGCTGCGTCTCTTCTGGCGGGCCACGCACAGGCGACGGGCGCCCGCCTCGTCAGCGCGGTCCCGCGGCAGATCATGAGGACGCCCGGCGAGTGGCTGACCGTACCGGCGATCAATCTGCTGCTCCTCGGCTACCTGCCCATGAACCTCATGCGCGCCTCGGCGCATCCGGGCTTCGGCGCGGCCTGCGGACAATTGATGCTCGTGGAGAGGAAGGCGTATCACGCAAGCGGGGGGCATGCCGCGATCCGCTCTCTGATCCACGACGGCATCCAGCTCGCCCGCCAGTTCCGGCGCAACGGCTTCATGACCGATCTCGTACCGGGAGAGAGGCTCGCCGTATGCCGCATGTACTCACGGTTTGGGGATGCCTGGAACGGTTTCGCGAAGAATGCCCATGAGGGAATGGCGAAGCCCCTGGCGCTGCCGGTCTGGACCGTCCTGCTCTTCGGCGGGCACATCCTGCCGTTCCTGTTGTTGCCCTTCGCGCCGACATGGCCCGTCGCATGGGCCGCGCTGCTGTCGCTCGCGACACGCGCCATGGTGACGGTCGCGACGCGCGAGACTCCCGTCTCCATTCCTTTTCACCCTTTCACGATTCTCGTGAGCCTCGCACTCCAATGGAGCGTTCTCCTGCGGATCGGCCGCGCGGGCCGGACAGGGTGGAAGGGCAGGCTTTATCCGGTGGGGTGATGCCATGATCACGCTGGCCAAGGATGCAACGAAGCAGCCGAAGGACGAGAACTTTCCCGTTGCGTCCCTCGTGCTTTCGCCGGATCATCGAGAGGCCGTTCTCGCCTTCTATGGCTTCGTGCGGGCCGCCGACGACATTGCCGATGCACCGGATCTCACCGCAGCCGAGAAGCTGTCGCGGCTGGAAGCCGTCGAACAGGCGCTCGTCACGGGCGATGCGCGTGTTCCCGAAGCGGAAAAGCTCTTTCGGGTCGAGAGTACATACAGCACCGGAATCGCGCAGGCGCGCGAGATGCTGCGGGCCTTCCGGCAGGATGCGATCAAGTCGCGCTACAACGACTGGGCGGATCTTCTCGACTATTGCCGCCACTCGGCCAATCCGGCCGGACGCTTCCTGCTGCAGCTGCATGGGGAACTGAGTTCGACGCAGGCGCCTGCGGACGCCCTGTGCACCGCTCTGCAGATCCTCAATCACCTGCAGGATTGCCGCGAGGACCACGAGCGCCTGGGCCGCATCTACATTCCTCTTCAATGGACGATGCTCGCAGGAAGCGAGCAGGCCTTCTTCACCCCGCCTCAGGCCACGACGCGACGCAAGGTTCTCGACGCCATGCTCGACCGGGTCGACGAGTTGATCGACCGGGCCCGAGTCCTGCCCGAGCGGCTGCAGAACAAGCGCTTGCGCGCTCAAAGCATGGCCACCATCGCCCTTGCGGAGCGCCTGAGCCGGATCCTACGCCGAATCGACCCGGTGCTCGAGCGCGCCGAGATCGGCAAGCTCGATGTGACCCGCGCCTTCCTGATCGGGCTGTCCGGCCTTATCCGCAAGCCCATGGGGAGCGATCCGCACGTCACGGCGGCGGCGGTCCGCCAATCCGGCTCCTCGTTCCGGCTCGGCATGCAGAGCCTGAGCCAGGAGCGCCGCCGCGCCATCCACGCTGTCTATGCCTTCTGCCGCGCCGTGGACGATCTCGCGGACGGCGCCGCTCCTGCCTCGGAGAAGATTCACGCCCTGCGCGAATGGCGTCGGGAGATCGACCGCCTGCACCGCGCCCCTGAAACGCCGATCGGCCGCGAACTCTCGCGCGCCTCCAGCCTGTTCAAGCTGCCGCTCGACGAATGCCATGCGCTGCTCGACGGCATGGAAATCGACAGCGCCGACCAGGTGCGGCTGGCGAGCGATTACGACCTTCAGCTTTACGGGCGGCGCGTGGCCGGTTCCGTCGGCACCCTCTCTGTCCATATTTTCGGCGTGCCGAAGGCCCGCGCCTTCGCCCTCGATCTCGGACGCACCCTGCAGCTCGTGAACATCCTGCGCGACGTGGACGAGGACGCGGCGCGCGACCGTGTCTACATCCCGCTTTCCCGCCTCGCCCAGCTCGGCCTTCAGGATGCGCCGGCTCCCCTTCTCGTGGCCGATCCACGCTTTGCCCGGGCCTGCGAAGCTTTGGCGGAGGAGGCGCGGGCAGGCTTTGCCGCGGCGGACGAGGCTCTGGAGCGCCTTGACCGGGCTTCGCTCAAGCCCGCGATCCTGATGATGGAGAATTACCGCCGCGTTCTTGACCGGCTTACGGCCCGCGGCTGGAGCACACGACAGGGCAGGCTCCGGCTGACCACAGGAGACAAACTGCACCTTCTCACGCGCGCCATGAGGCACGCATGACGGCCCGGCGCACTCATATCGTCGGCGCCGGCATCGCCGGCCTGAGCGCCGCGCTCGCGATCACCAGGGAAGGAGGCGAGGCCGTCCTCTACGAAGCCGCTTTCCAGCCCGGAGGCCGCTGCCGGACGATCCATCCCGTCGGCGGGTTTGCGCACGACAACGGCACCCATGTCCTGTTCACGGCCAACCGGCATGCCTTGAATCTGCTCAAGGCAGTCGGCGCGCGGGACCGATGGATCGAGCCGGAGCGCAAGGGGCTTCCGCTCTACGAGTCGCGCACCGGCACGATGCGGCGGATCGGATTGTCACCTTTGTCATGGCTATGGCCGTCGCGGCGTCCTTCGGGCCTGGTCATCACCGACCTCACCCGTATCCTTCGTCTCGCCTTTCCGGCACAGGAGCGTCCTGTCGCCTCCATCATCGGCGACAGGCCGATCATGGACAGCCTCATCGGACCCCTGACCATCGCTGTTCTCAACACGCCGCCCGACGTAGCCTCCGCCCGGCGTCTCGGCTTGGCATTGCGGCGTCTGATGTGGCCGCATGCAAGCAGACTGCTCGTCGCCAGGCACGGGCTGAGCGAGGATCTCGTCCAGCCTGCGGTCGAGACCCTGCGAGCGCGAGGCGTTCCCGTTCTGGGGGGACAACGCCTGAGAAGCCTCGTCGCCAGCGGCGAGCGTGTCATCGGCCTGAGCCTCACGGACCGCACCGTCGCCCTTGGGTCCGACGATCAGGTGATCCTGGCTCTGCCCCCATACGAAATCGGAAGGCTGCTGCCCGGCCTGTCAGTCCCGCAGCGGTTCGAAGCCATTCTCAACGTGCATTTCCGTTTGCCCGGCGTGGAAAGGCCACGCTTCATCGGCGTCGTCGGCGCGCGCGCTCAATGGCTCCTGGTGCGCCGGGATCATGTGAGCGTCACGATCTCGGCGGCCAATGCCGCGGCAAATGAGAGCGCGTCGGATCTCGCATCCGCGGTCTGGCACGAGATTGCCCCGATTCTGCATCATCATCTCGGCATGGACGTATCCGTCGCCCGACAGCCCGAGGCCCATGTCGTGAAGGAAAAACGCGCCACGATCCGCCAGGACACGGCCTTCCTGCCCCAGCCCCCCCTGCGGCCTCTCGCGAATCTGGCGCTGGCCGGAGACTGGATGGGCGCGCTCCCGGCCACGATCGAGAGTGCCGTCATCTCCGGCCAGGAGGCCGCCGCGGTGCTGCAGCACGCGCCAGCAGCCGGAGCGCACCCCGCCCGCCACCATCCGCCCCGACGGGAGGACGCCGCATGATCCAGGACCGTCCCGCCCTGACCGTTCTCCTGGCCGCGCCGCGTGGGTTCTGCGCGGGTGTCGAACGCGCCATCCGCGCCGTTGAGGATGCCCTTCGGCAAACGGAGCTGCCCGTCTATGTGCGCCACGAAATCGTTCACAATGGCCGGGTCGTGAGCGAGCTGAAGCGACATGGAGCCAGTTTCGTCGAAGAGGTTTCACAGGTTCCGGACGGAGCGGTGGCCATCTTCAGCGCCCATGGCGTCTCTCGTGCCGTGGAGCAGGAAGCAGGAAGCCGCAGGCTCGCGATTCTGGATGCCACGTGCCCTCTCGTGCGGCGGGTTCACCTCGAAGGCCAGCGGCACGCGAAAGCGGGCCGCGAGGTGATCGTCATCGGCCATCGCGGCCATGTGGAGGTGGAAGGCACCATCGGCCAGATCGAGGGCGTCGTTCACGTCGTCGAAAACCTGCAGGACGTGGCGACGCTCGCCGTCGGCGATCCGGAGCACATCGCCTACGTCACCCAGACCACGCTGTCGGTAGACGACACGCGGGACATCATCGCTGCCCTGAAAACTCGCTTTCCCGCCATCCAAGGTCCCGACATCAAGACGATCTGCTATGCCACGCAGAACCGCCAGCTCGCCGTCCGCGTGATCGCCGAACGGGCGGAGCGGGTCATCGTCTGCGGCGCCCGTAACTCATCGAACACCAACCGCCTCTGCGAGGTGGCGGAGAGCGCGGGCCGGCCCGCGCTTCTGATGCAGGATCCGAAGGATCTCACGCTCTCCTTCATCGACGGGGCGGCCGTGATCGGCCTCACCGCTGGCGCTTCCGCCCCGGAAGAGCTGGTGCAGGAGGCGCTTGCCCGGCTCGCTCAATGGCGGCGGGTCACAGTCGAGGAAGTCCGCGTGACCCAGGAGGGCACCCAATTCGCGCCTGTCGATCTTTCGCGGCTGATCACTCAGCTCGCGAAGGCCTCCTGAACGTCCTTCGGCACGGCCGTGACAAGGCCCAGCCTGTCGCGGCGCACCCAGCGCCAGAGCATCAGGCCAGCAACGACCCCGAGGCCCGTCGCCAAACCAATCCAGATACCGATGCCCCGAAGCGGCGTGCCGAAGGCGAGAGCGACGCCGAGCGGCAGGCCCACTCCCCAATAGCCGAAGGCCGCATAGATCATCGGCACCCGCGTATCCTGCAATCCGCGCAACATGCCCGCACCGATAGCCTGCGACGCATCGGCGAGCTGGAAGACCGCCGCCATGACCAGGAACGAAACGGCGAAGCCGATCACCGGTGCGTTCTTCGGATCGTCGAGATCGAGGAAAGCGCTGAGCAGCAGGCGCGGCGCGAAGAGCATGAGCGAGGCGGTCACGATCATGAAGCTCGTGGCCAGCGCAAAGGCCGTCCAGCCTGCCCGGGTCACTCCCGACGCATCCTGAGCCCCATAGGCCCTGCCCACCCGCACGGTCGCCGCCTGGCTGAGGCCGAAGGGCACCATGAAGCAGAACGAGGCGATCTGAAGGGCGATCGCGTGAGCCGCCAGTTCATTGGCGCCGATGCGCCCCATGAGCAGGGCGGCCGCGTTGAAGATCGTCACCTCGAAGGCGAGGGTCAGGCCGATGGGCACGCCGATGCGCCACAGGGTGCGATAGCGCGGCCAGTCGGACCGCCAGAAACGGCCGAAGATGTGATAGCGCCTGAGCTTCGGATCCAGGCAGATGATGAGGGCCAGGCCAAAGAACATGAAGGTGCTGGACAGGACTGTGCCGACCCCTGCCCCGATCAGCCCGAGATGAGGCATGCCGAGCTTGCCGAACATGAAGCAATAGGCTGCGCCCAGGTTCACCGGCACCGCGAGGACGCCGATGATGAGCGGCCAGCCGGGACGCTCCAGGGCCGCCAGGAACGACCGCAGGACCAGGTAGAGCAGAAAGGGCAACAGGCTCCATTGGAGCGCACGCATGTACTGGCCCGCCGTATGGGCGAGCCCGGGCTCCTGCCCCATGGCGAGGAGGATGATCTCCCCGTTCCAGGACACGATCCAGATCGGCACAGCGACGGTGATGGCGGCCCAGAACCCCTGCCGGACCGTGCGGCGCACCTCCCGAACCGAATGACGCCGGCGGCCCAGCTCCTCCGCGATCAGGGGGGAGGTCGCGCTCATGAGGCCGATGCCGAAAATCAGGAAGGCGAAGTAGAGATTCGTGCCGAGCGCTCCCGCCGCCAGCGCATCGGAGCCGAGCCATCCCATGAGGATGACGTCCGATGTCATCAGCGCGTTCTGGGCCACATTGGTCAGGACCAGGGGCCAGCCCAGGGCAATGGTGGCGCGCAGCTCCGCCGTCCAGGCGGATTTGTCGAAGTTCCGATGGTTCGCGATCATGATGGCGGCTTGTAACCAAAGGGCATTCGGAAAGCCACAGCAGGCTTTCGAAAAGAAGGGGGAAGACCGCTCCAAGGAACTCAGCCACACCGCGCCCGTTCCTCAAATGCCTCGCATTCTTGCGTTCTGCCGGAGTCCTGAATGGCGCAGTCGGCCCTTCCGACCTCGATCGAATTCCTGTCCCCGCCCGTCCTGTGCAACGAGCACGGCGACGTGCGCACCGTCGGGGTCGAGATCGAGTTCGTCGGACCCTCGGCCGAAAGAACGGTGCAGGCCTTGCAGGAGGCGCTCGGGGGCCGTGTCATCGAGGTCGACCCGCATTCCTTTGCCCTGAAGGGTTCGTCAATCGGTGAGCTGACGGTGGAACTCGACAGCCGCATCCTGCATCCGGCCAAGAATGGAGGTGGGCAGAAAGGTGTTCTGCCCAAGATTGCCGCCCTCTTCGGCTTCGCCGCGAGCTATCTCGTTCCCTGCGAGCTGGTGACGGCGCCTACGCCCATTGACCGCCTGCAGAAGCTCGACCGCATTCTCGATATTCTGCGCGGTCTCGGCGCGAAAGGCACTCAGGACGCCCCCTTCTATGCCTTCGGCCTTCACTTCAATCCGGAGATCCCGCGCCAGGACGCCTATACCGTCACCGCCTTCATGAAGAGCTTCGTGCTCCTGAATCCCTGGCTGCGCCGGGAGGTCTCGCCCGACCGGACCCGGGATTTTCTCGGGTTTGCCGATCCGTTCCCGCCCGATTACGTCCGCCTGATCGCCTCGCCCGGTTACTGGCCCGATATCCCGCGCTTTATCGACGATTATCTGGCGGCCAATCCGACCCGAAACCGCGACCTGGACCTGCTGCCCCTGCTGCATCATCTCGACAGGGACCGCGTCCGGGACGTGCTTCCGAACGAGAAGATCAACGGGCGTCCGACTTTCCATTACCGGCTCCCCGATGCCCGTGTGAGCGACCCCGGCTGGAGCATCGCGCCGGACTGGAACCGCTGGGTCGCGGTCGAGCGCCTGGCATCCAACCGCGAAACGCTCGATATGGTCGGAAACACCTACCTCGCCTTCAAGGGGGAGGACAAAAGCTGGGCCAATATCGTGGAGCAGGTCGTACGGTCATGACAACACCGCTGATCGGCGTCACCACGTCCCGCCGGGGCGGCTGGCGCAGCTATCTCATGCACTGGCTGGCGCTCGCCCGGGTGGGCGCCCGCGCCGTCCGACTGGTTCCCGGCGAGGCGTTGCCGGAAGAGCCCCTCCAGGGCCTCGTCATCGGCGGCGGCGACGATATCGGCGCGGAGATCTATGGCGGCAAAGTTCTTCCGGACGTGCGCATCGACCCCGACCGCGACAAGATGGAACTCTCGCTCCTGAGGGCCGCGCTGCCCCGGCAGCTTCCCATTCTCGGCATCTGCCGCGGATCGCAGATGATCAACGTGGCCTTGGGCGGCACCCTCCACACGGACATCTACGAGGTCTATGTTCAGGCGCCGAAAATGCGCACGGTCCTGCCGAAAAAGCGCGTGGCGATCGAGGCCGATTCCCGCCTCGATCGAATCTTGCGCTGCAATCCCTGTCTCGTGAATGCCCTGCACCATCAGTCAGTGGACAAGCTCGGCGAGGGCTTGAGAATCGCGGCCCGTGACGAGAGCGGGATCGTTCAGGCCATCGAGAACGATGGAGCGCCCTTCCTTATCGGCGTTCAGTGGCATCCCGAGCTTCTGGTCTGGAAACAGCCGCAGCAGCGGCTGTTCGCGGCGCTCGCGCAGGCCGCCGGCCGGGTGGCCTCTCCCCTGGTCGCCGGAACCTTGGCGACATGACCCCGCTCACGAAGCGCGTGAGCGCGGAAACAGCGGAACGACCTTGTTGCCCTCGTCCCGAGGGGTCAGCTGCCGCTGGATCGCAGCGTGCAGATCACGGCTGATGATGGGCTTCTGGAGCAGGGGGAACTCGCCGATTTCATCGGCCATGACGGGGTTGCCGGTGATCAGCAGCACTGGGAGACCGGGGAAGATCTCCCGTACCTCGCGGGCCAGCATGACGCCGTTCATGGTTCCGGGCATGGCCACATCCGTCAGCACGAGGCTTGGCCTGCGCGCCTTCAGATTTCTGATCGCCTGCCCGGCATCCGTCGCGATGCTGGTGACATAGCCGAACTCTTCCAAGGTGGATTGCAGCGCCAGCGCCACCTCGATCTCGTCATCGACGATGAGGATTTCGGCGTTCTGCCGACCGGCATCGTCCAGCAGCTCGTCTTCTCCTTGGGTTCCGAAGGGCAGCATCGTCGCGGCCCTTGCGCGCGGCAGGTACAGCGCGATCGCCATCTCAGCGCCGTTCCGGGACACCTTCGAGGCGCCTCCGATGCCCTGGAGAAAATGCAGGCTCCGATTCAATCGAAGCCAGGACGAGACATCGATCTCCTGCAACGCGAACGCCTGCTCCACGCCGCTATCGGCATTCTGCACGCTCTCGCTCGGCGTGCTGCAGATCTTGAGCTCGACGAAATCCCCTTCGATGGTCAGCTGGGGAAGAGCGTTTCTCTCGACCCACGTATTCTGCGCTTCGAGAGCAATCGTGCCGCCCTGTGTCAGGGTATCCCTGACATAGGCGCTCAACGTGACGATCGCCGTTTCGATATCGTCCGGGTCGGCCTCCACGGGCCAGAGATCCTCGGCGAGCGAGACTTGCAGTTCCACCGTATCGCGCAGGAGCGAGCGCCCCATGAGGGCCGCGACCGAGCCGATTCTCTCGGACAGGTCGAGGTACTGGACGCGCGGCTCGCTTTGGCGGGAGAAGGATGCGGACTTCGCGATGAGCTTCGCCGCCTGGTCGGCTGCGACGAGGGCCGAAAGCAGCTTGCGCTGGATCGACGGCTGATCCTTCATATGACGGGCGACCGCATCGATATTGGCGCTGATCACCATGAGCTTGTTGTTGAGATCATGGGTGATGCCGTCCCGGAGATGCTCGATGGCCTCGGCCTTCTGGAGGCGACGCAGGGCTTCCTCGTCCTCTTCCGGCGCAGGCTCCTCGATCACGGGGGGGGCTTCCGGCTCCGCCGCGGGCTCGACGGGGATCGCCGTGAACACGGATGCGTCCTCGATGGACTGCTCCTCGAAAAGCTGGCCGATCTGCCGGCCGACCAGCAGGGGGGCGCCAGCCGCCACCGTGAGGAAAAAGGCCAGGGACGCGACGAGCGCTTCGGCGTTGCGCGTATAAGCAGCGGCAGCCAGCGCCAGACCTGACAAAATCAGGGCGCAGGACAAAGCCAGAAAGGGCAGCCTCAGGATTGTCGGCACGGGTTACTCGCGTATTCTCACAAATCCATTGACCTCAGGGCCGCAAGACGCCACTTCGGGACGCTGTCTTGTGTAGCACGAAGGAATACCAAGCGAGATGGCTCTCGCGATCATGTTTTCGTGACGTTTTATGGAGACGAATGTGCGGCTTTCTTATGTCCTTGGCCTTTTTTCCGCCTTGGCCGCGTCGAGCCTGCCACAGGCCGGGGCCTCGGCGCAGGATACCACCGAGCGACGCGTGAACGAGCTTCTGGGGCAGATGACGCTCGAGGAGAAGGTCGGGCAGCTGAACCTCGTTTCCCATGGTCCGCCCTTGCGCTGGGAAGATATTTCCGAAGGCAAGGCCGGGGCGGTTCTGAACTTCAACAATGCCGGAGACGTGGCCCGGGCTCAGGCTCTTGTCCGGCAATCGCGCCTCAAGATCCCGCTGCTCTTCGGCCTCGATGTTCTGCACGGCTTCCGCACCCAGTTCCCACTTCCCTTGGGAGAGGCTGCGGCCTTCAGCCCGCGCATTTCCTTTCTCGCCTCGGAATGGGCTGCGAAGGAAGCGTCGCATGTGGGCGTGAACTGGACTTTCGCCCCGATGGCGGATCTCTCGCGGGACAGCCGGTGGGGCCGGATTGTCGAAGGTTTCGGAGAAGATCCCTATCTCGGCTCGGTCCTGACCGCCGCCCGGGTGGAAGGTTTCCGTAAGGGCGGGCTTGCGGCCTCGACGAAACATTTCGCGGGCTATGGCGCGCCGCAGGGCGGCCGCGACTACGACACCACCTACATCCCTCGCGCGGAGATGTACGATACCTACCTGCCCTCTTTCCGGGCGGCGGCCGAGGCCGGTTCGGCGAGCTTCATGGCTGCCTTCAATGCGCTCAACGGTGAGCCTTCCACGGCCAATGCCTGGCTGCTGACCGACGTTCTGCGCAACCAATGGGGCTTCGACGGCTTCGTCACCTCGGATTGGGTCGGCATCGGCGAGCTGATCAACCACGGCATCGCGGCGGACGGCGCCGAAGCCGCGCGCAAGGCCGTTCTCGCGGGCGTCGACATGGACATGATGGGGCAGCTCTACATCAAGCACCTGCCCGACGAGGTCCGCGCAGGACGCGTGCCCGAAAGCGTGATCGACGAATCCGTGCGCCGGGTCCTGCGCACCAAGTTCCGCCTGGGCCTCTTCGATCAGGCTCCTATCGACCCCGCACGCACGGACGACGATTTCCCCTCGAAGGAGGCGCGCCGGGCCGCGCGCGAGGTTGCGCGCGAAACCCTCGTGCTGCTGCAGAACAAGGGTGACCTTCTGCCCGTGAAACCCGGCACGCGCTCGATCGCCGTCATCGGCCCCCTGGCCGATGCGCCTCAGGATCAGATGGGCCCGCATGCGGCTCGCGGTCACAAGGAAGACGGCGTCACGATTCTCGAGGGCATCCGGCGGCGCGCGCAATCCGCCGGCATGACGGTGAGCCACGTCCCCGCCTGCGATCTCATGTGCCGCTCGACCGATCAATTGCCCGCAGCCCTCGATGCGGCGAAGAAGGCTGATCTCGTAATCGCGGTCTTCGGCGAACCGCAGGAGCTTTCGGGCGAAGCGGCCTCCCGCGCCGATCTCGCGCTCAACGGGAAGCAGGTCGAGATCCTGGAGGCGCTGGCTGCGACCGGAAAGCCGGTCGCGCTCGTGATCATGGGCGGTCGCCCGCAGGTCCTGGGGCCGGTGGCGGAGCACGTTCCGTCGGTCCTCATGGCCTGGTATCCGGGCACAGAGGGAGGAAACGCCGTGGCGGACGTGCTGTTCGGCGATGTCAACCCGAGCGGCAAGCTCCCGCTCACCTGGCCGCGTGCGACCGGCCAGCTGCCCCTGTACTACAACCGCTTGCCCACCGGCCGGCCGACGCTCGCGAACAACCGCTTCACACTGCAATATATCGACGAGGCGATCGCGCCGCTCTATCCCTTCGGCTGGGGCCTCAGCTACACGCAGTTCGCCTATTCGGACGCCGCCATCGCGAAGCGGACGCTCGATGCGGGCGAGTCGCTCGACGTCTCCGTGAACGTGACGAACAAGGGCTCCCGTGCGGGCCAGGAGGTCGTGCAGCTCTATACGCGCGATCCGGTGGCAAGCCGCAGCCGCCCTCTGCGCGAGCTGAAGGCGTTCGAGAAGATCGATCTGGCCCCCGGCGAGACGAAGCGGGTAGCTCTGCGGGTTCCCGTCGAATCCCTCGGTTTCCATCTCGACGACGGCAGCTATGTCGTCGAGGCCGGTGCGATCCAGGTATTCGTCGGCGGGAATTCTCTTGCCGAAAAGATCGGCGAGGCGGAAATCGCGAAGACGATCAGAATGCCGCCCGATGAGCGGCGCGCCTCGGCCTCGACAAGCGTCGCGCAATGATCGACGATCAGGCCGCTCGATATCCCTCGAGCGGCCTTTTGGCTGATGACCCTGGCAGATTGCCGCAGTAATCTCTCCGAAATGGACGTCAAGCGTACACCCGTGAAGCATCGCACCATCGCCGCCCGCACCTTGGGATCGGTGAAGGCGATTGCCGCCTCGGAGCGCACCAGCGTCACGGACACGCTGCTCGGCATGGCGCTCACGTTCATCGCCGGGGCGATCAATGCAGGCGGCTTTCTCGCCGTCGGGCAATATACCTCCCACATGTCGGGCATTCTCTCGTCCATGGCAGACAATCTCGCCGTGGGCAGCGCCGCCCTCGTCACCCTGGGCCTTGCCGCCTTTGCCCCCTTCGTCGCGGGAGCCGCCTGTTCGGCCATCCTCATCAACTGGGGCAGAAGGCATCACCTCGGCAGCCGCTATGCCCTCCCGCTCATGCTGGAGGCCGCTCTCCTCTGCCTCTTCGGCGTGCTCGGCTGGCTGGCCTATCCCTCGCCGGCATTCGTGGCAGGCGCAGTGCCGCTGCTGTGCTTCATCATGGGTCTGCAGAACGCGACCGTCACCAAGATCTCCGGCGCACGCATGCGCACCACCCACGTCACCGGCATCGTGACCGATATCGGTATCGAGCTCGGAAAACTCTTCTACTGGAACCGCAGCCGCCATAAGGGCGAGATCGTCATGGCTGACCGGGAGAAGCTTCGCCTCCTTCTCCTGCTGCTCGGCTCGTTCTTCGTCGGCGGCATCACGGGAGCCATCGGCTTCAGCCATATCGGCTTCCTGTTCTCCCTGCCCTTCGCCCTTCTGCTCGTGCTGCTTGCAGGACCGGCATTGGCCGACGACCTGATCGATCGCGCCAGGCGCTCGCGCGACTTGTAGCCCTTCAAAAGGCCCCTTCGCATGGTAGGGGTAAAATGGGTGACCCGGGATTGGCGCGCGTCTCCGGCTCTCTAGAATCGGACTATGCGCCAGCGCCCCGTCTCGTCATCGCAACAGCCGGAAAGCTCGGCCCCAGATGCCCGTCTCCGCCGGATCGCCCGTCTGGTCGGCGGGGCGTTTCTTCTCGGCCTCGCGCTCTGGATGCTGCGGTCCTATCTGACGGCTCTGTGCTGGGCCGTGATCATCGCCATCAGCGTCTGGCCGCTCTACCGCCGCATACGGGCCCATCTCGACGGTTCACGCGTGGCAGCGCCCTTGCTCGTGACCATCGCGCTCGCCGTGATCCTGGTCGCTCCACTGGCTCTGGCCCTCACCGAGATCGGACGCGAGGGCCAGACGGCAATGGCGTGGCTCACGCGCCTTGAGCAGAACGGAATGCCGGTTCCGCCCTGGGTTCAGAGCCTGCCGTTCCTCGGCCGGCAGCTCGATGCCTGGTGGCAGACGCACCTGGCTCAGCCGCAATCCGTCGCGCAGCTCTTCAGCGGCTTCGATACCCAGACGCTGACAGGATGGTCAGAGACATTGGGAGGCGCGCTCCTAACGCGGCTTCTGGAGGCCTTCCTGACCTTCGTGACGCTGTTCCTGCTCCTGCGCGACGGAGAGCAGACGGGAGATCGCGTTCTGGACGCGATCGACCGATGGTTCGGCACGCCCGGGGAAAGGCTAGCCGAGACCCTGGCGCAGGCCGTGCGGGCGACGGTGAACGGCACGATTCTCGTCGCCATCGGCGAAGGCATTCTGATCGGCATCGGCTTCGTCGTGGCGGGCGTTCCGAATGCGGCCCTGTTCGCCATCCTCACCATAGCTTTCGCGATGCTCCCCATGGGAGCCTGGGTCGCCTTCGGGACCGCAGCCATCGTCCTGGTTCTGAGTGGCGGCGGGCTCGTGGCCGCATTGGCGGTTTTCGGGTGGGGCGCCGCGATCATGCTGATCGGCGACAACGTGGTCCAGCCGGCATTGATCGGCAGCGCGGTACGCCTGCCCTTCCTCTGGACCCTGCTCGGGATTCTGGGCGGCCTGGAAACGTTCGGCCTGATCGGATTGTTTGTCGGCCCCGTCGTGATAACCGCGATCCTGACGATCGTACGGCAGCAGACCCGTCCTCCAACCGGCCCGTCCTGAAGGAGCCAGCCCATCCGGTTCTGGGCAAGGAACATCGGGCGCGCCTCGTCGGTTCATGCTCTTGAAAGCGGAGCCGCATGGAATGTCGAACCCTACCCTCAATCCCCTCGAGACGTTGGCCCGGATCGGCTATGGCGCGCGTGGCGTGGTCTACGGCCTCGTCGGCGGTCTGGCCCTGCTCGCCGCCATCGGCTCGGGTGGCCAGACCGGCGGCAGCCGGTCCGCATTGCAGACGCTGCTCGCGCAACCCTTCGGCCAGGTCTGGCTGTTTCTGATCGCGATCGGCCTCTTCGGATTCTGCACCTGGCGCGTGGTGGAGGCCTTGACCGACGCCGACCATCGTGGATCCGACATGAAAGGCTGGGCGATCAGAGGCGCCCACCTGGTCAGCGGCGCAATCTATGCCGGCCTTGCGCTTTCCGCGTTGAACCTCGCTCTGGGCCAGGGCTCCGGCGGCGGAGAGGATCAGGCCGCTCAGGACTGGACGGCCTGGCTCATGAGCAAGCCCTTCGGCCTCTGGCTCGTAGGGCTCCTTGGGGCTGTCGTCGCGGCCGTCGGCCTCGGCTTTGCCTGGAAGGCGTGGCGCGGCGATGTCGCAGCCCATCTCGCTCTGCCCGGCGACAAAAGAGACTGGATCGTCTCCCTCGGACGCATGGGTTTCGCAGCCCGCGGCATCGTCTTCGTGATCATCGGCGGCTTTCTGATCCTGGCCGCGCTCCACAGCTCGTCCGCGGAGGTCCACGGCCTGGGTGGGGCTCTGAAGGCTCTCCAGCAGCAGCCCTATGGCTGGATCCTTCTGGCGCTCACGGCCATCGGCCTCTTTGCTTTCGGCCTCTATGGACTGGTGCAGGCCCGCTACCGCCATATCGACGCGCCGGATCTCGATGATGCGAAGGCGGCCGTGGCGCAGATGAAGCCCTGACGGGGCGCGGAGAAAGTGCTTTCAGATCACGGCTGCCCTGCTGCGCAAGCAGTCGCACAGCAGGGCTGGATCGGAGTTCTTATCCCCACACTTCCTGGGCGATCTCCACGATCATGCGCAGCTTCGCCCATTGCTCGTCCTCCGCGAGGACGTTGCCCTCCTCGGTCGAGGCGAAGCCGCATTGGGGTGAAAGACAGAGCTGATCGATACCGACATATTTCGTGGCCTCGTCGATCCGGCGCTTGATGTCGTCCTTGCTCTCCAGCGTGCCCGTCTTGGAGGTGACGAGGCCGAGAACCACGGTCTTACCTTTAGGCAGGAAACGCAGGGGCTCGAAACCACCCGCCCGGTCCGTGTCCCACTCCATGAAGTAGCCGTCGACCGGCATGGCGTTGAACAGAGTCTCGGCCACGGGCTCGTAGCCGCCCGAGGCGATGAAGGTGGAGCGGAAATTGCCCCGGCACAGATGCATGGTGATCGTGAGATCCTCGGGCTTGTCCTTGAGCGCCTCGCGCACCATGCCCGCATAGATCTCCGGCTGCTTTTCCGGATCGTCGCCGCGCTGGCGCAACATCTCGCGCTGGTCGGGATCGCACAGATAGGCGAAGGAGATGTCGTCGAACTGAAGATAGCGGCAACCCGCATCGTAGAAGGCATGAACCGCCTTGTTGTAGGCCGCGCCCACATCCGCGTAGAACTGGTCCATCTCAGGATAGACACCGATATTCATCATTTTCCGGCCGCCGCGATAATGGAGCATGCTCGGGCCGGGGATCGTCATCTTGGCCACGCGGCTCGTGTTGTCTTTCACGAAGCGGAAGTGATCGATCATGGGATGGTCGGAAAACCCTACCTTGCCGGTGATCCGCAGGGCTTTGCTGATGCCGACGCCGCCCTTGAAGTTCATGCCGGAATCGGCCTCGATCGAGGTGACGCCGTCGAGATGCTCCAGAAAGTCGAAATGCCAGAAGGCCCGGCGGAACTCGCCGTCGGTGACGGCCTGAAGGCCGATCTCTTCCTGACGCTTGATGATCTTACGGATCTCCTGATCCTCGACCTCTTTCAGGCCTGCATCCGAAAGCTGGCCCTCGTGGTGCCGATGCCGCGCATCCTTCAGCGCTCCCGTCCGCAGAAGGCTGCCGACCATATCGGCTCGAAAAGGTGGCTTGGTGCGCTGCATGGAATGATCCTCCAATGGTGGTTGTCAATGACGGGCGGTTTGGCGAGGCTTTTTCTTGGCCGTGACCCCAAGGTGCTGTTCGAGGGGCGCGGGATCCTCGATCAGGGAGCGGCTCGATCCGGCATGAACGATCGTACCGCGATCGAGGATGACAGCGCTATCCGTCACGCCTAGGACTTTCTGGGCATGCTGCTCCACCACGATCGCCGACATGCCCTCGTCCCGGATGATGCGCTTCAGGGCCGCCAGCAACTCCTCGATGATGATGGGAGCAAGCCCTTCCGTGGGCTCGTCGAGCAACAGGAGCTTCGGGTTGAGCACGAGCGCCCGCGCGATCGCCAGCATCTGCTGCTCGCCGCCCGAGAGCTGGTTGCCCATGTTCGCGCGGCGCTCCTTGAGGCGCGGAAACATCTCGTAGACGCGGGCTACCATCCATGGGCCCGGGCGGGCCACGGCGGTCAGGTTCTCCTCGACAGTCAGCGATTTGAAGATGTTGCGCTCCTGCGGCACCCAGCCGATCCCCGCGAGTGCCCGCAGGTCGGGGCGGAGCGCCGTCACGTTCCGGCCCGCCAGCGTGATGGTGCCGCCTCTCCGGCGCGTCACGCCGATGATGGTGTTGAGCAATGTGGTCTTGCCGGTTCCGTTGCGCCCGAGAACCGCGAGGGATTCACCGGGCTGCAAACGCAGGTCGATCGCCGAGATGACGATGGCCTCGCCATAGCCCGCCGATACCTGCTGCAGATTGAGAAGGTCACTCATCGACGCTTTCCCCGAGATAGACTGCCCGCACGCGCGGATCGGACGAGACTTCCTCGACGGTGCCTTCGGTAAAGAGCGCTCCATTGACGAGAACGGAGATCCGGTCGGCGAAGCTGAAGACGAGGTCCATGTCGTGCTCGATGAGAAGTACGGAGACGTCGCGCGGCAGGGCCGCCACCGTGGCGAGCAGTTCCTGGCGCTCCGCCTCCGGCACGCCGGCGGCCGGCTCGTCGAGAAGCAGCACCCGCGGGCGGCATGCGAAGGCGACGGCGATTTCGAGCAGGCGCTGCTTGCCATAGGCCAGATTCGACGTGCGCTCGTCGAGCACGTCCGTCAGACGGAAGCGCTGAGCGATTTCGACGATCTCATCCACGATCTCGTGCCTGCTGCCGGTGACGCGCCACCAGTCGCGCCCTCCTCCCATGCGCTCCGACACGGCGAGACCGATGGTCTCCAGGGGCGTCATCGCCGGAAAGAGCTGGTTGATCTGGAACGTGCGGGCAAGGCCCTGCTGGACCCGTCTCTCGGGCCTCACGCGCGTGATGTCGGATCCCGCCAGCAGGATCTGCCCCGATGTCGGCGTCAGGACTCCCGTGAGCAGATTGATGAACGTCGTCTTGCCCGCGCCGTTCGGGCCGATCAGAGCATGGCGCGCGCCCTGCTCCAGCCGGAACGTGACGTTGTCGGTGGCTACGAGCCCGCCGAAGCGCTTCACGAGGCCACGGGTTTCGAGAGCGGCTGCCATCTCACACCTCCCGTGCCGTTGGTGCCGGCAGGGCCTGGGCCTGTTCGGAGCGGCGCGCCCTTGCTCGCGGCCATAGGCCTTTGACGGTGTCAGTCAGGCGCTCGCGGCCCACGAGCACGAGCACCACGAGAATCAGCCCGATCCAGAACTGCCAATATTGCGGCGTCCAGGCGGAGAGGATGTCCTGCAGCACCTTGAAGCCGATGGCGCCGAGCAGTCCGCCGTACAGATATCCGGCGCCCCCGATCACCAGAACGAGCATGATGTCGGCGGAGCGGTGGAAGGCGAGCACGTCCAGCGACACGAACTGAGTGGTCTGCGCCAGGAGCGCCCCGGCAACGCCTGCATAGGCGGCCGCGAGCGTATAAACCGCCACGAGGCGTCGATTGACCGGGATGCCGACCGCGCGGGCGCGAAGCGGGTTGTCGCGGATCGAGCGCAGCGACAGTCCGAACGGCGAGACGACGATCCGCCGCGCGATGACGAAGAGCACGAAGGTCACCGCGAGGCTGTAGGCATAGGCCGTCGTTCCGAAGATGTCGAACTCGAACCGCCCGAGAACGGGCCCCATGGTGATCCCCTGGAGGCCGTCGGCGCCGCCGGTCAGCCATGAGGCCTGATTAGCGATCTCCCCAAGCAGTAGCGCGACACCGAGTGTCACCATGAGCTTCGTGAGGTCGGTTCCGCGAAGGACGAGAAAACTCGTGACGAAGCCGAGAACGGCAGCGGCGGCCGCAGCGGCCGCCAATCCCAGCAATGGATCGGTCCATCCATGCTTCGCCACGATGCCGGCCACGTAGGCGCCCAGCCCAAAGAAGGCCGCATGGCCCAGGGACACGATGCCGGCATAACCCAGGATGAGATCGAGGGAGACCGCGAACAGGCCGATGATGGCGATCTCGTTGAGGATGAGATGGCGCTCGGGCAGGAAGAACAGAGTCGCGGCCGCCACGGCCCAGAAGGCGATCTCGGTAGCCCCCCATCGACCTTTCCGGACCAGGCTCCTGCGGACGAAATCGGCCAGTTCCGGCGATGGCGCGGCCTTTGCAGTCGGATCAGCGGGCACGGGCGAAGAGTCCTTGCGGTCGAAGAATGAGAACGACGATCATGAGCGTGTAAATGACGAAGGCTCCCAGGCTCGGGACGTAATATTTGCCCGCCACGTCGGCGATGCCGAGAATGAGAGAAGCCAGGAACGGACCGGTGATGCTCGTTGTCCCGCCAACCGTGACGACGATCAGAAAGTAGATCATGAATTTCAGCGGGAAGGTGGGATCCAGCCCCAGGATTTCCGCGCCAAGCGCGCCGCCGAGCCCTGCGAGGCCTGAGCCGACCGCGAAGGTCGTGGCAAAGATCAGGCTCACATTGATCCCAAGCCCGCGCGCCACCCGAGGATCGTCCACGGCCGCCCGCAGGCGGCTGCCGAAGCGCGTTCTGGTCAGGATGAGCTGCAACGAGACGACGAGGATTCCGCAAACGGCGATGATGAAGCTGCGATAGAGCCCGACCTGAACGCCGGACACCTCGACACGCCCCTGAAGCCAGGAGGGCAACTGGATCAACTGCTGCTGGGAACCCATGGCGAAATCGACGGCGGCCACGGCCATGAAGACCAGGCCGATCGAGAACAGAACCTGGTCGAGGTGGCTGCGCGCATAGAGCTGCCTGTAGAGAGCCCGCTCGAGCACGAGGCCTGCAAGCGCCGGCACGATGAAGGCGAGCGGCAGCGTTGCCGGGAACGGCACGCCGTAGCGATTCATCAGAACGGCCGTCACGTAACCGCCCGCCATGGCGAAAGCGCCATGGGCCAGATTGATGAAGTTCATCAGCCCGAGCGTCACGGCCAACCCGCAGGCCAAGACGAAGAGCAGCATGCCATAGGCGATGCCGTCGAAGAGAATAGTGAGCACGGCGTCTCCGGAAATACTGACGGAAGCGCCACCACCGGGGCGGCGCTTCCATACCTTGGAGCGATCAGTTGGACTTGGCGGCCTTGACCGGGTCCTTGACGTTCGGGATCGTGGCGAACTCGACATTGTAGAGCTCGCCGTTCACCCGCTCGACCTTGCGCACATAGATGTTCTGGACGATGTCGCGGGTCTGCGGGTCGATGCTGACCGGACCGCGCGGACTGGTCCAGCTCATGCCCTTCATGGCGGTCATCAGCGCCTCGCCACCGGCGCCGTTGGTCTTCTTCAGGCCCTCGTAGATCAGGTGCATGCCGTCGTAGCCGCCCACCGCCATGAAGTTGGGCCGCATGCCGTTGTTGGCCTTCTTGAACGCCTCGACGAAGGCCTTGTTCTCGGGGCTGTCATGCGCCGCGGAATAATGCTGGGTGGTGATGGCCCCGAGAGCGACATCGCCCATCCCGTTGAGGATATCGTCGTCCGTCACATCGCCGGGGCCAATGAGCTTGACACCGCTCTTGTCGAGGCCGCGTTCGACGAACTGCTTCATGAACTGCGCGCCGACGCCGGAGGGCACGAACACGAAGAGCGCGTCAGGCTTCGCATCGGCGACCTTCTGCAGGAAGGGCGAGAAGTCGGGATTGGCGAGCGGCACGCGCAGGCTCTCCACCTGTCCACCCTTGGCCGAGAAAGCTCCGGAAAATGCCTTCTCGGCGTCGATGCCCGGACCGTAATCGGAGACGAGGGTGACGACCTTCTTGATGCCGTTTTCCAAAGCCCATTCCGCCATCGGCACGGTGGCCTGCGGCAGCGTGAAGCTCGTGCGCACGATGTAGGGAGACGCCTCGGTGATCGTGGCGGTCGCGGCCGCCATGACGACGGCGGGCACCTTCGCCTGGGTGGCGAGCGGCGCGGGGGCCAGAGCCAGCGGCGTGAGGCCGAAACCCGCCATGACGGAGATCTTCTCGTTGACGATCAGCTCCTGCGCCAGGCGCTTGGTGACGTCGGCGACGCCGGTGTCGTCCTTGACGATGAGCTGGATCTTCTTGCCGGCGACCGTATCGCCATTCTGCTGCATGTAGAGTTTGGCGGCGGCCTCGATCTGCCGCCCGGTCGAGGCGAAGGGGCCGGTCATCGGCAGGATCAGGCCGATCTTCATCGCCTCCTGGGCCGATGCCGCGCCCCCGAGAGCCATCAAGGCCAGAGCAGCACCCGCCGCACTCAGAACGGTTCTACGTCGCATGGTTCTTCCTTCCCTCTTCGGCATTTTCTGCCTTCTCTTTTAAATTCCGCAGCATCTCGCGATCTGCAATCATCGGGGGCCGAGCGAAAAGCTCTTCGGTCCCGGTCGGGACATGTTCTCTCCCCAGCCTCCCCTCCAGGCCCTCAGGCCGATGCCGATCCGCTTCACAAGCCCGCAGCGCGCCATGTCCATGGTGATGTGCTGCCGGAACTCCTCTGGAGTATTGGTCCGGACTTCAGCGCCTTCAAGAGACAATCTTTCGGCGATTCCGAGAGCGGCCGTCGGCGCAGGCCGTCACTCTCGAGCAGGTGTCACCGCGCGTGACGCCCGGACGGATCGGTCCTTCAGGCAGGCTATCTGTCATTCCAAGTCCCCTCCCCCCGCCCCCGTCTTTGCGCGGGGTCATGGCGGCATGGTTTCAGCGTCAGGACGCCAGCAAAAAGGACCTGAAGCAAATGGTTTATTTTGCGCTATTTATGAATATAAATCATGCATTCGGCGAGGCCCGGCCATCCGGCGCATCGGGAGCAGCCGCCGGTGGATCTTGGAATGCGCATCGATTTTCTGGGTCTTCATGCTTTCGTCGCCATCGCGGAGCGCGGCAGCTTTCAGCACGCGGCGGCGCATCTCAACCTGTCGCAGACGGCCCTCAGCCATCGGATCCGCAAGCTCGAAGAAGACCTCGGCGTCAAGCTCCTGTCCAGGACGACACGGGAGGTTTCGCTGACACAGGCAGGCCTGACTCTCCTGCCCAAGGTGAAGGAAACCATCGAGGGGCTGGCGGGCTCGCTGGAAGAGCTCCGCCGGACGGGCCGCAGCCGCCAGGAGACCCTCGCGATCGGCTGCCTTCCCACGGTCGCGTCCGGGCGGCTGCCGCATGCGCTGCAAGTCTTTCAGGAGCAGCACCCGGATGTCTTCGTCCGTATCTACGACAACTCCGCCTCCGAGATCGCCGAACTCGTGCAGTCGGGCGCGGTCGAATTCGGCATCACCATGGTGGCGGCCCATCGCTGGGACTTCGACATCGAGCTGCTGATCAAGGATTCCTTCGTGCTGGTGTGCCCGGAGGATCATCCCCTGGCCTCGCACGCCTCGCTGAGCTGGTCGGATCTCGCCGATGAGCCGTTGATCCGGATCAGTGCGCGGGCGGGCAACAGGATCATCATCGACGATGCCCTGGGGAGCCGGCGCGAGGCACAGCGCTGGCGCTTCGAGGTCCAACACATCCAAACGGCCGTCGCCCTGGTTCGGACCGGCGTTGCATTGACGGTGGTGCCGCGCCTCTCCGTCGATACGATCGACGACCGGGGCCTCAAGCTGATTCCGCTGAAGAATCCGAGCGTGACCCGCCAGCTCGGCATCGTGTCAAAGCGCGGCGTTCCCCTGTCCCCACTCGCCGATGAGTTTCGAAGGATCATCGTCCGCACTTTCGCGTGAGGACGCCGCCCGCCGCGACGCCGATCATTTATGAATTGAATTCACGCAAAGCGCCAAAAAAGCCATTTGTTGCATCTTGCGGGATCAGGCAGGGTGAGGACGTTCGACGATCGCGCCCCAGGCGGCTCACGTCATCCCCGGAGAGGTGCGGAAAACCGCGCTCCACCTTCCCATTCTGCCCCTCGGCATTGGTGAAAGCGTGGAGCCTTACGAAGTCTTCCGCGAAGGACTTTGAGAATGCAGCCCGAACCCATCCTCGATCTTGCCCATCTGAGCCACCTCGAGATGCTCACGCCCAAACCGGAGGAGAGCCTGCGTTTCTTCATCGATGTCATGGGCATGACGGAAAGCGGCCGCCAGGGCGATTCCGTCTATCTTCGCGGCTGGGACGATTACGAGCACCATACCTTGAAGCTCACGGCGGCGAAGAAGCCCGGCATGGGACACATGGCCTTCCGCACGCGCAGCCCGCAGGCGCTGGAACGGCGGGTCGCCGCCCTCAAAGGGTCTGGTTACGACATCGGGTGGACTGACGGCGATCTCGGCCATGGGCCCGCGTTCCGCTGCCAGGATCCAGACGGACACGTGATCGAGCTCTATTACGAAACCGAATGGTATGTCGCGCCGCCCGAGCTGAAGCCGGCCCTGAAAAACCAAGCCCAACGTTTCCCGGCTCGCGGCATCAACGTGCGCAGGCTCGATCATCTGAACTGCCTTGCCGCCGACGTTCGGGCAAACCGCCTCTTTTTCGAAGAGTATCTGGGATGCCGCCTCACCGAACAGATTGTTATGAATGACGGCACCGAAGCCGGCATGTGGATGACGGTCACCAACAAGAGCTACGATTTCGCATATACGCGCGATCACACGGGGACCAAGGGGCGCTTTCACCACCTGACCTATGCCCTCGACAGCCGCGAGGACGTCCTGCGGGCGGCCGACATCTTCCTGGAAGCCGGCGTTCCGATCGAGTCCGGCCCGCACAAGCATGCCGTGCAGCAGACGTTCTTCCTGTATGTCTACGAGCCGGGCGGCAACCGCGTCGAGGTGTGCAACGCGGGCGCACGCCTGATCCTCGCCCCGGATTGGAAGCCGATCGTCTGGACGGAGGAGGAGCGGAAGAAGGGGCAGGCCTGGGGCATGAAGACGGTAGAATCCTTCCACACCTATGGAACTCCTCCCATCGAGGCGATGGAGTGATCAGTCGCCGGCATCCGTCGATCGGTGGGCAGGGCGGGGCCTGCTCGCAGGATCGAGCGGGACGCCGCGAGAGTTCATGATGACCACGGGTCCCAAGAATCTCCCGGAACGAGATAGGCCTCCCTCCAGGACCCATCCGACGGGTGCGCTTCACAGGTTGCGCAGACCGGCCCCACTCCCATCACCGATGCCGGGGCCAGGGTCCCTCGACCGGTCCCGTTCGATCCGCTCGATCTTCTGCTCCGCCAACTCGGCCAGAACGCTGTCGGGCATCGCGTTTCTCAGCTCCCGCACCGCATCCTTGATATCGCTCATGGAATGAGCCGCGACGGGCCGGGCTTCGTCCATGAGCGAACTCCGTTCCACAACCATCTGCAAGGCTCCACTTGGTTCAAGGCTATCGTGCCCATCCTGAAAGCGCCCGGTGGATGATCGAGAGGCTTTCGGACCGCCGATCTCGCCAGCCGCCCGAGCCCTCGTCGCCCATCAGCATATGAACCGGTCGTTCGAAGGCTCCACGGCTTCGTCATGAGCCTAGGCGCACCCAGGCAACGCCATGCTTACGATCGCATTACGGATCTGTAATGGATCGGTTCTTTCATGGCGGTGCTCTCAGGCACTCGGCGGCCTTGTTCGGCCACCTTCACGACTGAAGGCGGCGAGCGCTTACGATCGAAAGGACGTCATCTGCACAGCAAATTGCCTCGAACAGAGAAGAAAAATACTTTGAAGATTTTATAAAGAGGCCATTATTAGTCAAATATCAAAGCAATAGAAGCTCTTTTAGAATATATCTGACCTATATTCAAACCCTTGATCTTACCGTCTTCTTTCAGATATCTCCCGATTGTCGCCACCTGATCTCGGTCAGGCAACCTGCGATTCATCGAAGCTGCCGACGTGCTCGTGTGATCAGCGTCTTTATTGGACGCCGATCCAGCGCATGCCGCATCCGAAATGCTTGAAGGTCCAAGGAGATTGTGTCCATGCGCTGGAACAGGCGGAATGCCCTGAAGTCGGTCATCGAGGGCGCGGCCTGCCTCTCCGCGATCATCTCTTTCAGCGCCATGAGTATCGCTCAGGAAGCCGCGACAATCGTCGCGCCCCTGCGCATCGAGCTGAACAAGATCGAGGCGGCCGGAGAAAACTGCCGCACCTATTTCCTGATCGGCAACCGGCGTCAGGAAGCCTGGCGCTCCCTCAAGCTCGATCTTTTCGCCATCGACAAGGGCGGCGTCGCCGTCAAGCGGCTTGCCGTGGAAATGGGTCCTGTGCCGGCCGGCAAGACGCTCATCAAGCTCTTCGACTTCCCAGACCTGAGTTGCCCCCAGATCGGGAGCGTCCTCCTCAACGACGTCGTGGCCTGCGACGGCGCGACCGCGTCACGAGAGGAGTGCCTCGCTGCGATCGAAATGGCGTCGAAGATCGAAGCCGTCACCTTTGCCAAGTGAGGACCGCACCATGGATCAGATTGCCGCCGCTCCATCGCATGATCTTTCCTTCCTGAGCCTGTTTCTGCAGGCGGATCCCATCGTCAAAGGAGTGATGATCCTGCTCGTTCTCGCATCCCTGGGCTGCTGGACCATCATTCTGGACAAGGGCCTGCGCTTCATGACCATTCGCCGCCAGGCCCGCGCCTTCGAGCTGGCCGCCCGCACGAGCGGCAAGCTCGATCCGCAGACGCCAGGCACCAACGGGCGCATCGTGGCGGCGGGCTACGAGGCATGGCGCGATCAGGACCCCTCGGAAACCCGCGCGGAGCGCCGCGAGCGGATCGAGCGCGCCATGCGCGCGGCGCTTTCCGGGGATCTGAGGCAACTTCAGACCGGCCTCGCATTCCTTGCGACCACCGGTTCGGCTGCTCCCTTCATCGGTCTGTTCGGCACGGTCTGGGGCATCATGAACTCGTTCTCGGCCATCGCTTCGAGCCAGGACACGAGCCTCTCCGTGGTCGCTCCGGGCATTGCGGAAGCTCTCTTCGCCACCGCCATCGGGCTCGTGGCGGCCATTCCCGCCGTGATCGCCTACAACAAGCTCACGACCGATCTCGGGCGCCTTCAACAATCCTTCGCAGCGGGCATCGCAGCGCTCGGCGACCGCCTGGCGCGCGACCGCCAGCTTCACGTCCGGTCGGAGGCGGCCGAATAATGGGCATGGGACCGCTCCGCACGACGGATTCCGGGGACGAGTTCACCGCAGCCCCCCTGTCCGAGATCAACGTCACGCCCATGGTCGACGTGATGCTCGTGCTGCTGATCATCTTCATGGTCGCGGCGCCCCTCATGACGGTCGGCGTTCCGGTGCAACTGCCGAAGACCGCCGCACCGAAGGTTTCGCAGCCGAAGCAGCCCGTCGTCGTCACCATCGACGCTCAGGGTCAGCCTTTCCTCGACAAGGAGCCGCTGGCCGCCGATGCCGTCATGCCTCGTCTGCGGGAGCTTGCTGGCGCCGATCCCACGCAAGTGGTTCTGGTGCGCGGAGACACGGCCGTGCCTTACGGGCGCATCGTCGAAATCGTGGGCCAGATCAACGCGGCGGGCTTTCAGAAAGTCTCGCTGATCGCGCAGGCCCCCAGTGGGTCCACTCGGTAAGCGGCCGCCTTTCTCATGTTTGCACAGAGCATAGGATCGATGCGGGAATCGGGCCGCGTGGGAGTGGCGTTTCTGACGGCGCTTGCCCTCCATGCGGGGGTTCTGCTGGCGGCGACGCTTTGGCGGTCGCAGGACACCACGCATCCGCCCGGCGAGCAACAGATCACGATTGATCTTGCTCCCGCCATGGAGATCATCGACTCGGTCGCACCCGCCGAAGTCTCCGCGCCGGAGGTCCCGCCGGTCGAGGCCGAGGCGCTGCCCATTGAGGACAGGACCGAGGACACTTCCCTGGAGATGACGGAGGCGGCGCAGGCCGAGGCCGAGCCTGTGGAGGAGAGCCTCGCACCCGACGCCGTGCCGGCCCTGGATCCCTCGGATGCCGTTATCGCCCAGCCGGTCGAGGCGGCGCCTGCGCCGAAACCCGTGAAGTCCGCGCCGAAGGAGGTGGCCCGCAAGCTCCCGCCCAAGCCCCGCCGCGTAACGGCCGAGCGCAGCCCGCCGCCCGCAAATCCTCGCCAGGGACAGGCATCGTCCTCTCGCGAGAACATGCAAGGGGCGGCCGCGTCGGCGGACCTGACGGTGCTCAACCGCTATAAGGCGCGTCTGGCGGCTGCCCTTCGCAACCGCCTCCGCTATCCCCATGCGGCGCGAAGCCAGGGCATCTCAGGAGTCGCGACCATCCAGGTCTTCATGGATCGCTCCGGGCGGATCGCCAGCGCCGCCATCGTCCGCAGCGCCGGTCATCCCATGCTCGACGACGCCGCACTGGCGGCGGCACGTCCGGGCTCATCCCTTCCCGCAGCGCCGGATTCTCTCCCGCAGCAGCAATTCACCTTGGCGGTGCCACTGCGCTTCGACGTTCGTTGAGTGAGAGCCCCAAGGCCTCCAGAGGCTACCACCCTGCTCCGTTTCAAGGCCTTCTTTCCCTCGTGAGGTGAACACACTGGCCCTGGTCTGTTCCTGAGCGCTTTAGGCCCGGCTCGATATAGCCAGATTTGTTGTATCGTTATATAAAGCGGATTCACAATGAGTCCGGAGTGATCATGGCTCAACCAGATTCACTCCTGTCATCTGAATGGCAATGACGTCTGGATCGGCCGTGACCCTAAACTCTTACGAGCGCGTAGACGACGAGAGCGCGATCGGCGCTGAACCGGCGGCGTCTGAGATGCGCGGGACGCCTTCAGGGCGCAGTACAGCGGAGACGTGCCTCGCCGACATGCTCGAAGGAATGGGCGACGCCTTTTGCGCCCTCGATCGGAATTGGCGCTCCATTTATGTCAACCGAGCCGCCGAAGCCTATTGCGGCACGCCGCGGGACGCGATTCTGGGAAAGGTGATCTGGGAGGCTGTCCCTTGGACCGATGGATCCGATCTGAGAACCCGCTGCGTGCAGGTTCTCGAGACAGGCATCCCCGCCACGTTCACGACGGCATCCACCCGGCTTCCGGACAGGATCTGCGAGGTCCGCCTATTCCGATATGGCGACGGCCTTGGAGTCCAATTCAGGGACAAGACCGGCGAAAGCCGGGCGGAAGAGGCTCTGCGCCATAGCGAGACCCGGCTGCGCCTGGCCATCAATGCGGGTCGCCTTGCTGTCTGGGAATACGATGTCGTGGGGAGGATTCTTCACCCCTCGCGGGAGCTCCGAGTGCTCCTGGGATTTCGCCCCGACCAGGACCTCACCACCCAGGAGCTCCAGAGCCGCTACAATCCGGAGGATCGGGAACGCCTTCATGCCATCGCCGAGGAGGCAGTCTCTCGCGGCGAAAGGCACTTCGACGCCGAATTCCGGTTCTGCTGCGGGGACGGCGTGTGGAGGTGGTTCCTCCTGCGGGCGGAGATCCTCTTCGAGAAGGCCATGCCGGTCCGGATTCTCGGCGTGCTCCTGGACATCACGGATCGCAAAGCGGTGGAGGATGCTCTTCGCGAGAGCGAAGCAAGGCTGATGGCCGTGGCCGATAACATCCCGCTGACGATGATCTACCAGATCGTGAGCTCCCGAGACGGGACCCAGCGCAAGTTCGTCTATATCTCGCGCAGCTGCCTGCCCGTGAACGGCGTGGCGCCGGAAGACGTCCTGATGGACCCATCCCTGCTCTACAAGCTGGTTCTGCCCGAATACGTCTCAGTGCTCGCAGCGGCGGAAATTGCGGCTCTGCGCGATCTGAAGCCGCTGGATGTCGAGATCGCCATCCGGCATGCCCAAAGCGGCGAAATCCGCTGGTGCCGGCTCATCTGGGCCCCGCGCCTCTCATCCGAGGACGAAGTGATCTGGGACGGGGTGCAGATCGATGTGACCGAGCATAGACGCGCCGAGGACGCGGTCAGAGCCAGCGAAGAGCGCCTCAGGCGATTGCTGGAGCGCATGCCTGTCGGTGTGACCCTGGCGAGAATTCCATCGGGTGAAATTCTCTTCCAGAACGCGATGGCCGTCGACCTTCTCGGGCAGAGGACGGCGTTCATTCAGGATCCGGGAGAGGCAAGGTTCGAAGCATTGCGTGGCAACGAGTCTTTCGGCGAGGGAAAGGAAATTATCACGCAGGCCATCCTGTGCGGGGAATGCGTGGATCAGGATGAGGTCATCTATCACCGGGCGGACGGTCGGGCCATCAGCCTCGTTGTCAATTCCACACCGGTCGAAGGCATCGGCAACGAAACCCTGGCCATGAGCACGTTCTACGACGTCACGGAGCGAACCCGCGCCGAGGAGCACCAACGCCTGCTGATCAACGAGCTGAACCATCGCGTCAAAAACACCCTCGCGACGGTCCAGTCGCTCGCCGCCCAAAGCCTCCGCGAGGTCCGGCTGTCCGACGAAGGAGCGGCGCTCGCCGCAAAGAGCGCATTCGAGGAGCGTCTCTTCGCGCTGGCCAGGGCTCACGACATTCTGACGCGGGAAAACTGGGACACGGTCAGCCTCGCCGACCTTCTCAGGCAGGCGATCGCTCCCTATCAGGGGAGAATGACAGGCTGCGATCCTTTCCAATTGTCGGGCGCGGACATCCGCCTGCCACCTCAAACCGCGCTCAGCCTTTCCATGGCCTTTCACGAACTCAGCACCAATGCCGTCAAACACGGTGCCTTGAGCAGGCCTAGGGGGCGCGTCGGGATTACTTGGACCGAGCGCCTGTCCGCAGATCGTTCATTCCTTACGATCCGCTGGGAGGAGCACGATGGTCCTGTCGTATCGCCGCCTCTCCGCAGCGGCTTCGGGACCCGCCTGCTCGAGCGCGGTCTGGCCCGCGAATTGAACGGCGAAGTTCGCCTTTGCTATGAACCCACGGGCGTCGTCTGCTGCATCGATTTTCCCTTGAGCTCCTCTCCCAAGCCCTCGTGATCCGGCTGCCCAATCGAGAGCACGGCGAGAGGCCGCTTGGCCTGCGCTGTCGAAGGCGAATGCGTCGCGGACGCAACTGGAACCATAAGCCTGAGGACGAGCGAACCGGCCGGGTCCAAGGGAGCCTCATGCAGGATCGGACGACGACGCACTCCATGCTCCTGTGAAATGATCATAGCCTTTTGGGGTGGCGATCATCTCTTTGGAAGTATCCCCAGAAGAAAACCTTGCCCTAGGACGTTCTTCACGTATCCGTGATCTGCCGCGTGCATGCGTGTAACCTTCAAGGACGGCCTCGGTGACAAGCGAAAACCACAACCTGCAGGCCGCCCTGGCGTCCTCTACCCTATCTCAATCGAGTGGCGTGGCTGCCGCGAAGACGCAGCTTACATTGCGCCAAGTCATTAGCGGTTTTGCCGCCCTGCAACCACATAATCCGGCCATTCTCGCCCCGGGCTTGGCCCCCTTGAGCTACCTCGACCTGCAAAGCCAGATCGACGAGATCCATAGACAATTGCGTGAAGGCGGCCTGTCCCACCACGCCCGGGTCGGAGTGCTGCTGCCGAACGGGCCGGAGGCAGTCCTCACCATTGTCGCCGTTGCCTGTACGGCCGTGGCAGTGCCGCTCGATCCAAGGCAAACAACCGCCGAATTCGATCGCCTCATCGAGGCCCTGCGATTGAATGCGCTCTTGATGCTGCAAGGCGGCAGCCCCGAACTGCGGCTTGCGGCAGAGCGGCGCAAAGTTGCCATCATCGAGGTTTCCCCCAAAGGAGGTGGCCAGCTCGGTCTGGAGCTGAACGTTCCGGCTTCGCTCGCCTCCCCGATCGATGACGAGCCTACGCCCTACGACCCGGCCTTCATCCTGCAGAGCTCCGGAACGACCGCGCGCCAGAAGCTGATCCCGTTCAGTCACGCCAATATGCTGGCAGCGGCGGCCCGGCTCCAGGCTTGGTTCGGGCTGACGCCCCAGGACCGCTGCCTCAGCGTATCGCCACCCTACTACTCGCACGGCCTGAAGGTGACGGCGTTTACGCCCCTGCTCACCGGCGGGAGCATCGCACTTCCATCCGATGCCTCCGCAGTCGATCTGACAGAGTGGTTCGAGCGACTCCGTCCGACCTGGTACTCGGCAGGGCCAACGCTCCACCGTGCCGTGCTGGACAGGGCCAAAACGATGGCGAATGTCGCGACGAGGCATACCCTGCGGTTCATTACGTCGGGCGGCGCGCCACTTCCCCAGGCCGTGCGCGAGGAGCTGGAGGCGATCCTGAAGGTGCCGGTCCTGGAGCATTACGGCTCCAGTGAAGCCGCGCAGATCGCCGCCAATCTCCCGCCACCGGGCCCGAACAAGCCGGGGACCTGTGGCATGCCATGGCCAGGAACCGTTGCCATCGTCGATGAAGAGGGGCGTCCGCTGCCGCACGGCGAGCAAGGTGAGGTTTGGGTCCGCGGCCCCACGGTGGCGGCCGGCTATCTCGATGATCCCGAACTCAACCAGCGCGCTTTCGTTGACGGCTGGCTGCGCACGGGCGACCTCGGCAGCGTCGACGAGGACGGCTTCTTCTCCCTCCATGGGCGTATGACGGAATTGATCAATCGCGGCGGCGAGAAAGTCTCGCCCGTTGAGATCGATCATGCGCTCCTGCGCCATCCGGCGGTGGCGGAAGCAGCAGCCTTCGCGGTCTCCCACCCCCGTTACGGTGAGGATGTCGCGGCGGCCGTCGTGCTCCATCCCGGCGCATCCGCTACGCCGTCGAACCTGCGCCAGTTCCTTGAAGACAAACTGACGCCCTACAAGATTCCACGCAACATCCTCATCCTGGAACATTTGCCGAAGGGCATAACGGGCAAGGTTCAGCGCCGGCACCTGGCGAGCATTCTCGCAGCAAACCTGGATGCGGCCAAAGGCTCCCATGCTCCGTCCCTCGGCGCGCATATTCAGCAGATCGAACGCGAATTGCTGGGAATATGGCGAAAGGTGCTGAGGCTAGAGAGCTTGACGATCGATGACGACTTCTTCGAGCGCGGCGGCGACTCCCTGTTGGCCATCGAGATGCTGCTGGAGGCTGAGAAAACGATAGGCCACCCGCTTCCAGCCTCACTCCTGTTTCAGGGGGAAACCATCCGCCTCCTCGCGCCGAAGATCGCCCAGCAGGCCAGCCTCCCTGAAGGGCCTTGCGCTGTCTTCAACGCCGAGGGGAGCCAGCCTCCGCTGTTCTTCTTCCTCCATGGCGATCTGGACATGGGCAGCCTGCTGGTCCGCAGGCTGGTGCATCTGCTGCCCCCGGATCAGCCCATCGTCCTGATCGAGCCCCATGGCTCGCGCGGAGAGCCTGCTCCTCAATCGATCGAGGCAATGGCGGCGGATCGCCTGAAGCTGATTCTCGAGCGGCAACCCGCCGGACCATACCGGATCATCGGTTCGTGCAAGGGAGCACTGGTCGCGTTTGAAGTGGCTCATCTTTTGACGCGGGCGGGCCGAAGGGTCGAGTTCATGGGACTGGTCGATGTCCCCACCACCAGCGCGCACACGTTCCAGCGCCTCATCCTCTCGCTGGTCGACCATGTCACGCCCTCTGCTGGCTTGGCATGGGTCTACGAGCAGCTGAACCGGTATGAGAAGCTGCCGAAGATACCTTGGAAACAGCGACTGAACAAAGCGAAGTCACTGATGGCCAAAATTCGCGACGGCGTCGACATTCCATGGTCCGCGCTCAACGAAATCTACACGCCGATCATGGCGCGCTACAGGCCTCGTCCTTTCGCCGCACCGGTGGTCTTCTACGCAGCGGAATTCGACGGACGTAGATGGCGTCGGCTCAGCCCCGACCTTGCGGTCGTTCAGCTGCCAGGCGAGCACAATTCCTGCGTCTCAGTGGGGGCCGAAGTCCTGGCGGAAGATCTGCGACGGCGGTTCGGCGCTCTTTCCCGACGGGGCCCGGCCGCAGCGAACAATGCCAGGTTGCTCCCTTTGGCCCCAAAGGACGAGCGCTGAACTGAACCGTCCTGCTTTTCGATGACGGCAATGGAGGCTTTCCGAGTGGATGCCATGGCCATGCTCGAGCGCTATCTCCGACAGCATAAAGCCGAGCCTTGTCGACAGCACCTGCCGCAGCCGTTCCAGTAAACAGCCAATGCCAATTGCGACGCCCGAGAAGGGCTGGCGATCCCGGGAAGACTCGAACTTCCGACCTTCGGTTTAGGAAACCGCTGCTCTGTCCTGCTGAGCTACGGGACCGCACTCGGGTTCAGATAGCACGGTCATTCCCAAGCGACCAGATCTTTGTGGCGGAATGCCCTCTACGGGAGACCCGGTGTCCGGGCTGGCGGCATGCTGCTCAACTCTGCCCGGCAGTACGCTCGGCCCTCTGCCCAAAAGCCGCCTGCATCGAGGCGACAGGCGTCACCGCCTCGATGGACCGAGGGGCAGGCCTTGAGGCGCCCTGGGACGAAGCCGAGGAGCCGCCGTGCACCGGTCGCCGACACGGCGGGATCGGGACGTCAGCGATTTGTGGCCTCCGGCATGTGAACCGGGAGCATGAGGTGCTCGTAGGGCGTGTCCGGCCACATGACATAGGGCTGCGACGTGTCGGGCTTCGGGGTCCTGGGATAGCCTTCCATCATCCCCTTGGCCCCCACGATCATGACATGCGGACCCGTTTCGATCCAATTGTTGTTAGCCTCGGGCTTTTGGGCATAAGGGTCGGTATTGCTGGCATCCGTGCCGCCCGAGAGCATGTAGAGGAAGCCGACCTTGTTCTGCGGCGGATCCTTCCTCTCGATCCAGGCCTTGGCCCATTCCATGGCATTCTGATCGCCGCACATGGGGTCAGGGCCCGGCGTGCTCGGATTGTCCGGAAGGCACGTGAAGCCGTTGGTGCCCTTCCGCAGGACCCGCGTCTGGCCATTCTCGGAAATGACTACGATGGTCGCATCCTTTGCCACGGCCGGAGGGGCCGCCGCCATGGCGCTCTTGATGAGATCCTCGTCGCTCATGGAGCCTGTCGCATGCTGGTGCTGCGCCGATGCCATGCCGATGCAGGAGAAGGTCGTGATGCTGCACGCAAACCACGCGAGAGTGTGATGCCTTTTCATGGCTCACCTCCTATTGCTGCGCGACCGGCCCGCCCAGTCTACTCCTCTCCGTCGACCCAGAGAATGGCCGATTGAGCGTGAAAGCGCCACGCTTGCCGGAACTCCCTCCCTGCGGATCGGTTTGTGACAGGAACCGGAGGCATTCCATGGCTCAGACCCTGCGCGATTTTCTCAGGAAGGTTGAGAATCTTCCCCCCGACACCCTGCTCTGCGTTGCGGAGGTGGACGAGGCTTTTGCCACCCATGTGGAAGAGTTCGAGGTCGTCGAGAACGCCAAGCGGCAGAGCAAAAGATCCGAAGGGCTGGAAGCCGTCGAGCTCGGCAACGGAAATCAGACGGTCGTGGTGATCCGCTGGTAGCGGATCAACCCTGCTCGACCACGCATTGGTCCCGCAGCAGGGGCTGCGGGCCAAGGCTGAAGCGAGGACGCCGACATCCTCACCTGAAGGTATAGCGGACGCCCATCCGGACTTCGTGTGCGCCGATCGAACCCACATCGACCCCGGTGCCATCCCCGTAGGAGCGCGTTTTCACATCCCCGAGGTTGACATAGCGGTAGCCGAGATCGAGCGTGAAGTTCGACGACATCTGGTATCCCAAGCCCGCCATGAGCGCCCAGGCGAAGTTGAAGGCATCACCGCCGGCAAAACGCTCCGACACCTCGTCTCCCGTCACCGGATCATAGGTCGTCAGCACATGGTGGGAGAGCACGTTGTGCGCTATTCCGATACCGGCGCCGACATAGGGCGTAAAGCCCATGACGGGCCTGAAATCCAGATAACCGTTCACCATGAAGGTTGAGGTTTCGAACGCCGCCCGATCCATCATCGGTGCCGCGGCAGTGGCAGGGACAATCCCCTTGAAGCGGGCATCGAAGGTATGATCCAGCGTCAAATCCATCCGGACATTCGGATTGAAGCGATACCCCAGGCCGGCACCGACCACAGCGGCATTGCCCAGGTTCTCATGGCTGAAACTGTCGGTGAAAGGTTGGATGGCGAAGTCTGCGTCAGGACGCTTGTAGCCGGCATAGCCGACTTCGCCTCGCAGATACCAGCCGAGGGGGCTCTCCCTCGTGTCCCGCATGACGACCGACGTCGAGGGGAGGAAAGCCCGGGTCAGGTCAGCGGCCGAGGCAGCCGAACCCGTTGCTGCGAAAAGGCCGGTCAAGGCCACGATCCTGATCACATTCATGGAAGTTCTTCTTTACTCAACGAAACACACATGCTGCTGCGACATTGGACAGCAACGTTATGATGTGTCTATTGATGTAAAGAGAACGTTAAGCTTAATGCTCAGGCGCGCAGATTGCTCGAAGGCGAAGCGCTCCCTGCTCGATGTCCAGCGCTTGAAGCCCGGCTGAAGGCAATGTTTTAGGCATTTTCTCTCTCAGTTTGCACAAAAGCCAGGAATGCTTCCGACGCAGGCCTCTTCGCTCAAAAGAAAGAGTTCAGGTCTGGGACGCCTCAGGCGCTCCTAACGAGGTGCCGCGGAGCCATGATCGATGCGAAGCTTGTGCGTTTCAGCAATAGGAAACGTGCAAGATTGCAAATATTGTGACGCGTTATGGCCATTCTCTCGTTACGGAATATTCCTAGGATTTTAATATCGTCCTTTGGGGGTCCTTCTCGGCTAACCCTTCTAAGCGATTGATGCGGCTTAGGCTTTTTCCAAGTCCATTTGTAACGCAATTTAGTTCAAGGTGCATATAAGGCGAGTTTGTAACAAGCACTACACTATTCCAGTCTGCGAGCCGATCTAATCACCTTGGAATCTGGACCTTTTCTGCCGCGTACTTGGCCGAGGGATGCTTGTTTTTAGCCTCGACACATCATAACATTATATCATTGTAATCGCAGAACGATCTCTAAGCGCCGTTGAGCGTGGACCGGCTCACGAAGTCCAAGCCCGCTCGCCGGCTGCATTGCGATCGCCCCCATGCACAAGCACTGGAGAAGACCATGCGTATAGGTCACGCCCCATCTGGTTCGCCCCGCGAAGCCAGGGCAGCCTCTGCGCACACCGCTCGATGCCGCGAAGCCCAGCAACGATGCGGAGTTCTTCCTGCTCGGCAACCTGGAGGTCAGCAGCGACATGCAGCGCCGCTTCATCGATGGAACGGGCGTCGCCGGCCCCTACGGGCATATCGTCAACCTGAAGCCGGAGCAGAGCAATGCCCCCAAGAAAATCGTCAATCGCTAGTCCTTTGCCACAGGGGAGCTGCGGGATGGTTCGAGGGGGTGTAAACTGAGCGGATCTGAGGGAGGGCTCTCCCATGCTCAAGCGCTATCTTGTCGATCTCACCCGCCGCGAGCGCACTGACCT
>NZ_JBVVAJ010000004.1:0-239697 GCF_055792805.1 Microvirga sp. HS2
GTGCGCTCGCGGCGGGTGAGATCGACAAGATAGCGCTTGAGCATGGGAGAGCCCTCCCTCAGATCCGCTCAGTTTACACCCCCTCGAACCATCCCGCAGCTCCCCTGTGGCAAAGGACTAGCGGCCCGACCTGCACGGTCTTTCGCACGAGACTGTAGAAGCCGAAGCTGAAAGCCAGCGTCAACGCGACCCACGGGATCTCGCCCGACGACACCGCAAGCAACACCACACCCGCGCCGGCGAGCCCGCAGGCAATGATCTGCGCCGGGTGAAGACGCTCTCTCAGGACGAGAACGCCCAGCGCGACATTGATCAGCGGGTTGATGAAATATCCCAGGCTTGTCTGGACGAGGTGCCCGCTGTTCACGGCCCAAATGTAGACCAGCCAGTTCATGCCGATCAGAGCGGCGGACAGACACAGCAGCCCAAGCCTGCGACTGAAAGCCAGAACTTCGATGAGTTGCCCTAACTGCCTGCGAAAGGCGATCAGCCCGAGCGCGAACAGCGTGGCCCATACGATTCGGTATGCGAGGATCTGGAGGGGCGGTACGGACGAGAGAAGTTTGAAGTGCAGTGGGACGACCAGACCCCACGTGAAGAAAGCGGCGAGCGCGTAAAGAATCCCGGTCCCCGCGGCTCCCGCCTCGGGCCGGGCCGAAGCCGGCGCAGTCTTGTCCTGGTGTTTCATGGGGTGCTGCACAGAATGAATACGATGGGGCCGCCGCCTGGGTCGTAGCCGGATTCGGCCCGCAGGGATAGTCGCACGTACCACAGTTACGCTTTCCGGATCGCTCTGACCCTGGTGCGCACGGCGTGGGACCACCGCCACAGCAGGCGCACCCATGGCAGGGTCGCCGACGGGGTGCCGAAAGGCGAAAACGCCTTGAATCTCAATTATTTAGAATAGTAAAATGGCGGAGACGGAGTCCGCCGAACCATAGTTCCTCCACGTCCACTGATGTCTACGGGCGCGGCAATAAGATCAGCATTCCTAGCATGATACGTCTTCCCGCGTCCGAGCGCGTCCGCTAGAATCCAGCTCATCGGGTGGGGAACCCGGTGGGGAAGCGGAGGGCCGAGCGATGTCCAAGCAGCTTCACAAGCTCAGCGCCAGAGAGGTCGCAACGCTGGCGAAGCCAGGGCGGCACTCGGATGGCGGAGGGCTCTATCTCAGCATCTCTGCCAACGGTGCCCGCTCCTGGGTCTTCATGTGGAAGGTCGCCGGAAAACGCCGCGAGATGGGCCTCGGATCGCTACGCGATGTCCCGCTCGCGAAAGCCCGCCAGAGAGCGGCCGATGCCCGGCAGAAGCTCGTCGATGGCCTCGATCCGATCAGCGTGCGGGACCGGCCGAAGGTGATGACTTTTGGCGAGGCGGCCAATGCATTCATTGACAGCATGTCCAGTTCTTGGCGCAACGAGAAGCACCGCGCTCAGTGGACGATGACGCTGACAGTCTACTGCGAGCCGCTCCGGTCCAAATCAGTCGCCGTGATAGAAACAGGGGACGTCCTCAAAGTTCTTCAGCCCCTCTGGACAACCAAGCCTGAAACGGCGTCGCGCCTGCGAGGCCGGATCGAGCGGGTTCTCGACTTTGCCCGCGCTTGCGGGCAGAGGTCCGGCGAGAACCCAGCTCGCTGGCGAGGGCATCTGGATGCCCTCCTGCCCGGCCGGCAGAAGCTCACACGAGGCCATCACAAGGCGATGCCCTTCGATGCGGTGCCCGCCTTCATGAACGCCCTGCGGGAGCGCGAGGGTGTTGCTCCCCGTGCTCTGGAGTTTGCCATTCTGACCGCTGCCCGCTCCGGCGAGGTGCTAGGAGCCTGTTGGAGCGAGTTCGATCTGGAGGCGCGGATATGGACTGTGCCCGCCGCGCGCATGAAGGCAGGCCGCACGCACAGGGTTCCGCTCCCCGAACGAGCAGTCGAAATCCTGCGCGACCTGGAGCGGGACAGAATCAACGAGTTTGTCTTTCCGGGCCTGAAGCGCAATCGGCCTCTGTCTGGCATGGCGCTGGAGATGGTGCTGCGCCGGATGAAGGTGGACGCGACGGTGCATGGCTTCCGGAGCGCCTTCCGTGACTGGGCCGGTGAGCGGACCGCATTCCCGCGCGAGGTCGCTGAGGCTGCTCTCGCTCACCTCGTCGGCGATGCAGTCGAGCGTGCCTACCGGCGCGGCGATGCTTTGGAGAAACGTCGCAAGCTGATGGAGGCGTGGGCGCGGTTCTGCGAACCGAGGACGGGCGCAGCCGTCGTCCCGCTTGACCGGCGCGTGGGGTAAGGTCGAAGGACATCTCGGCCCGTGCTAGTCAAGGGTTCCTTGCCCTGCGTCATGCCCGGACAATGGTCAGAAACAATGGCCAGAAATGACGCGCACAGCCGCTTCGTGCCTTTTCTGAGTTCTTCCCTCTAGGCGAAGCAGCTTTGCTCGTCCTGCGCCCGTTTTCGGCCATTCCTCGACTGCGGAGTCACAAGGCGTAATCGCTCCATCTGGTCGGCTGCCTTGATCCGCTCCAGGGTGGTGAGCAAACTCTCGCCCTGGAGTCGAGTTTCTGGACAGCGGGGTCCCGGCGCAGGGGCGGCAAGCCCGAGAGCCTCAGAATGGCCGATAGGAGTCTCTCGTCCGCGCTAAATCCGGAATGCAATTTATATGCGCGGCTTTGTCTCTGCGGCATGTTTGTGCGATGTGTGCCGCCGCCGTCTGTCGGAGAATGGAGACGTATCCAGGACGCCCTGGATGCGCATCGGCAGCTGCCGATGCCTCACTTTCCATTCCGGCCCCGAAAGCCAGGAGATAGTGAAGGCGTCCAGACCAGCATTCCATCGGCCCATTGGATCGAACCGCTGGCCATCCGGCCTTCTGCACTTCGGCGCTCGGGGCGGGGAACCTCCAGGGAGGACCCGTTGAGCACCAACGACAACGACCGCGAAATCGACGGCCTGTCGATCAAGGAGACGGCGCAAAAGTCGGGCTGCGGACGCAGCTCCGTCTACGCGGCCATCGCCGCTGGCGAATTGAAGGCACGTAAGCTTGGCCGCAGGACCATCATCTTGGAGCGCGACAGGCGGGAGTGGCTCCAGCGCCTGCCGCTGCTCAAAGCCAAAGCCTAACCGATCAGCTCTCGCGGAACCGTGCGAGAAAAGCCCCGCAGCAGACGGGGCATCTGGCGGGGCCAAGGAGATATCTGCGTGAAAACAAATATTGTCGCGCGCCCGAGGCTGCGCAAAGGCTGGCCCCGCTCGCTCACTCCTCTCGATGAGCAGCGCGCCGAGCAACTGCCTGACCTCCCGGTGACCATTGCCGAATGGCGGCGCAACGCCCGCGAGACTGTCCGTGTGCGGCTTGGCCGGTTCAACGGTCAGGCCACCGTCGACATCCGCTGCTGGTACAGCGACACGGCTGGCGAGCGGAAGCCAGGCGGGGGCGGCCTGACCCTTTCGGTCAAGCACCTGCCGACCTTGGCGGAGGCGCTGAACGATGCCCTCGCTCAGGCCCGTGCACTGGGTCTCCTGGCGGATGACGCTCCTTAACGCCACAATCATCGACAGCCGGACCACGAACTCCGGCCGCCGCAAATTCGGCGGCGCGCGACGGGCATTCGTGCTCCTGCGCCAAGTCCAGCGCCTTGCCCGCTGGCGGCTTGCTCAGGGCATCGTGATCGATGCCCACGCGCAGCGGCAGTTCGCCTGGGTCATGGCCAAAATCATCGCCTCGGCCGAACTCTCTTTTGCAGAGCGCCAGAAGCTCAACAGGCTGCAGGATCATGACCCAAGGCATGGTCTCGATTTCTTCACGCTCACCCGCGCTCTGAAGGATGCAGGTCTACTGGATGACGCAGGCTCCGGTTCGTTCGACGAAGCCGAACTCATGCCCCTCATCCACAACGTGCAGGCATGGCACGACGAACACCCGAACAGCCCTATCAGCGGCAAGGCTATCGGCAAGGCTCTCGCTCTCACGGCGCTGGAGCGGAACGAGGTCCAGTGCTGGAACATCGAGGCCATCGATGAGAGTAAACGGCAGCGTGAGACCCGCAACCGGGCGAGAAAGCGGCAGGCCGACTGGGAACGGGCATCTGTCCAGCGAAGAGAGGACGGGCGCATGCTGCGGTCCGAATTTCTCGCCCGAGCCGAGCGACGCCGCGCGTTTTGTGAGCAGCACGGGATCACCGACCGCACGCTCGGGCGGTGGCTCAAGCAGGGCAAAGCACGGATCGTGAACGGCGATGTCCGAAGTCTGTCGCTCTGCGATATACCTTTAGAGAGCGGCGCGACAGACTTCGGACATGGGGCTGCCGATCCCTCCGTCCCGCCACGCGATATCAGCTATTGGCTCCAGCGGCTCAACGAGTCCGACACGGAGTATTTCGGCCGGTCGCCATGGCCAGTGACTGAGGCTTCCGAAGCGGCTTAGTCGGGTTCTTGAGCCAGTACCGTCCGCCAAACCCGCCATGTCGGCGCTGGCGTGGCCTACGGCCACATTGGGCTGCCAGCCGACAGAGCGAGAGTCCAACCGGCGCGCCCTCCCGTTCCCCGCTCGCTTGCCTCCTCTGAAAACCACACACTCGCGACTGAGCGCAGCGAAGGAGCTGTGTGATGCTGGCCAGTCGCTCAGACAATACCGCGAGAGGGCACGAGGTGCGGGCAGATACCCCGCAGGTCTTGCGGCGGCTGGTGTTGTGACTTTCAGGTGGTCTCGCCACCGGAAGGAGATTCCGCTGGCCCACGGGAAGGTCGTCAATGCGCTGCCGAGGCTTGCTGGCAAGATTTCAGCGAGGTGCGGGTCGAGAGGTGTGGGCATCACGGCATCGCGCCTAGCGCGGCTCGTGGCGGAGCCGTTTAAACAGCTCGCATTCAACGGCTCGCACGGAATGCCGTCGGCCTGTAGGACCATGACTGCGCGGACGAGCCTACGGCATCGCATCCAGGATTTAGACTCGTCTTCCGCTCCAGGATTCAGACTACCCCAGCCCCGCTACGGGCGGAAATGATTGAAGCGGCATGGAGGTCGGCCGGCTTCTGCGGCTTGCTTTCGAGCCCTGCCGCTCGGGCGTCGGCACGCCAAGCCCGAGGAATTTTCGAGCACCATAAAAAGGGGGCGAGCCAGCGGCTCACCAGCATTTTGCGAGGCAGTCACGCGCGGGAAGGTCATCGGCGATGGCGGGGCTGGCAATCCGCCGGGTTTCTCGCGAAGACGTCGCAACAATCTATCACTTCACCGAAAGTAACGAGGAGTTTTTGCAGGCCCTAAAAAGGGCAAGGAGCTGGCCGACATCAACACGATCAATAGCCTGTTCAGGCGCGCCAGTGGCGACGACCAGCCGACCGAAAAGCTGACCGCGTGCCGCAGGGCGACGGTGTGTGGCGGCCGCTCCTGGCCAAGTTTCATGAGCAGTCAGCGCCACGGTTCGTGAGTTTTCCGAGGCCCTAAAAAAGGGCCCCGCGCGGGCCGAGGCTGGACAACCGAGCGCAGGGGCGTCCGGTCAATTTCGAAGGCCCTTTATGGAACCGGGGTCGGCGACGGCGAGAATAACTCTCTTTCTTACTTTCTTATCGATTTAGTCGCCTCACTGGAGCGGATGGAGCAGGAGGCATGCATCACGTCCGATTGTGGGCAGTAGGCAAGAACCCCCTTTTGCCTGAATAAGGCGCAAATCAATAGATTAGCTCATGTTTCAGGAACTCTCGCGTGGAGAAAACAAGACTAAAAATCCGAGAAAGATGACGCCGCCAATCCAGAGTGTGGTTTGCATAGTAACTACAGGGGCCACTTCAAACGCCTGTTGCCCTAGCTGAGATGTAATGTGTGCAAGATATATGCAGCCTGCAAAGCCACCTATGCCCCAGAGATAAAACATAATGAAAAACACTTTCCCGCGTAGGCCGAGCTTCGAAGTTGTCCTCTGCACTGCGTACCTCATCCCGGTAAGTATTGACTTATATCTGAAGCTAGGCTGCTATATTTACAGTAACCAAGCACTGTTTGGCAGCAAGTATCTCCAAATGGGTACCTCGATATTGATACGAAGCTTGGCTTGACAGCATCACCGCGGCTCATTTTTGCTATGTGAAGATTATCCGCTGGGGCGCGAGACCATGTTGCCATTCCCTGCATCGTTAACGAGCCGGATGCTTAAAACATTCGGCAGAGATACCCAGGGGGCCGCATTAATCCTTTTCACCATTATGGTGCCGGTCATCATCGGGTTCGTTGGTCTTGCCATTGATGCCAGCCGATACAGGCAACTCCAAACAGAACTCAAAGACTTGGCAGATGCCGCTGCTCTTGCAGGTGCGAAAGAATTGGATGGGCAACCGGCAACAGCAACAAGAGCTTCTGCCATACAGCGCGCCCGAGATGCCGCGATGAACCTCTTGGTGAATAATCCTCGCTGGGCTGATGACAATGGAGGATTACAGATTGGAGAGCCGAGATTTTTCACAAAGCTGGACCCGGATGTCGTTACCACTTCGTCGGAGGAAGCCTATTATATTGAGGTCACTACTACGACCCGGACGCTGACAGGATGGTTTATCGCTGCGCTAACATCGGATACGTCTCATACAGCCCGAGAAACATCCGTCGCCGGCACAACCTACGCCGCCTGTGACGTCACTCCCCTTCGCATCTGCTATTCTCCACCGTCGGACTTCAATCCAGCAGTCGGCACACAATTCCGTCTAAGGGCCCAGGGTGGGGGGACGAATGCGAATGGTGATTTCGCGATTGTTGATCCTCCAAACGACACTCAAAGCAATCGCGTTGCCCTCAACCTCGCATCCCCAAGCCCTAACTTCTGCTTCAGCAATGGAAATACCGTAACTCCTGGCAATAAGGTGAGTTCTGTTTGCGATGGGATGAACGTTCGCTTCGACATGTACCCGAGCGGCGGCAGCCCTGAAGTTAGTACGATCAAGACATTCCCGCCCGCGCCCAATGTATTGAAGGGCAACGCAGCCTTGGCATGCAATGGCAATAAGGTAGCCGAAAACCAGCTTCCACGCGACACCCTGTTCAGAACGACAACAAGTACTGGCTGGGAGGGCGCAGGTGATTGGAAGGATGGTACGGCGCTGGACAACTATTTGAACGCGCACCACAGCAATAAAACCCAGGCGTTCCGGGATCTCCTCAAAACCTCGACGACGCGCTACCAACTTTACCTGCGCGAGCTTGGCCTCGAACTCGCGTACGATCAGGACGGGAATCCGCTTCCCCCGAGCCCCATCGGGTCGGAACATCTTAGTCCGGGCGATCTCCCGACTATGCCAAATGCCAAGGAAAATCCGTATCCGACGAAGTACTTTGCCAATAATGGTGAGGCTGCGGCGACGAGTCTTGACCCGGATCGGCGCGTCTTCTTCGTCGCAATCGTCGATTGCTCCAATAATAGGGGCAATGCCACGCCGCCGCGCCGCTCGAACAAGTACGCCAGGATGTTCATGACGGAGCCTGTTAGCCCCCCGAGCCTGGGTGCGGAGCTTTACGCCGAGTTCGTCAATTTCGTGAAGCCCGGTGACGCCAGTGGGGTTCTGCACGAAATCGTTCAACTCTACCGTTGAGTCCCCTCCATGATCCGTTCTCTAAGACAATTTTGGAATTGCACCTCGGGGGCGTCGCTCGTTGAGGTGACGCTTGTGATGCCACTCGCAATTGCCTTGATGGTCGGTGGTGTCGAGTTCGGCAGGGCACTCTATGCCTACCACACGGCTGACAAGGCTGTGAAAAGTGCAGCGCGTTACCTTGCCAGGCTTCCCACGGCAGCCGTCAATCAGTCCTGGGCGCTCACGAACGCGCGCAATCTCGTTCTTACGGGAACGTTGGATGGCAGCGGAGGCCCCCTGATTCGAGGATGGTCGGATCCCAACTCGATCACCCTGACGGCCACCTCACCTCCCAACATCATCCATTTGGAAGCTCGGGTTCCTTTCAACACCCCGATGTTATCCGCAATCAATCTTCCAGAACTGATCACTTTCACGGTGAGACATGAAGAGCGTTACATTTCTGAGTAGGCTGCTGCGTGATAACGCGGGCGCATCACTTGTTGAGTTCTCGGTTGCATTCCCGGTTCTCGCACTCGTCGCGCTTGGCACCGTTGATGTGACGTATTTGCTTTGGGACTGGAACTCGGCTGCCAAGGCGACCCAGGTCGGCGTGCGCTTCGCGGCAGTCTCGGATCCGGCGGCTCAATACAGGGCCAGCGCAGGGCAAGGTGGACTACAGTACATTACTAAACTGGAGAAGAAATGGGATCTGGCCCACATGGGCGAGCCCTGTTTGACCGCCACAGGCAGCGAGGCAAGCTACTGCCCGCAGATCCATACGGTCTGTACGAGTGCAGGCTGCACCAGTCGTTGCACCGATGCGTCCTGTATTGGCGGGTACGAACTCAACGCAACTGCCTTTAATACCATCGTCGACCGGATGCAGCGGGTGTTTCCTCGCATTCAGCCGCAGAACGTTCAGATTACCTACAGAACAACTGGCCTTGGCTTTGTAGGGCGTCCCGGCGGGCTTCCGATGACAGTGACGGTCAGCCTCCGGTGCATGACGCATGATTTCTTTTTCTTGGATGGTTTGATGGGATGGCTCACGCCACCAGCCCCAGATGTTTGCACGGGCACCCCTGCTGGCTGGCCGGTGTCACCTTCGCCCGCAACGCTCATTACCGAAGACTTGGAGACAGTCTCAACTGGCATCTAGCGGCGGACACCCAGTTTGCAGTTTGTGCCAACCAAGTCGGTTGACCAACTCCACAGATTGATTGGCTCCCGTCTCCATAACGCCACGTAACGCAGGCCGCACCGTCTCAGAGTTATCGTCTTCCTTCGGCTCCTGGCTATGTGTCGACGAGCGGAAGTTGACTACAGCGAACGGCATACGACGGTTTGTGAATCTTCCGAGGCCCTAAAAAGGCCCCGCGCGGGCCGAAGCTGGATTGCCGAGCGCAGGGGCGTCCGGTCAATTTCGCGTAACATCTGCTATGAAAGCTGAGCTTCGATTGCGGTCTTGTCGATCACCGACCAGACTCTTTTGATCCTATCCGCCTTGAACTCATAGAAGACGTTTTCAGTGAACGACACGGCACGACCATTGACAGGCAGATCGAGAAAGCTGCCCTTCGGCGAGCAATCGAACTTGAGACGGGCGGCGATGAAGGGTGGCTCGCAAACCAACAGTTCGGCTTCAAAGCGGAGGTCTAGGATTTGCAGGAAATCGTTCTGAAGCATCGCTCGGTACCCTGCTGCGCCGAACGTGTGATCGTTATGGCTCACCTCGTCATCCACGAACTCGCCTAGGCGGGGCCAATCCTGTGCATTGAGGCAGTCAAGGTATGCTTGATAGATCGACCGGAGGTCGGCGCTGGTCATGTCTACCTCTCACGTCATGCGAGCTTCCGATAAGCGGGATTATAAGAACAGTCACCGTTGCTTAACCCTGCGGGACTACGAAGCGTTCAGGCCGCGTAGCGTACCAGGCTCAAAAACCCATGCCCCCGTTCGGATGCTCAGCCGGACGGAGTTCTTTAACGGGCTGTTAACCATCCTGCGGCGACCATGCCTTATCTGATCGATGCAGATCAGGGATCAGCACTCACGTCCAAAGCAGTCGGGGCGCGGATGTACCGCCTCGATTTGCTTTGGGGACGGGGGGCGAAGACTGCCTCAGGGCGCAAGCAGGATCAGGGCCAGGATGATTGATCTCTCGAATGCAGCGCAATGGCTCGAAGGCATCTTCAAAAACTTGCAATTCATCTGGACGTCTCCTGAAATCCTCTCCTGGTCCACATCGATTGCCTTGCTGCTGATCTCCTCAATCACCGTGTGGACTGTGAGACGGCGTCGACAGGCTGCTGTCATTGAGTGGCGTAGGACATTAGCATCTCGCGCACGTGCCTAATTTCGCGGAAGGCCGTTTAGGGAACCGCCATCTCAAGTCTGCTGGGAAGGAGATGCCGGCTGATCCAGTCCTGCGCCGCATCCAGATCAACAAAGGCGGGATGAGTGACCCCACCCGGCCGCCCAAAGACCACCTCCAGAAACCACTGCCACGGAACCGGAGCCGGTTGATGATATCCTCTAGCTGTCCATGTATGCTCAGCATGGATAGGAGCATCATGAAAGTTCTGGTCGTTGAGGATGATCCGTTTGTGCGGGAGATGGCCGTAACCCAGCTGGAGGAGGCTGGTTACGAGGTCATCGAGGCGGCCCATGGCGGGCAGGCTCTGAGGCTCCTGCAAACCGGGATCACCGTCGATGCCCTTATGACTGACATTCGGATGCCGGAGGTTGATGGCTGGAAGGTGGCCAGGGCCTATCGCGAGCGTTTTCCGCGACTGCCTGTCATCTACGTGACGGGCTATACGGAGCAGATGCAGCCCGTCCCAGGAGGGGTCATTGTCAAGAAGCCCTACAAGATGTCTCTGGTGATTGGTATCTTAGGACCCAACTCGGTTGAGGAGGCGTGATCCCGAGAAGCGCCTTTTTGAACAGTTTTTACGGTCGTGTGAGGATGTCGAGGATGCGCTCCCGCTGCGCGTAAAAGTAGTCGAGAACCTGCTCCAGCCCCTGCAGCACGGCCTTGGCTGTTTCGGCATCGAAACCCTGCTCGGTCATCCGCTCGATCCGGGCGACCTGCCTGGAGACGAGCCGCTGGGTCTCGGCGATATTCTTCTCAAGCTGGGCGAGTTCCGGGTGTAATTCAAACATGGTCGCCCATAAATCATGGGATCGGGTGCGAGTTCCCCAACAGATCCTGAATTTCTGATCAGCCCATTCGTAGAATACGATAGGCGTCGCTCAAAACTGGTGCAATTGCTCGCGGATCTCGGCAATAAAGTGGGAGAGAAGCGTCTTTCTGGTGGAGAGACGATTGGCAATCACTCCACAAATGTCTCTCGATGATGATCCTAAGTTAGGATCAGGGAACGACAGCGTGCCCCCTCCCTACGCTCAAACCTCCGATGGGCCAATTTCAGGTTTGCGTCTGCCGGTCTACGTCTGGAAAGTGCTCAAAGAGGAAAACATTGCTACCCTCGATCAATTGAGGGCGCTAGCCGGCAATATTGAGCAGGTGGTCCCAGGCATTGGTCCCAGGATGGCCGAAGCGATCAGAACAGAACTCGCCCGTGTAGCGGCACGCGAAGGCAACGCTGACGCGCCCCAATCGCCTGACACGTGATGGCGGGCATAAATTCCGAGAAGACGCTCCATGGAGCAGGTGTCATGAAATTTCATTAAATGGTACCGCGCCTATGGACGAACCCCTGATCAAGCGCGCAGATGCCGCTATAGCGGAGGCGACCCAGCTCCGTGAGGGGCGTCAGCGGTTCCGGGCCGAGGCCGAGCACCAAGTCGAACGGATGCACCAAACCGGGTGGAGTTGGATCCGCTGCTGCCGCACCTACCTGAGAAGCTTGGGGTCGTGAGAGGACCCCTCGCGCGAGACGAGGCGAAATGGTCTGCGAACAGCACCTTTTCAGACCATCAGGCCGGGTTGACCGGCCTGTTTCTACATAACTCCAGGTAACGCAGGTCGCACCATGTCAGAGCTGTCGTCTTCCTTCGGCTCCTGGCCATGTGTCGACGAGCGGAGGTTGACTACGGCGAACGGCATACCCTCAGGCAGCTCGTGCTCCTGCACCTGCTTGTCGCGCCACTTGCCGGGCTGCCGGTTTTTCAGCCAGTTCAGCGCCGCGCCCGCATCCGGCGGGACGTGCACGATGGTCTTTGCGCGGATGACGTCGCCCTGAAAGCAGAAGACCTTCTCGCTCTCGTACTCGTAGCCGCAGGCCCGCTTGTGGAAAGACACGGCAACCTCGCCATCGGCAGGCAGCTTGCCGCGCATGACCGCCTCGGAAAATTTGGGATGCTTCCTCTTCCACTCATAGAACGTGTCCACGCTGATCTCGAAGAAGTCCGCGATTTCCTCGTCCGTATGCTTGAGGAGCGCCAGCTTGTAGGCGTGATCCGGGTGGTAGTCCGGCCGGTATTTGGTCGGGCGTCCAGCGGGCATTACTCGCTCCTCATAGGAATATTGCGTCCCGGCTGTTCGAGCATGATGTCGTTCCAGAGCGCATCGTTGAAGGCTGCTGCGGCATGCGGGCCGATGGCCTTCATCTCCGTCATCTTGGCCTCCAGCATGTCCGCCAGCTCCGTGCGTCCGGTCCCGTGGCAGAACCAGAGCGCCCAGGTGTAGGCCGGATACGGGTCGCCCTTGGCGCTAAGTCTGGCGGCCTTGCGCCTGGCCTTCAGCCGAGCAGCAGCGAGGGCGTCGGCGAACTCGGGCTGGGCTCCTTCCCATTCGTAGATCACGTAGACGGGCACCTCAAAGAACCGGGCGAATGCCTCCTCCTCAGCCCCGAGACGGGCTAACCTCCAGACCTGCTCGGCATATTCCTGACGGTATTCGGGCGGTTGTCCTGATGCGAGGCCGGTCATGCTGTAAGTTCCGTCGGATCGATCCTAAGCGTAGGCAGGCTGACCTGCTCCTAGTTCTCTTTTTGTTCTATATCATGCCGATGGCATCCTGTCCTCGCCCAATTGACGGCAGCAAGATCAGGGCATTGTTCCTGTTTATCCACGTCCTGTTGGCGCAGCTTTTGTCTGTATTGGGCGTTGTATTTGCGAACCTTGAACGGGGTATTAGGCTCTTGCAGACGATGCGAGCTGCTCCAGCAGGCTAATCCTCAACCTGTACTCAAGCTGAATGGCTTTGTTGGTGAACGTTCAAACAGGGCAGTCCACGCTCAGACCTGTGAAGGGTTGGCTCATCCGTTAGCCAATACCAAAACAGAGAACCACACATGCGCCTTACACTTGTTCCGTTTGCTCTTCTTGCCGTCACGCTGGCTAGTTCGCAAGCCGGTGCAGCTGAAACCGCTGTGCAGGGTCAACTGCATTCGAAGACCGGCGTCGAGGCCAGCAAAGTAACGGCGGGGGCTCAGACCGATGGAAAGCTCAAAGCCTCTACGAGGATACCAGCCGCGGTGAGCGGCGCAGCGGCCAAGGCGAACGCGACCGGCGCTGCCACCGCTCAGGCCAAGGAGCAGAAGCTGCTAAAATCCGGCGCCACTGGCGGGGCGGCCGGAGGCGTGCATGCAGGCTCAGGAGCCGGAGCATCGGGTACGGCAAGAGGCCATGCGGGCTCCGCGAATACAGCCGGAGCGGCAGGAGCCGACGTGGGAGCCCGAGGCTCGGCGGGTGTCAATGCCAGCGCGGGCGGTTCCACGGGAGGCAGTGTCGGGGCGACTGCTGCAGGGTCAGGCTCCGTTGGCGCTGACATCGGCGGGGCCGCCGGTGGCGCAGCCGGAGGTGTCGGGAGCGCCGCCGGTGGCAGCGTGGGCGGAGCCGTAGGGATTCGCTGACGTGGCCAAATGACAGACAGGCGGCTGCATCCTGCAGCCGCCTTTTGCGTTGCTTGATGGTGTGGACCCGACGGGCGGCCTCTCCCTGTCAATTTCCCTGGCCATCACTGCATAGACATCACGCGCGGCACAGACACAGCGAGTTGCGCTCCCCTGTCCCGTTCGGCTTTACCCCGAATGGAGCTTGTTTTTGTTGCCATTGATGTGAGCCTTGAGAACTGGTGACGGATTGAACGTGACGACCCGCCGCGGTCCAATTGGCACCTCTACTCCTGTTTTAAAGTTGCGGCCCACCCGCTCCCCTTTTCTGCGCACCGTGAAGGTGCCGAAGCCTGACAGCTTCACATTCTCACCTGCTGCCAGTGCCGCCCGAATCTCCGCAAGAACCTGTTGGACAAGCTCGGCTGACTCGGCATGGGAGAGGCCGAGTTGCTGGCGCACGGCCTCCATCAACTCCTCTCGGGTTACGGTCTGGCCCGCCATCATCCTGCTCCTGCCAACGAAAACCGCTCTAGCGCGAACCGAGGTGCTGTCTCAGGAAGGCCGCCGCAACCCATTCCTAGACAGGCAGCAGAGTGCCTGATTGGCCGGGATATGGCTGTATCGGGAAGGTCACAGGGATCTTTCTCGTGCGTGCATCCATCGGCGGGCAATAGCTCAGCTTTGACCGGCAGAGAGGGATTTATCCTTTGCTAAGCATAAGATGAGCCTCCTACGCATTCTGAATATCTTTCTAGGAATGTGCCGGAACCTTGTCTTTCGTCGGGCGTCATCTAGCCACCTCGGCCGCTCTTCTGCGGCGGGCCTCCATCAATACCTGCTTATGTAAGGTGAATCATGATGCGTTCGCACGCTCTCGCTTTGTCCGGTGCTGCCCTTCTCACCCTCTTCTCCTCGCCATCGTTTGCTCAGACCATTCGTTCCGGCCTGCAATGCGTGCCGGATGTCGCCAACGCCTCTCTGTATCAGAACTGCCGCCTGCGCATTGTCGCGGGCCAGGAAGTGTGCCGCTGCGCAATTCGCCCGCAGGCTCTGCGGCGGTTGGATCATATCCGTGATCAGGATGCGCTCGCCACCGGCTCGGTCAATCGGAGCCTGACGGGCAGCCGGTTTGGTGAGGGAACTCCTGGTACCGGCGCGGCAATCGGCGGAGGGACCCTTGGCAGTGGGTCGACGGGCAATAGTGCAACAGGCGGCGCTGTGGGCGGCGGCTCCGCAGGTCGCGGCACTGGTGGCTCGGTTGCCGATAACGGCGGCAGGACCGGCAGCGGGAACATGGGCAGTGTCGGTGGCGATGTGGCCGACAGCGGCAGCAACGGTCGTGGCAACGGGCCGGGCAACAACAATGGCTTGGGCAATGGCTCGGAGCCCGCCGACAACACCGACACTGACGTGAAGGGTACCGATCCTTCCAATCCGGGCGGCGGAGGCGGCAGAGGCGGCAACAGCGATACCGGCAGGGGCGGAGGGAACGGAGGCAGGAAGTGATAAGTGGCGAGTTGCATGTCGAATCGGTGGTGCCGCTGCGCAACTCGTCCGCATACGCTCAAATGAAATTCTGTCTGTTTCTATTCATGCGTGAGCGGAAACTGGCAGTCTTTCTTCCTCTGAGGAATTACTCCGGCCGAGATGTTAGGATTATCCACTTGGCATAAAGCTTTATTCCAGCCATGGGCTATGGTGGGGCTCTGGCGAGCTTTCGCAGAGGACCCGCCAGGCGCAAGGGGAAAGCAGGAGCTGCCGCTGGGGGCAGGGTCTGCACAGTGAAGGGGCCTGCTGTTTGGATTGATCCGCAGCGGCCCCTGATCCTGATCGACGGGAAGATGAGGCTCTCATGATCGTGTTGATGGTTGCCGCCGTGATCGGCGGTGCGGGGACTTTCGTCGCGCTCTGGTCCTACGGCTTCCTCATCGCTCTGATCGGGGCACTGTTCGGTGGAAGCCTCATCACGCTCCTGGCGGGCCTGCTTGTGGCCTTCCTGCGGACTCGGGCCGAGCAGAGGCAGGAGCCCATCACTCAAGCTCCTCAACACGACATACGGGCCGCCGCGTAGACCCACTCCCGGTCTGGCGCGGCCCTGGCTCGCCGCAGCCTCTCGCGGGGCCGCAGTGACTTGGCAGAGGCGATCCGGCCCTCCTCCGCGAGGACCGGATGGGCGCGGCCCGTTGCCAGAAGTTGAACATCCGGGTCAATGCGGATGGTGTCGAGCCCTGGGGGGCAAGCCGAGCACCTTCGGGAACTGGGCTGCGATTATGTGCAGGGTTAGCTTTATTCTCAGCCGTTATCCGCATCACAGGTGCCGTGGCTGCTCTCGGCGTGGGATGCACAAGGGGGTGGGCAGACGCAACCGAGTTAGCCGCACAGGCTGTCGGCTCGTGGACGCAAGACTGTGCTACGCCGGAGTTTCGGCGCTAATGCCGAGAGGAACTTTCTGAGTATGGATCGTTGAGCGGGAGGCTCTCAATGACGTGTCCGGCGTCATCCGTGATGTCCAGCCTCCAGCCCTGCCACTCAGCAGCCGACAACGGGTCTTCAGCCTGCAGCTCCTGAACAACTTCCATGGCATAGATCACGGCAGCCTGAATGTTCGTGACCAGAACCCCCTCCTCGTCGCGGATCATGTCCTTTCCATTGCTGAGATTGAAAAAGAAACGGGAGGGCATTTGGGACGATCACAGCAGCCAAATCGGGAATCCAGGCGATCCAGATCGATAAACATATGTTAGTTTTCTTCAACCCAGAAAATGTTCTGCAACTTTATCTTGTGTTTCAGCTGAACGGTGAAGCATCCAATCAGCTGGTGGCGGCAATGATCGATGTACCCCAAAGCGCGCATAGTGCTCTTTGCACTGTTACATATTGCAACCGTCGCCTTGGATTAACTACGCTGCCGTTCGTAAGTATCCTGAGACCGGAGTTGCTTTTCCATGGTGCAGGACGGCGGTCGTCCTCAACAGCCCGACGCCAACAGCGAGCGCCAGCGCGTCAAAGAGCATGTCAGGCGGATGCTCCGTAAGACGGCCGCAGAATCGAAGCAAACCTCGGATCCCAAGAAGCCTGAGTGAAGTCGCCTTCGGGCACAAGTGCGTCGATCCCGCTGTCGTATCCAGTGGTTACGTCTCTTCCATGACACGCCCGAGACCCGATCCATCTCAAGAGGATCTATCCGGTGTGGAGTCTTCCCTCAAAATTCGGCTTTGCCCCCTTGGACAATCATCCTATCTTTCGCGTCCATGTCAGAGCCCGATATCATGGCTGCGCCTCCTGTGGTCCTCATCGTCGAGGATGAGCCGCTCGTCCGCGCCCTCGCTGCCGAGGTTTTCGAGGAAGAGGGCTTCGAGGTCATCGAGGCTTCGACGGCTGATTATGCCATGACTATTCTCACCACTCGGGACGACGTGAGCGTGCTCTTTACTGACGTTGAGACACCCGGCCAGTTGAACGGCTTAGATCTGGCCCATGCGGCCAAGACGCTGTATCCGCAGATGGTGGTGATTGTCGTCTCAGGCAAACTGCCGTCCGGCTTTAGCGGAGTGGCACCCGAGGCTCGCTTTGTACCGAAGCCTTATCGGATGAATAACGTGATCTCGATGATCCGCAATGCGCTCGACGAGCGACCAGATCAAGCATAGCAGTACCCCCTCTGCAATTGATCGTGAGTGAGATCAGACCTACCATTACGGCCTATCAGCGCCTGATCCAGACGGCGGCGAGACAGAGCACGCCCATGAAGGATCGGGTGGTCCTCTCGTAGCGAATTGCAACGGCGCGCCATTCTTTGCGCCTTGCCCAGAGCCTCTCGACGACATTGCGGGTGGTGCCGATCCACTCCGGACAGGCCACCGGCGCCTCTTAGCCTTGGCCAGGATCGCCGGCCTCGAACCTCCGCCGCAGATCCTGCGGCGGTGTGTCGCCCTTGGAACGGCATTGCTCCACCAGCGGCTCTAACATGGCTCCTTCCCAAAAACAGGACGAGCAAAACGCCTCTAAGTGCAAAGAGATCAAGACATGAGTTGCCGTAAATAATTGTCAATTATTGCCAATACATTCGCCCTCCAGAAAACCAATAAACAATTCGGATAAGCATATATATATTGAGTAATACCGAAGGGGTATATTTATTTCCAAATCTTCGGATGTTAAGACTATTTCCATATCGCTAACTGTCAGGCCCGCATCGCAGCGGTTTTGCAAAAAAGACAGGGCAAGTCGCTTAAGGAGCGCAGGACTGCAGTTCTGACGCCTGTTCGACCAACCTCGGCGAAAGCCATTTCACTCCTTCAACAAAGGCCCGAGCACACGAGGATGGCCTTGCGTGCGAGCGACAGAACATGAGTTTTCGAATGCTTCTTTCCACTGCTGATCTTCCTCTAACGTTCACCGAATACCTCGCCGCGAAAGGTATCTACGTCGAAAAAATCACCCAGAGCGAGTTCTCTACAAATTATACGGCGTGGCTTACCTCGGTTTTTAATAACGACGCCGTACAAAGCTGGCTGGCTACGAAGGGCTATTCCTTCTCAGATGGGCAATTCACTGTTGCCATCAACCAGAATAGTGCATCCTTTCTGCCGACCATCTCGTACAAGTCCGGCGGGGTGACGATTACGATAGATCAAGCTACGCTGGACGCATTATTTAGTACGAAGGACTCGATTGAGGTTACCACCGGGAAGGTGTCGCAAGAGCGCTGGTACGCTGATCTTAATGAAGCGCCAGTTATGCACCTCAGTGACCAAACCTTCCAAGAAGATCACCCAGTATCCTTCTCCATCGCCGGCAAAATTACAGATGCCGACAGCGCGAGCCTGACCTACACCGCAACTCTCGCGAACGATGCCTCCCTGCCCTCATGGCTCACGTTCAACGCCGCAACTCAGACTTTCTCGGGCACTCCACCGCAGAACTTCAACGGCGAACTTATCCTCAAAGTCACGGCAAACGATGGCCTGCTCTCGGTATCCAGTACCTTCAAGCTAATTGTCGAGAACGTCGAGGACGAGGCCACCGGCTCGTTCAGCTACACCGGCACGGCGCAGGAAGGCGGCAGCCTGACGGCGGCGCTGTCCGCCACCGATGAGGACGGGGCGATCACCTCCACGACCTACCAGTGGCAGGTTTTCGACGGCACCACCTGGACCGACATCAGCGGCCAGAACACCGACACGCTGAGCATCCCGGACGACCAGAGCCTGGTCGACAAGGACGTGCGCGTGGTGGCGACCACCACCGATGCGCGCGGCGGCACGACGGTGTTCGAAGGCGCGGCGCACACGATCGAGAACGTCGAGGACGAGGCCACCGGCTCGTTCAGCTACACCGGCACGGCGCAGGAAGGCGGCAGCCTGACGGCGGCGCTGTCCGCCACCGATGAGGACGGGGCGATCACCTCCACGACCTACCAGTGGCAGGTTTTCGACGGCACCACCTGGACCGACATCAGCGGCCAGAACACCGACACGCTGAGCATCCCGGACGACCAGAGCCTGGTCGACAAGGACGTGCGCGTGGTGGCGACCACCACCGATGCGCGCGGCGGCACGACGGTGTTCGAAGGCGCGGCGCACACGATCGAGAACGTAAACGATTTACCTATCTTCGGAGGCCAGAATACAGGTCAGGTAACCGAGGACGGCACAACCACGACCAAGGGCCTGCTCACCATCTCCGATGAGGACGGCCAGGACTCGTTCAAGGCTGGCACATTCACCGGCACCTATGGCTCGCTCGCCCTGCTGGCGGATGGCAACTGGATCTATACGCTGAATAACAGCACGTCGGTGGTTCAGAACCTGACCTCTGCGGATCACAAGACCGAGACGTTCGCGATCCAGGCCGAGGACGGGACCCCGCACTCGATCGTCATCACGGTCAATGGTGCCGACGAGCCGATAACCTCAACGGCTCCGACCAACGTGACCTTCAATGCGACGGCTATTTCGAACGCAGGGCCACCGTCCGATCTGACCGGAAAGGTGCTTGGCTCATTCTCGGCGACCGATACGAGCCCGAACAATGGGATTGGGATTACCTATACCCTCAAATCCGCCACTCTAGACGGCTCAAGCACATCGGTCAGCAGCCTGTTTCAACTGACCGGCTCGGACCTCAAAGTTCTGAGCAATCTTTCACCGGACTCGGTATACCATCTGACCGTCACAGCGGCCGATGGAGCGGCAGGGACCGACTACTCGTTCAACATCATCGTAGGCAAAAACTCCGCCGACAGCCCTTTGAACGGTTCGTCAACCCCTACACCGACCGACGTGATCTATGGTCTTGGCGGGAAGGATGTCATCTTCGGCGGTACTGGAGCCGATCAGATCTTCGGCAACACAGGGGATGACGATCTCTATGGCGGCGCTGGTGTCGACAAGCTCTGGGGCCAGGAGGGTGCGGACCGGTTCTTCTTTCGGGCTGACGAGACAGGAACGGGAGCAGGCAATCGTGATCAGGTGATGGACTTCAGCATTGCACAAGGTGACATGCTTTGCTTCGACGTGCTGAATCCTCAGACGACGCAGAATTGGAGCGCGACGACGGTCAACGGGAACACGATTATCTTCGTTGAGAATCTGGGCGAAGTTGAACTTGTAGGGGTGAACCTGACGAAGTCCGCATTGACCAACTACGTCTTGTTTTTCTAACAAACTTAGCATTAGTGGATGCCCGGACGCCATAGCCCGGGCATCACCTTGCTACGGCCTGTTAGGGCTCGATCCAGGCGAGAGTGGTGACTGAACAGCGGATTTCATGATACCCGAATAGCCGTTGCCTTCTTTGCTGCCGAGTGCCTCTACAATTTCATGCAAAGATCAGTTGGATATGCATCTCCAACTGGTTGACCTGTCGCACATAGGGAGTGCGCCGCTCCTGATGGCGCATTTTGAGTGTGGTGATTGTCGTCTGCTTCACAGATTCCTCCACCCCGCTCTGCTGGACCGTTTCCAGGTCCTTGCTGAACTCGAAATCGAAATCGGCCAAGGCCCGCAACAGCGACTGCATCAGCGGCAGAACGTCGGACGAGTAGATGCCTGTCATCTGCTGAGGCATTCTTGAGGTCAGGCTTTTGTCCGAGCTGGGAAGCATCATCATCCTCCAGGTTCTTGTTGTTCCTACCGGGTCATCCACCCCTCGCGCGGCTGTGCTCCGCGAGGCTCTGGTGAGGCTCTGCACGAAGGCAGGAATGGGGCTTGGCGATTGAGAGCCTAGTGCAGCGTCTCTGGGTGCCAAGTCCTAAAGAGCACTGGCCGCTTCCAGAGGAGAAAATGATCCTGCTCGGCAAGGCGCAACTGCTGATCGTTTTCGAGACGTGCAATTTGCGCCTCGATAGTTGCCAGCTGGCGCTCAAGCCTAGCAGCACGCCGACGGGTACGCGGTGGCAGCTTCCGCTTCTTGCTTGTCATTGAAGCACCCCAAACTTGCAGCCCTGCCATTGTCCTGAGAGAATGCTTGGCAGTTTGCTGGCAATGATGCAGCGCCCCTAGAGTCTCTGTTTATTTTGATTTGACTATGCTGCTTCGGCGGTCGTCCGTCTGTCGGGAACGCAACAGACCAGTAACTTTTCATTAACTTATGTTTGCCGCGGCTCTATAGCGTGATCATGGCTTCCAGCCTGACGCTGGTCTGCTCCGCTTGAGGGGGAGCAGATTCGGCGACCGAAATCGCGTGCGAGCGTGGAGGCGATGCGTCGAGATCGATCTTGAGATCACTGATGGCGTCCATGACAGCCTTAAGTGCGCGAGACGGGACGGGTCTCAATTCGGCGCTTCCGACGAGGGCTGCCCCATGCTGGCTGAGTCTGCGGCCATCAGCAGCCCTTCGGCTAACTCTCGCGCCTGCTTCGGCGTCATAGCGATGGACAGCTTCTGCCGGATGCCAGCAGCATAATCCTCCGGTGTCGCGGCATACTCGATCACCATCATCGCGTCCCGCTCGTCCAGGGTTCCGACTGTAAAGCTGGTCATCGCTCTGATCTGGTCACGGGCGATAGGCTCTTTTGGCATCGGCGTGGCTCCTTTCAGGGACTGCGATCAGACAGGGAGCGCCTGACCGGCCAAGAGGGACTGGCGAGCGCGAGAATCGTGCTGCTTTCTGGCAGCCGGGCGGTGGTCTCGGTTCACGATGATAACCTGCAACCCCGAGATCGAGAATCCAGCCAGATCATCCCTTCTCGTGGCCCCTTCAAGTCACCAGCAGATGCAGGTAAAAGGGCTGCCGCAACAGCTCTGGCTAGCCAAGCACCGTCGTCAATCCGAGCCAAGTTCGCGCGAGAAGGCCGGGAGAGCTATTGGCGCTAATGGCACAAGCGGCATAGTACCCCAGTGCGGTCACCCGGCAGGAACTCCCGTGATCCATTCCCGGACGTGATACCGCAAGACCTCTGATGGCCGATTCGGCTTGGCTCCAGCCACCGTTCGGAGCGGTAAATTCTGCGACCTGAGGGACCGGCCTCTCACCCAGGTTGGACGTGGTGGCTGATTTTCAGCGGCGCGGCTTGGAAGGATAAACAGGCCGTGCAACCAAGACGGTCTGTGGGACCGGCGAGTTGTCGTTGGCGGGCATCGGCGAGCCTCCAGAATCGTTGCCACCACGGATGTTGCCGGAAGCGTGACCACTTGGCTCAAATTCGAAAGGGGTAATCCGCCTGAAATCGTGGTCACTGCGCTGCTTAGCTTGCGCGAGCTAGGCTGTTGTTGAAAACTGCAGTACCAACAGGGCTATGTTATCGCCGCAGGTGGGGAAGGCGGTGGGGTTTGTTATCCCCTCTCACCAAATCCACTATAACTCGCAGTAACTTAGCAAAGGTAAGTGGCGGAGACGGAGGGATTCGAACCCTCGATACCCTTTTGGGGTATGCTCATTTAGCAAACGAGTGCCTTCAGCCTCTCGGCCACGTCTCCGTTCGCGAAGGGGCGAGTGCGTGACAAGCCTGCTTCGTTGGTGGCGCAATAGACGCGAACGGCCGCCCTTCGTCAAGGCCAAAAAGCATCCCGCACAGAGGGAAAACCGCGGGCGGGACCTGGGCCGTACGGTCCTCCCCATGGTAGGAGGCGCCATCGCAGAAACGAAAGGAGCCTGACGTGGCAGACATCAAGCGGATCGGCGTTGCCGCCCGTTACAGCGACCTCGTGATCCATGGGAACACAGCCTATTTCTCAGGCTATGTGCCCGAGACCACCCTGGAAGGGACGGTCACGGAGCAGACCCGGGACGTGCTGGCGCAGATCGAGCAGTCCCTGACCGAGATCGGCAGCGACAAGTCCAAGCTCCTGCAGGCCACGATCTGGCTGACGGACATGGCGTCCTATGACGAGATGAACGCGGTCTGGGACGCCTGGGTCGTGCCGGGCCACACGCCCGCGCGGGCCTGCGTTCAGGCGAGGCTCGCCGATCCAGCCTATGCGCTCGAGATCCAGGTCACGGCGGCGCTCTGACGAGGCGCGTTACGGCGAAGGCGTTCGGGCCTGCTCGGCCTTGGGGGCCTTCGCCATCGAGTTCAGGCGCTTCTTCTCATAGTGCTTCGCCAGGCGCAGGTGGCGCCAGATGGCGTAGTTCATGGCGATGAGGAAGCCGTAGGTCCCCCGCAGGAAGTGCAGGCGCCCGAAATAGGCCTTGATGAAGGCCGCCGGGAATTCGAAATAGACCCGCCACGTGGGGATGGAGACTCCCCTCACCTCGAGGTCGAGGGCGAGCTGGTCCGTGTAGAAATTGAGCTTGGCGATCTGGTCCCCGAGCGAGCGGATCGAGCGGTGGTGGACCAGACCTTTAAGCTTTCCGACCTTCGTGCCCGGCCTCAGCTCGACCCGGTCATGGACCAGGGACGTCGAGTAGCGGCCCGCATCGCGGCGATAGAGCCGGACGGGCGCGATCCGGTATGCCAGAGGATGCGGCGCGGCCTCGCCGGGATAGGTCTCGGCGATGCGGATGCCATAGGCCTGCCGGGGCGGTTCGCCCTTCGTGAAAAGGGCCCTGATCTCCTCTCGCAAGGCCGGCGAGAGCTCCTCGTCCGCGTCGAGGTTGAGCAGCCATTCATGGCGGCACTGGTCCTCGCCGAAGCGCTTCTGCTGGCCGTAGCCCGGCCACGGATTGAAGATCACCCGCGCACCCAGCTCCTCGGCGACCGCCTGGGTCCCGTCGGTCGAGCCCGAGTCGATAACGACCAGATCATCCGTCAGGTCGCGAACGGCGCGGATGGTCGCTCCGATCCGGTCGGCCTCGTTCTTGGCAATGATGAAGACGGAGAGTGGAAGCATGGCAACGGGTGCCTAGCCGCCCTCAGGAAAGATGGCAAGAGGTTCCAAGTCCTTAGCGCGCCCTTGCCGTCCCGTGTTGTTTTTTGGCCCGAGGCATCTCGCGGCATCCAAGCTTGAGCTGGGGAGAGGCGCGGCGCCCCCCTACCGCTCCGGAGCGGTATTCTGCGCCGAGGAAAGAAGCTCTCCCTGCGGTGCCTCTCTGCGGCCGGGGGCGAGGACCTTGGCATGGCTTCGCACCCGCAGTTCCGCGAGCAGGGGGAAATGGTCCGACGCGACCCGGGTGAGCACGGTCCGGACCGGAGCGGCATTCATCACCTCCACCGAGCTGGTGACGAAGACATGGTCGAGGCGCAGCAGGGGCGCGCGGGTGTGAAAGGTCGGTTGCGGCTCCCCATGAGCGCTCGAAAGCTGCGCGTCCCGCAGCCGATCGGCGATCATCCGGTAGGAGCGCGAATAGGGCGGCGCGTTGAAATCTCCGAGCAGGACCGCCGGATCGGCACATTCGGGATGCCCGATCCAGTCGGGCCCCACCAGCGCCGTCGCCTGGGCCCGGCGCTCGCCAGAGCGGAGGGACAGGTGGGCATTGATGACATTGACCACTTGCCCGTCGATCTCAGTGCGCACCCACAAGGCGCTCCGCTTCTCGAAGGAGGGCCTGGTCGATTGGGTCGGCAGCCGCCCGGACTTCACGAGGTAGGCGGGATGCTTGGTGAGGATGGCGATCCCGTACTGCTCCCCCAGGATCCGGATCGTGGGCTGGAAATGAAGATCCATCCCGAGCTTCTCCGCCACCACGGCGGCTTGGTCGGCCTCCCCCGCCCTCGTGCGGCCGACCCGTACCTCCTGAAGCGCGACGATATCCGGCTCGCAGGCCGCGATGACCTCTGCCGTCCGCGTTGGCGAGATCTTTCGATCGGTGCCCAGCCAGCGGTGAACGTTGTAGGTGAGGATTCGGAAGGGGCGCCCCTGGTGTTGGCTGTGCTTCAAAGGTCGGTACCAGCTCGATCAATGGTGACGATGGACATGCATGTCCTCCCTGCAGGCATGCGGCGACAGCCCGCGACCTATGGCGCGAACATGTCGGAACAATGGCCCACGATCCGCCCAAGTTCCTGGAAAACGCAACCGTAAAGGCGGCTTGACCTTCCCATGATTGGAAGGATTACACCTTGCCCCTATATAGGGATCAGGAGATTCGAGATGGCCACCCCCAACCGTTCCACCGCCCCGGAGAGCTTCGACATTCCCATCCAGGGAATGAGCTGCGCCTCCTGCGTCGGCCGCGTCGAGAAGGCCATCCGCGCGGTTCCCGGCGTGACCGCCGCCAACGTGAACCTGGCGACGGAGCGGGCACGCGTCTCCTTCGCGGCCGATCAGGCTGATCCCCAGGCCGTGGCCGAAGCGATCCGGGCCGCGGGCTACGAGCCCGCGAAGAACCATGTGGACCTCGCGATCACGGGCATGACCTGCGCATCGTGCGTCGGCCGTGTCGAGAAGGCGCTCAAGCGCGTTCCCGGCGTGGTGGAAGCCCATGTGAACCTCGCGACCGAGCGCGCCAGCGTCGATTATCTCGGCGGCGCCGACGTGGTGGCCAGCATGATCGCGGCCGTCGATGCGACGGGCTACGAGGCCGGCGAGATCCGCCAGAGCCAGGACCAGACGGACCGGGAGCGCGCGGCCCGCGAGGCCGAGATCTCGGGACTCAGGCGTGCGCTGACCATCGCGGCCGTCCTCACCCTGCCGGTCTTCGTGATCGAGATGGGCTCGCACTTCATCGAGGCCATCCACGACTGGGTCATGAACAGCCTTGGCCACCAGACCAGCTGGTATCTGCAATTCGCCCTGACCACCCTGGTCCTGTTCGGCCCGGGCCTGCGCTTCTTCCGGAAGGGCGTTCCCGCCCTGCTGCGCGGAGCGCCGGACATGAACTCCCTCGTCGTCCTCGGGACCAGCGCGGCCTACGCCTATTCGGTGGTGGCGACCTTCCTCCCCGGAGTGCTGCCGGCCGGCATGGCCAATGTCTATTACGAGGCCGCCGCCGTGATCGTGACGCTGATCCTGCTCGGCCGCTTTCTGGAGGCCAAGGCCAAGGGCCGTACCTCCGAGGCCATCAAGCGCCTCGTCGGCCTCGCTCCGAAGACCGCCCGCGTGATCCGCGACGGCGCCGCGCGGGAGATCCCGCTCGATCAGGTGCTCGTCGGCGACATCGTGCAGGTGCGCCCGGGCGAGAAGGTGCCCGTCGACGGCGAGGTGCTGGACGGCTCCTCCTTCGTCGACGAATCCATGATCACCGGCGAACCCGTGCCGGTCCAGAAGTCGCAGGGCGCGGAAGTCGTCGGCGGCACGATCAACAAGACCGGCAGCTTCACCTTCCGCGCCACGCGCATCGGTGCGGACACGGTCCTGTCCCAAATCATCCGCATGGTGGAGCAGGCGCAGGGCTCGAAGCTCCCGATCCAGGCGATGGTCGACAAAATCACCGCATGGTTCGTGCCCGCCGTCATGGCGGCGGCGGCGCTGACCTTCGCCATCTGGCTCGTCTTCGGGCCGGAGCCTGCCCTCACCTTCGCGCTCGTCAACGCGGTGGCTGTACTCATCATCGCCTGCCCCTGCGCCATGGGCCTGGCGACCCCGACCTCGATCATGGTCGGCACGGGCCGCGCCGCGGAACTCGGCGTGCTCTTCCGCCAGGGCGAGGCGCTGCAGAGCCTGAAGGAGGTCGGCGTCGTCGCCCTCGACAAGACGGGCACGCTCACGCAGGGTCGCCCCGATCTGACGGATTTCGTGACCGCCGAAGGCTTCTCCGAGGCGGACGCGCTGAGGCTCGCCGCGGCTGTGGAGGCCCGCTCCGAGCATCCGATCGCGCAGGCCATCGTCGCGGCCGCCGAGCGGCGGGGTCTCACGCTTCCCGCCCTCGACAGCTTCGAGGCCGTGCCCGGCTTCGGCGTCTCGGCCATGGTGGAGGGCCGCAAGATTGATGTCGGCGCGGATCGCTTCATGCGGAAGCTCGGGCTCGATGTCGCCGTCTTCGCCGACACGGCGGCCCGCCTCGGCGCGGAGGGCAAGAGCCCGCTCTATGCCGCTATCGACGGAAAGCTCGCAGCCATCGTCGCCGTGGCCGATCCGATCAAGGACTCGACGCCCGAAGCCATCGCCGCCTTGCACGCCATCGGACTCAAAGTGGCGATGATCACCGGCGATAACCGCAAGACCGCGGAAGCCATCGCGCGGCGCATCGGCATCGACGAAGTGGTCGCCGAGGTGCTGCCCGAAGGCAAGGTGGATGTAGTGAAACGCCTGCGCGAAGCCCACGGCCGCATTGCCTTCGTGGGCGACGGCATCAACGACGCGCCCGCCCTCGCCGAAGCCGATATCGGCATCGCCATCGGCACGGGCACGGACATCGCCATCGAGAGCGCGGACGTGGTGCTCATGTCGGGCGACGTGCGCGGCGTCGTCAATGCCATCGCCCTGTCGAAGGCGACGATCCGCAATATCGGGCAGAACCTGTTCTGGGCCTTCGCCTACAACGTGGTGCTGATCCCCGTGGCCGCGGGCGTGCTCTATCCCTTCGACAGCACCCTGCTCTCGCCCATCGTCGCGGCGGCCGCCATGGCGCTCTCCAGCGTGTTCGTGGTCGGCAACGCGCTGCGCCTGCGCCGCTTCAAGGCCCCCATCGAGTCGCGGCAGAGCCAACAACCACTCGTCCAAACCGCAGGAGGTGCGGCATGAATATCGGACAAGCAGCTTCGGCCTCCGGCGTTTCCGCCAAGATGATCCGGTACTACGAATCCATCGGCCTCGTCCCCAAGACCGTGCGCACGGAAGCGGGGTACCGCGTCTATTCGCACGACGACGTGCATACGCTGCGCTTCATCCGCCGTGCGCGCGATCTCGGCTTTTCGGTGGAGCAGATCGCCGATCTCGTCTCGCTGTGGCGCGACCGCGAGCGCGCGAGCAAGGACGTGAAGGCCATCGCCCTCGGCCATGTGGACGTGCTCGAGCGCAAGATCCGCGAATTGCAGGAGATGGCCTCGACCCTGAAGCATCTCGCCGAGAATTGCTGCGGGGATTCGCGCCCGCACTGCCCCATTCTCGAGGAGCTCGCGAGCGAGGAACCCCTGCCCGTCCACGCCAAGGCGGATGCGCGCTTCGGCGCTTTGGGCAAGGCTTGAGAGGCTGAGACAATGCACCCGCCGCCTTCCGACGGCGGGTGCGGCGGTTCCTACACGCCGAATGTCACATGTCCCTGGGCGTCGATGGCCCATGCGGGATTCCACGCGATCTCCCATGCATGCTCGTCGGGATCGGCCACATAGCCTCGCATGCCCCCATGGGGCGGCGCGTCGGCCGGCCGCATGATCCTGCCGCCCGAACGGGACAGCCGCTCCAAGGTGGCCTGCACATCCTCGCGGAAGGCGACATTGTGGGCGAGAGAATATGCGCCGTGGGCGGCGAGATCCTCGCGTTGCATGTCCGCCGCGAGGGCGCTCCGAATCCAGGTTCCGAGGACGAAACCGTTCATCTGGTAAAAGATGATGTCTTCGTTCTCGAAGACAGGGCTCCAGCCGAAACCTTCGACATAAAAGCGGCGCGAGCGGGCGAGATCGCGCACGCCGAGCGTGACGACGGATACTTGTTGTTGCATCGAGTCATGTCCCTACGTTGTCCTGACGCACCATGCGCCAGGGCTCACGTCATGGGACTTGGCGCATTCGCGCCAGTCAGAACTTCCCGCAGGAAGCGACCGGGCTAACCAAACCGGTCCGCCTTTTTCGACAGGGGGAGAGTACCCGCCTCTGCCTCCCGGTCAACCCGGATCAAGCCGCCATGTCGACTTCACGGCCTCGGCCGAGGTCCTGCATCCACTGCGCGAACTCGGGCGTGCGCCGGATCTGGAAGCCATAGTGCCGGCGCAGCGCATCGACGAGGCGGCCGTTGCGGGACAGGAGGTCGTCGGCGAAGGCGATCATGCGCGAGTTCGGCCAGGCCTGGGGCCTGATCTCGACCAGGCGCTCGAAGAGGCGGTCCTCGCTTTCGTCAGGAATGCTCTGCGCCATGAGCGTGAGCATCGCGGCGGTCGAACGGGAGATGCCCATGTGGCAATGGACGAGCAGGTGCCCTTCCGTGCGCTGCGCCCTGCCCGCCGCCACCTCGTCGCCGAAGCGCAGCACGGCCTCCACATGCTCGGGCTGCGGCAGGATCATGCCCTCGATGGGATTGATGATGTCGTGGAAGCGCAGGATCGTGCGGTGATGGGGATCGTAGGCGCCGAAGGCCTCCGGATCGGGATGGTCCGGATCGAGGATCGAGAGCACATGCGTCACGGCCCTCTCCTTCTGCTCCGGCAATTCGGAGATCCCGCAGATCGTCAGCATGGAAACGGAGAGAGATTGCATCGCGTCACTCGTTGAAAGGGAAGTCGCCAGTCGCATGGCCCTGCGCGAACGTTGTACTCATCCCGGGGGAATACTTTCAATCCTGCCAAATGATTGTGTCCTTTTGATCACAGCTCGGCTCAGCCACATTTTTGCCATTGCGGTAACACCTTGTTGTCACCAGCTAGGCTATGAAATCTTCGGATACGTACCGCCGCCGCCACCAAATGCTGGCGGCAAAAGCGAAAAAACCAGAAACTGCGAGCCTCCCCCACTGATGTTTGCTCTTACGGCCCCACGCTTGCCCATGTTGCGAAACGCCATCCGCTTCTGCGTCCTGCTTCTCCCGATGGCGCTCGCCGCCTGTGTCACCACGTCGGCTCCACCGCAGCAGGCGGCCCGCCGCATCGACCCTGCCTACATGGCCATGTACGGCGCGCGTCCGGACGAGTCGCATCCGCTTCCCGCCACCGATATCTCCGAAGTCGACTCGCGCTTCCTGCGCCGGGAGGTCGCCTATTACGGCCGCGAGGAGCCCGGCACCGTCGTGGTCGATACGCAGGCTCGTTATCTCTACCTCGTCCGCGAGGGCGGCCGCGCCATCCGCTATGGCATCGGCGTCGGCAAGGAAGGCATGGCCTGGGCCGGCCGGGCCCGCATCGGCCGAAAGGCCACTTGGCCCAACTGGACGCCCACCGCCGCGATGATCAAGCGCGAGCCCGAGCGCAACCGCCCGTGGGCCAGCGGCATGCCGGGCGGCCTTCAGAACCCGCTCGGCGCCCGCGCGCTCTATCTCTACAACAACGGCGCCGACACCATGTACCGCATCCACGGCACGACGGAGCCCTGGTCGATCGGCCAATCGGTCTCCTCCGGCTGCATCCGCATGTTCAATCAGGACGTGATCGATCTCTACAACCGCGTGCCCGTCGGCTCGCCGGTGGTGGTGCTGAACGGTCGCAGCCCCTTCAACGACGTCGAACCGGAAGAGGCCCGCGTCTCCTACTACTGAGCAGACGCCTCCTCGACCATGGATCAAGGGCCGGTCTCCGACCGGCCCTTGTCTTTGTGACTGTGCCCGTCTTGATGTATCATCGGTACGTCTCTGCTGGAGGCATGCCATGACTGTCGAACGCGCGATCCTTCTGACCGTCGGCGGGCTCATTATCGTCAGCGTCCTGCTCGCCGTTTACGTCAACCTCAATTGGCTCTGGCTCACCGGACTTCTCGGCGCCCATCTCGTGCAGGCCTCATTTACGGGTTTCTGCCCCGTCGTGATGATGTTCAAACGCCTCGGGCTTCCCAGCAAGCCCGGTTTCACCTGAGCGAACGGCCCCCTCCTCTGGAGGCCTGTGCGCGCTGTCCTATGAATCAACGTCCATGCTCCATGCAAAGGATTGCCCATGGACGACTGGTTCCCGCAGGCCCTGAGGTTCACCACGCGCGCCATCGAAGTGGGCGGCATCGCCATCATCGTTCTCGGCACTCTGGGGGCGACGCTCTCAGTTCTCTGGCAAGTCCTGCACGGGCGCCGGTGGGATGAGGCCTTCGGAGACTACCGTTCCAATCTCGGGCGAGCGATCCTGCTCGGCCTCGAATTTCTCGTCGCCGCCGACATCATCAATACGGTCGCCATCGAGCCGTCCATCGATAGCCTGCTGATCCTTGGCGGCATCGTGCTCATCCGCACGTTCTTGAGCTTCTCCCTCGAAGTGGAGATCGAAGGGCGCTGGCCATGGGAGCGGCACAAGAGCAAGCCTGACGATAAGAGCAGCCCACGCGTAGCTTGACGGTTGACGGAGCGGAATTCCGCTCATAAGAAAACAAACCGGCCCGCAAGCCGCCGCCGCCCTTCAAGCGTCCGTCGGCTCCCACAATCTGCCTTTTCCCTTCGCCCCACCGGTGTGTGGATGGCGTGTGATCGCACACATCAGCCAGCGATCCTCTCCGGCAGGTTTTCCTTTTGACGTGAAGCAGCCTTTTCTCCTGGCCCGAATGCCGTGGCGGGCTGCTTTCAGCGACAGCTTTCGACCATGACGAGTTTCGAAACAGGCACATTCCTGAGCCGAATTCCCTTCGCGAAAATCGGCTCCGGCCCCGACCCCATCATCGTTCTCAACGGCGGACAGGCCTTCGTCCGGCGCCCTACGCCTGCGCGCACGAAAAGAGACGCCAAGCGCATCGCGCGGCTCCTCCCGCCTCATCGCACGGCCTATGTGATCGGCTACGATCACACGCCACCTCCAGGCTACAGCATCGACACCATCGTCGGCGACGTGTCGCGGATTCTGCGCGACGAGATCGGCCCTGCGAGTGTGATGGGCATCTCCTTCGGCGGCTTCGTGGCGACGCGCCTTGCCGCCGACCATCCCGCTCTCGTGAAGGATCTGGTGCTCATGGTGAGCGCCCATCGCTTCTCGCAGGAGGGCCGCCGCAGCATCGACCGGCAGATCGCATGCGCGTGGCAAGGCGATTTCGAAGGCTTCCTCGACGAATTCGGCCTCGTGTTCCGCCGCCCGTGGCTCAACTGGCTGCTGCGCATGCGCCTGAAGCAGGAGCGGGACCGGCTCCAGGAGACGATGAACGATCCCGCGACCATCGTGCGTGGCCTTCACGCCGTGGCGGGCGAGGATTTCGGCGCGGATCCGGAATGGCTGAGGACGATCCGGGCCCGCACGCTCCTCGTCGGCGCGACGCGCGACCCGTTCTTCGACGTCGATGCAATGGAGGAGACCGCCCGTCTGATCCCGTCCTCGCAGCTCAAGCTGTTCAGGGGCGAAACGCACATGCTCCCCGTCGAGCGGGCGCGGGACGTGGCAAGAACCGTGAGGGCGTTTCTGCAGTGACGATCAGGAGCGCGGGAGCCTTCCCGCCCTCGGGCTCCCTCCGTCATGGCCGCACTTGTTGCGGCCATCCACGTCTTGGACCCACGGCACCTGAAAAGACGTGGGTGCCCGGCTCAAGGCCGGGCATGACGGCGCGTCGCGGAACCGGTTCGATGCACTAGAAATAGCGCGCCAGATTCGTCCGGATGCGCTCCAGCACGGGCACGCCCGGATCCGGCAGGGCGAAGGTTTGGCCGGTGATGCGCTCGTAGGCGTCGATATAGACCCGCGAGGTTTCGAGGATCACGTCGCTGGGGATTTCCGGGATGGGGTCCTTGTAAGGATCGCAGCGGGCGACGACCCAGCTACGCACGAAATCCTTGTCAAAGCTGTCGGGCCGCTCGCCCGCCTCGAAGCGCCTCGGATAGCTCTCGGCGAACCAGTAGCGGCTGCTGTCGGGCGTGTGGATCTCGTCGGCGATCATGATCCGGCCCGCCTCGTCGATGCCAAACTCGTATTTCGTGTCGACGAGAATGAGACCGCGCGCGGCCGCGAGCTCGCGGCCCTTGGCGAAGAGCGCCAGCGCGTAGTCAGACACCGTCTTCCACTGCTCAGGCGTGAGGAGCTTGCGCTCCACGATCTCGCCTGAAGTCAGCGGCTCGTCATGGCCGCCGTGGAAGGCCTTCGTGGTGGGCGTGATGATCGTCTGCGGCAGCTTCTGGTTGTCACGCATCCCGTCCGGAAGCGTGATGCCGTACATCTCGCGCTGTCCCTGCTTGTAGAGCGAGAGGATCGAGGTGCCGGTGGTTCCGGCGAGGTAATCGCGCACCACGATCTCGACGGGCAGGATGGTGAGCGTCTTGCACACGGCCACGTTCGGATCGGGATAGTCGAGAATGTGGTTGGGGCAGATGTCCGCCGTCTGCTCGAACCAGAAACGGGCGGTCTGCGTGAGCACCTGCCCTTTGAGCGGAATGGCCGCCAGGTTGCGGTCGAAGGCGCTGATACGGTCGGACGCGATGATGATGCGCCGCCCATCGGGCAGATCGTAATTGTCGCGCACCTTGCCCCGGTAATGGTTCGGCAGTTCCGGGATCGTCGCATCCTCGAGGACGTAACCGGCATATGCCCCTAGGGCTGCTTGATCGACCATGCTCACCTGCCACGGCTGTTCGGGTTCCGGCCCTCCCCGGGGCCACGCCGAGTTCTAGAGCATCGAACGCAGGAGTGGGAACCGGTTTTGCGTGAAAAGATGCTCGAAACCACAAAGTTGAAGCTGCGGATGTGAGTTCGATGGCACGTCCGATGCCCTGGACCGAGCTCTCCGAGAGGTGAGCCCCGGCTTCAGAACCACGCAGCTTCCCCCGGTTTCACTCGGCGCTGGCGTTCTTGCGCTGCACCACATTGAGGCCAGAGAGGACCACCGTCGTCTCGTAGCCCTGGGAATCCACGACGGTCCATTGCTTGAGGGCGTTCGCGCGGCTGTCGAAGCGCAGGGTGATCTTCGACGTGCCGCCGAGCGTCGCGCTGTCGTCGAACGCCACGGTGATCATGCCGTCGCGGCCAATCTGCACGTCACGGACCTTCGTGTCGCGCGCGAGATCCACGTTCTCCTGCACCAGGAACTTCAGGGGCGTCTGGCCGACGGGATAAACGTCGTTGGTGCCGAGCTTCTTGTCCCGGATCGCCACGTTCCGCCCATCGGACACGATTTCCAGGGTGCTCGGCGGCGCATAGGCGAAGTGCAGCCGCCCTGGACGCTGCACGGAGAGCGTGCCCTCCACCTGCTGCCCGTTGGGGTTCTTCTGCACGAAATAGGCGGACATCTGGTCCATGCTGTTGAAATAGGCGTTCACCCGCTGCAGGGCCGCCGCCGGAGAGGTCGGATTGGGCGGCGAAACCGGTGTGGCGGGGGCCGCCTGGGCCGCGACGGAGGTCGCTGTCGGAGCCGCTTGAGCGGGCGTCGCACGCGCAGGCTTCGGCGGCTCTGGCACCTTGACCGGAGCGGGCTCGGGAGCCTTCGGCGCTTCGGCGGCCTTGCTTTCCGGCTGCGGCGCGGGCTTTGCGGGTTCGGGAGCGGCCTCTTTCACCGCGGGCGCGGCAGGAGCGGGTTTAGGCTCCTGCGCGACGGTCGGCTGGGGTTGAGGCTGCGCGGCCTGCTGCCTGGGAGCAGGTTTCGGCTTGGGCGCTGCGGTCTTGGTCTGTGGTTTGGCGGGGGGCTTGGCCTGTGCCTGGGCCGGCGCCGCAGGCGCTGCGGGTTGCGCCTGCTGGGCTGGAGCGGGCTGCGCTGGAGCCGATTCCGGCTGCGCCGCCGGTGCGCCCTGCCCTTGCTGGGGCTTGAAGATGCCGTCGAGGAAGCGCGTCAGCGGATCGGACGGCCGCTGTTGAGCGGCGACCGGCGTGGCGAACGCCAGGACGAGGGCAAGACCGGCGGAACGTCGCAAAGACTTCTTGAGCATGACTCGACTGCAAACCCGAAAAACAAGACTTATCCGCAAGGCGGCTCACCGCGTAACCGTGGCGGTCCAGCCTTATCGCGTCGATAAAGGGCTGAATGAAGGCATTAATCTGGGGATGAAAGCGAGTCGCGTCCAGAGCATCGGACATGGAAATTGGAGTCGCGCCCGCGAGCCGCTCCGATGCTTCCTTCTCGGAAAGGAGCATCGTTCTCTGGGGGCCGATGACGCCCCGTCAGGCGGCGTTCGCGTATTCCTCCTCGTCCTCTTCGGGGCGGACCGGAGCAGGCTTCGGCCGTGGCTTCGCCGCGCGCGGTCGGGACTGGCGCTTCTTCTTCGCGGGCTTCCTGCTCCACATGCCGCTCCACCAGCCCTGCCAGCTCCAGGCTCCGGGACCGACGAGCAAGTAGAACATCAGGCTGGACAAGACGCCGAGATTAGCAAGGAACACCGCCTGCTCCGCCTGGCGGTTCAGGCCGCCGTAATCCCAGAACCGGTGCAGGGCCCCGGTGGAGACCGCAAGGGTAGCGATCAGGGCCAGGGCGCTCACGCGCGGCGCGAGACCGAGGATCAGGGCAAGAGGCGCCACGATCTCGGCGACCGCGATCACCGCCGCCACGATGTCGCCGTAGGGAACGCCTTTCAGGGTCAGCGCCGCCGCGAAGCCCGAAATATTGGCGAGCCGGCCGATGGCGGGAGGCAGGAAGCAGCAGGCCAGCAGGACGCGCCCCAGGAGCAGAATACCGTTCGTCGCGCCCGCATTCATGATCAACCCTCTCCTCTTGCCTTGCGGCCCGGAATCGCGGGCCGCCGGTCCGCATTAGAGGCGGAGGTTCTTAACCTGTTCTTAGCGTACGCGGCTTTCCACGCCTTCTTGAAGCCCGGCGGCCGGGGAGCCCGTCGTCCGATGCCTCAAAGTCGCATGTTCCTCTCGCGCAGCATGCTCTCCCAGCGCAGGGTGTGCTCCACGATGGTCGCGAGATCGTCGTAGCGGGGCTGCCAGTGGAGCCGTGAGCGGATGCGGGTGGAATCCGCCACGATGGTGACCGGATCCCCCTCACGCCGGGGCGCGAGGCGAGCCTCGAGCGGACGCCCCGAGACCTTGCGGACGGTGTCGATCACCTGCGACACCGAATAGCCGTGCCCGTATCCGCAATTCACCACCAGGCTCTCGCCGCCCGCGCGGAGATGGTCGAGCGCCTGCATATGCGCCCCGATCAGGTCACTCACATGGATGTAGTCGCGGATGCAGGTGCCGTCCGGGGTCGGATAATCGGTGCCGAACACCTCCATGGAGGGCCTCATGCCGAGCGCCGTCTGGACGGCCACCTTGATGAGGTGAGTCGCATTCGCGGTGCATTGCCCGTGGCGCATGGCGGGGTCCGCCCCGGCCACATTGAAGTAGCGCAGGACGACGAAGCGCATGCCGTGCGCCGCCGCAACGTCCCGCAGCATCACCTCGGTGAGCTGCTTGGAGCTCCCATAGGGGGAGAGCGGTGCAAGGGGCGCATCCTCCGAAAGCGGCCTGTCGGAAGCGTCGCCATAGACCGCCGCCGTGGAGGAGAAGACGAAGGTCTTGATGCCCGCTGCCACCGCCGCAGCCAGGAGAGAGCGGCTCTTCACCGTGTTGTTGAGGTAGTAGCCCAGCGGATCGCGCACCGATTCAGGAACGACGAGCTTGGCGGCGAAATGCACGATGGCATCGATGGAATGGGCCTGCAGGTTCTGGAGCACCAGCTCGTAATCGCCGACATCCCCTACGACGAGGGGCACATCGTCCGGAACGGACCAGCGAAAGCCCGTCGAAAGATTGTCGAACACAACGGGATTGTGGCCCGCATCGCGCAGAGCCAGAACCATGTGGCCGCCGATATAGCCGGCCCCTCCAGTCACCAGAACGTTCACGGGATCCCTCGATGATCTTTTGCATCATCCTGACGTGAACGGGGCTGGATTTCCAGTGCGGCCTGCTGGCAATACAGACGGGCTACACGTCCAATGATGATAGGGTGCTGCATGAGCGAACGGACGGAATACTGGTGGGTCCACCACGATTCCCGGATCCAGCCGGCGGAGGTCGGCTTCGTCGGCGGCATTCCCGTGCATTTCCGGTTCATCGGCACCGCGGGCCAGGTTCGGGCGGAATCGGCCGAGCTGATCGAACGCCTGCCCGCGCCGCCTGCGCCCGTCTTCCGCCCTCAACCCGCCATGACCGCCGCCCCCGCCGCGAAGCCGCAGAAATCCGGCTCCTGGCTGTGGTTCATCGGCATCCTGCTCCTGATCTTCGTCGCGCAATGCTCGGGGCAGATTTTCGACGCGATCAAGTGAGGATCGAGGCCATGACTGAAATGCACAGCGATGTCGTCGGTTCGAGGCCGCTTGCATTCACGAACGGCGGATTCCGCGCATTCGGATGCGCATAGCCCATAACGCAAAAAGCGCTCCATGGGAGCGCTCATCGAACCTTCATTCGTGCAGAGAAAGAAGTGGTGCCCAGGGGCGGAATCGAACCACCGACACTGCGATTTTCAGTCGCATGCTCTACCAACTGAGCTACCTGGGCATCCGATGCGCGGCGTTGCCGTGCGCGTCGTGGGCGGTTGTATAGTCAGACCTTCGCCGCCTGTCCAGCCATCGGACGAGAAATTCTGGAAGAAATTTATTCGGCGTCTTCCCGGTCGTCCTCGCCGCGATCCTCCGGGTCGTCGACGGCGGGAATCGCATAGCCGCCGGAGAGCCACCGGTTCAGATCGACATCCGCGCAGCGCTTGGAGCAGAAGGGCTTGAATTCCGGGCTCGACGGCTTGCCGCAGATCGGGCATTTGCCGGTCGACGTCAAAGGCTTGTTCTCGTTGGCAGGGTCCATGCCTCGCTCCTCTTTCGGAATCAGGCAGCGTCGAGCCAGGTCCCGCGCACGGGAAACCCCTCGCCGTCGAGCAGCGCCACGGCCTCGTAGAGCGGCAGCCCCACCACGTTGGTGTAGGAGCCGACGAGCTTCACCACGAAGGTGCCCGCCAGCCCCTGGATGGCGTAGCCGCCAGCCTTGCCGCGCCATTCGCCCGAAGCGAGATAACGCTCGAACTCCTCCCGTGAGAGACGCTTGAAGCGCACGCGGGTTTCCACGAGCCGCTCGCGGACCGAATCCTTCGGCGTGATGAGGCAAATGGAGGTGTAGACCCGGTGCGCCCGCCCCGACAGCATGCGCAGGCAGGCCGCCGCCTCGTCCATCACCTCGGCCTTCGGCAGGATGCGCCCGCCGGCCACCACCACCGTATCGGCGGAGAGGATGTAGGCGTCCCGCAGATCCTCGCGGTTGCGGGCCGTCTTGCGGGCGACTTCCGCCTTGGAGCGGGCGAGGCGCTTGGCCAGATCCTTGGGGCCCTCGTTCTTCAGCGGCGTCTCGTCCACGTCGGCGGGCAGGAGGGCATCGGGCTCGATGCCGGCCTGCTGCAGAAGGGCGAGCCTGCGGGGCGAGGCGGAAGCCAGAACGAGCTTCGGACGCCAGCCGGAATTCGACACCTCGGAAGAAGACGCCACTTTGATCTCCACGCTCCAGGGCCGCTGATGCCCTTCACGACAATTGACGATTTGCCGGGCGCAAGCCTTGCGCCCGGTCACAACATGGCACCGGCAACGCTTGAATCAAGCGGCGGGAGGCGGCTCGCTTTCCGTCGGCGCCGGCGGGGTCGAGAGACCCTTGGCAGCCTCGGCGCGGTCGAGCTGGCGATAGCGCATGACGCTGAACGGGATCGAGCCCAGGAAGAGAATCGTGATGCCCGTCAGCATCTCCCAAGGAAAGTTGACCAGGAGCCCGAACACGGCCACCGACAGCACGAAGATCGGCAGCACCCACTCGCGCGGGACCTTCAGGCCGATGGTCTTGCCGGAATAGACGGGGATCGTAGACACCATCAGGAAGGCCAGTCCCAGCAGGTAGACGAGAGCGATGGGCGCGACCGCGGGCCCGACCGGGAATCCCAGGAACGAGAGATACAGGGGCAGCATCGAGGTCAGCGCGCCCGCGGGAGCGGGCATCCCGGTGAAGAAGTTCTTCTTCCATTCCGGCCGGTGCGGGTCGTCGAGCATCACATTGAAGCGGGCGAGGCGCAGAACCATGGCGATGGCGAAGACCAGGACGGCGATCCACCCCACCGCTTTCAGCTCATGGAGCAGGAAGCTGTAGAGGATGAGGGCGGGCGTCACGCCGAAATTGACGAAATCGGCCAGGGAGTCGAGCTCGGCGCCGAAGCGGGACGTTCCCTTCAGCAGGCGCGCCACCCGGCCGTCGACTCCATCCAGCAGCGCCGCCACGACGATGGCGACGACGGCAGGCTCGTACCGCCCCTCGAAGGCCAGCCTGATCGCGGTGAGGCCCAGGCATAGGGCAATCAGCGTGATGATGTTGGGAACGATGACGCGAAACGGCACGGGCTTGAAGAGCCGCTTGCGCGGTTCGTTCGGATCCGGGGCGAAGGGAGGAAAAAGATCACTCATGGCATGAACCTAACGCATCACACGGAAAAGTGGACCCGGTTTTCACTAACGTGGCCCTTCGGGTCGCTGGCGCGGCCCTTCGGGTCGAAGATCCGGCAATGCCTGGAAGGGAGGAGCCAGCCTGACCCGTGAGCCGAGCTGAGCAGGTGCGGTCATGGGAGAAGCGCAAACGGCTGTGGACAGTTCCATCCGGGGATCCGGCAAGGGGCTGGAAGGAGGGCGGGATCCCGCCCTCCCCGGCGCAAGGGCGGATTAGCCGTTGCGGTATTGGCGGGCGGGCTCGTTGGCGGTCAGGTCCGCCAGGACCGTCTCGCCTGCCACCGCGGTCTGGCCGAGGCCCACGAGAACCTGGGCGCTCATCGGCACATAGATGTCCAGCCGCGAGCCGAACCGGATGAGGCCGAAGCGCTCGCCGGTGCTCAAATGGTCGCCCACCTTGACGAAGGACACGATGCGGCGCGCCACGAGGCCCGCGATCTGCACGACGCCGATACGGGTCCCCGCCGTCTCGATGACGAGGGCGTTGCGCTCGTTGTCCTCGCTGGCCTTGTCGAGCTCGGCATTGAGGAACAGGCCGGGCGTGTAGAGGATCTGCTCGATCCGGCCTGTCACCGGCGAGCGGTTCACGTGGCAGTCGAACACGTTCATGAAGACCGAGATGCGGGTCATCGGCTCAGGGGGAAGGCTCAGCTCCGCCGGAGGCACCGCAGTGGTGATCAGGTTCACCCGTCCGTCCGCCGGAGAGACGACGAGGCCCTCCCGCAGCGGTGTGACGCGCGGCGGATCACGGAAGAAGTAGCAGACCCACACCGTGAGGATGGCGCCGATCCAGCCGAGAGGCGACCACAGCCAAGCCAGAACGATGGTCGCGAACAGCGCGATCAGGATGAAGGGATACCCCTCCTTGTGGATCGGGACGAAGATGCGGCGCATCGATTCGAGGACGTCGGTCATTCTCTTGAAGCCTTGCTGGAGCATGGTCGGAACTGGCAAGAACCGGTTGCTCGCCCGGACCATGCGGCAAAAACGAATCAAGAGCCTGATCACGGTTCAAGGGGACTTGATCAAGCTCTTGTGTTTGCAAGGGGATGGCAGGAGCCGGCGTTCCCGTCAACCTGCCACGCTTTCCTTGGTCCGCTCCTCCGACCCCTCCTCCTCTTCGGCGCGTTTCAGGGTCTCGCGGGCCTCGTCGGCCTGGCGCTGGCGGTTCCACATGGAGGCATAGACGCCGCCATGGGCCAGAAGGCTCGCATGGTCGCCCCGCTCCACGATGCGCCCATGGTCGAGGACGATGATTTCGTCGGCCCCGATGACGGTGGACAGGCGATGGGCGATCACCAGGGTGGTGCGGCCGCGGCTGACCCGGTCGAGAGCGTCCTGGATCTCCTTCTCCGTGAAGGTGTCGAGAGCCGAGGTGGCCTCGTCGAGAACCAGGATCGGCGGAGCCTTCAGGATGGTGCGGGCGATCGCCACGCGCTGCTTCTCGCCGCCCGAGAGCTTGAGCCCGCGCTCGCCCACCGGCGTATCGTAGCCCTCCGGCAGAAGGCTGATGAAGCGGTCGATCTGGGCGAGGCGCGCCGCCTCCCTCACCTCCTCCGGAGTCGCGTCCCAGCGGCCGTACTGGACGTTGTAGCCGATGGTGTCGTTGAACAGCACCGTATCCTGCGGGACCATGCCGATCACCTTGCGGAGAGAGGCCTGCTGCACGTCGGCGATGTTCTGTCCGTCGATGAGGATGCGCCCGCTCGTCGGCTCGTAGAACCGGAACAGCAGGCGCGAAATGGTGGATTTTCCCGCGCCGGAAGGCCCCACGATCGCGACCGTATGCCCTGCGGGGACCTCGAAGGTCACGCCCTTCAGGATCGGGCGCTCCGGGATATAGGAGAAGTGCACGTCCTCGAAGCGCACGACCGCCTGCTTGACCTCGAGCGGCTTCGCGCCCGGCTTGTCCTGGATCTCGGGGTTCTGCTCGATGATCCGGAACATGTCCTCGATGTCGATGAGCGCCTGCTTGATCTCGCGATAGAGCATGCCCATGAAGTTCAGCGGGATGTAGAGCTGGACCAACATGGCGTTGACCAGCACGAAGCTGCCGATCGAGGCGCGCCCCTCCATGATGTCCCGCGCCGCCAGCACCATGACGATGCCCATGCCGATCGAGAAGATCACCGCCTGGCCCGCATTGAGCACGGCGAGCGACGTGTAGGTCTGCGTCGAGGCTTTCTCGTAGCGCTCCATGGAGCGGTCGTAGCGCGCGGTTTCGCGCTGCTCGGCCCCGAAATACTTCACCGTTTCGTAGTTGAGCAGGGAATCGACCGCCTTGGTGTTGGCGTCCGTGTCGGAGTCGTTCATCTGCTTGCGGATCGAGATCCGCCACTGGGTCGCCTTGTAGGTATACGCGAGATAGATCACCACCATCACGAAGACGACCGCCGAATAGACCCAGTTGAACTCCCAGGCGAGAAGGCCCAGCACCAGCGCGAATTCGAGGATGGTGGGGATGAGCGTCAGCACCATGAGGCGTGAGAGTTCCTCAATGCCCTCGCGGCCACGCTCCAGCACGCGCGTGAGGCCGCCGGTCTTGCGCTCGAGATGGAAGCGCAAGGACAGGCGATGCATGTGCTCGAAGGCCTGGAGCGCGAGATTGCGCACCGCATGCATGGCGACCTTGGCGAAAAGCCCGTCGCGCACCTGAGTCAGCACCGCCATGAGGATGCGCGTGACGCCGTAGATGATCGTGAGCAGGATCGGCGACTTCCACAGCCAGGAGCCTGCGGTAGCCGCCGCTTCGGCGGAGCCGCCCGCATGGCCCGTCACCGCCACGAGCGCGTCCGTCGCCCATTTGAAGGCGAAGGGCGTCACCATGGTCACGCCCTTGGCGACGAGGAGCAGGCCGAAGGCCAGGAAGACCCGGCGCTGAAGGTCGGGCCGCCGCTGCGGCCAGAGATAGGGCCAGAGCTTCGTCCAGGTCGCGGCCAAGCCGTTGGGCTTGCGCGCGGCGGCGCTCGTCGAAGGGACGGTAGTGGTGGGAGGCATGACCAGAGAATCCGAATGAACTGTCGGCCCCCGATATAAGGGATCGGAGCGAGGAATTCACCCCGCCCCGTGCCCGAACCTCGGCTCGATCAGTTGGTTCCCGGCTCTTGCTTGTTGGGAAGCACGAAAACCTGGCCCGGATAGATGAGGTTCGGGTTGCGGATCTGCTCCTGGTTCGCCCCGTAGATCACGGTGTAGCGGTAGCCGCTGCCGTAGATCCGCTGGCTGATCCGCCAGAGATTGTCGCCCCGGGAGACGATCGCCGTGTTGATGTTGGGGATCACGACCGTTCCCGCGGCCGCCACCTGGGCCTCAGTGGGCCTCCCGGCCGTCTCGGCCTGGGCGGACGGGGCCGGGGCCGGAGGAGCCGATGCCGCGGCCGCCGTGGGCTCGGCGGAGGCCACCTGGACCGGAACGTTGAAGCCGACCTCGGCCCTGGACTTCACCTGGCCGGAGACCGGATCCACATCGTCGAGGCGGATGCGGTACTCGCCCGGGCGGACGCCGGAGCCGATGGAGAACGACACCTTGCCGTCTCCCCCTGCCCCGCCGGGAGCGATGAGAGCGTCGTTGAGATACAGGCGCACCGTTGCGCCGGGAGCCGACTGGCCCGACACGAAAAGCTTTCCGCTCTCGGTCTCGACGCTGACGATCTTGATCTCAGGCCTGGGCGCGGGCTGGGCCTTGGGCTCAGGGGCGGCATTCGCCTGCTGCGACTGTGGCTGCGAAGACGGCGCGGCGGACTCGTCGACCTTGGCCGGAATCTCGGGCTCCTTCGGCGCATTCTGCGCGACCTGCGGCTCGGGCGGCTCGGGATTCGACAGGACGACCGTGGGCTGGTCGGGCGTGGTCAAGGTGACGAGGGGCCGCTTCTGGGCCGCATCGATGACCACCGTCACGCTCTGCACGGAGCGCTGGCGCACCCCGTCCGGCGCGATCGATTGCAGCACGATCTGGTGAGAGCCCGGCGGCAGGGCCGGCGGCACGATCGCAAAGAGGCCGGAGGCATCGGCCACGGCGCGGGCATGAACCTGATCACCCCTCAGGAGCTCGATGGTCGCGCCCGCGGCGGCGCGGCCGGCGATCACGCTCTCGCCATTCGGCTCCACGCGCACGAGATCGAAGGACGGCACGACGGGCCCCTCAGCCGGCTTCGAGGCTACAGGCTTCAAGGAGGAAGGCTTGGCGTCCGCGACCTTGGTGTCCTGTGTCTTCGGCGGGAGAGCGTCGACGGCGGGTTTCTGCGGAGGAGTCACCTGCTGCATGGCCGCCTGGGGAGCGCCGGCCTGACCCGTAGATCCGGACGCGCCGGGCCATGCCCAATAAAGAGCACCGACGAGAACTGCGACGACGCCGGCTGCTGCCGCACCGAGAATTGCAATGGTACCTTTGATCTCTGTCGCCTGCGACATGTGCTTTTTCTCAACCGCGGCACTTTCGTGCATTTAAACCGTTTATCTTTCAAAAGGCTACGGCCATAAAAGGGAATCTCTATGTTTTATGATACGACGCGGGAGGCTCCCCACCTCCCCGAAGGGCCCATGTCAGATCTCAAATCTATTCAATCCATCTGTGTTTATTGCGGCTCCGGTTTCGGAGACGACCCCGTTTTCGCTGAAAATGCGGCGGCATTGGGTCAGGCTATGGCCGAACAGGGAATCAATCTCGTCTACGGCGGCGGCAATGTCGGTCTCATGGGCACGGTCGCCCAATCGGTGCTGGATCATGGCGGCTATGTCACCGGCATCATTCCGGACTTCCTCAAATCGCGCGAGAAGCTCCTCGACGACATCCAGGAGACCATCGTCGTTCCCGACATGCACACCCGCAAGCGCCTGATGTTCGAGAAGGCCGACGCCTTCGTGGCCCTGCCGGGAGGCATCGGAACGCTGGAAGAGCTGGTCGAACAGATGACCTGGGCGCAGCTTGGCCGTCACACGAAGCCGATCCTGATGCTCAGCACCAAGGGCTTCTGGAAGCCCCTGCTCACCCTCTTCGCCCATATGCGCGACCAGGGCTTCATCCGGCCGGGGCTCGAACTCAGCTATCTCGTGGCTGAAAAGGTCGAGGACGTCATTCCGATGGTCGAGGCCGCCGCGCGCCGCGTCGGCATCGTCGGAAACGCAGATCTGATCGAAACGAAGTTCTGACTCAGAAAACGATATTATGTTGCCAAAATAAGGTATAGCTTGGCCGCATGTGAACGAGTTGTTGTTCGGGTACATGCGGAATGAGCCTCTTGCTTTCTCGCTTCTGTATGGTTGCGGCGCTGATCCTCGCCGCAACCGCGTCCACGGCAGGTCGAAGCCGGCAACAACGCTGACAGTGACCAACGGCCGCGAAAAATTCACCGCAGTTGAGATTGTCGTCAGCGTGGGCAAAAAAAACGCCCGTCTCTCCACTCCCTTAAAGCCCAAGGCCACGGCGAGCATGAGGATCCCTCGAACAAGAGGCTGCACGGTCAGCATCCTGGCAGCGTTCAGATACGAGTCGGACGTCGAGGTCGTAGAGATCGCTCCGTTCGACATATGCCAAGGAACGACATCGATCTCGTTTACGTTGACGGACCCTCCATCCCTCCCCTGAAGCCATCAGACGATGAGGAACCGTCCTATCCCGCGCGCGATAGGACGAGGCCGCTCAGGATGAGCAGCGCCGCCACGACGCGCTGCCAGGAGATCTCCTGCACCGGCAATCCGAACGCCCCGACGGCATCGAGAACGAGGGCGGCGACCACCTGCCCGAACACGAGCGCCGCCACGGTGCTGACCGCGCCGAGCTGCGGCACACCCCAGATCACGATGGCCACATAGAACGCTCCCAAAAGCCCTCCGAGCCAGGACCACCACGGCGCGGACGCGATGGCGCCGCCTGACGGCAAGGTTCCGCGAAACGCGCTGATGACGGCGAGGATCACAAAGCCGATTCCGAACGAGATGCAGGCGGCCATGAGCGGATCGCCGAGCGAGCGCGCCAGCGCCGCGTTGATGGGAGCCTGCGACGACAGGAAGACGCCGCCGAGAAGAATGCCTGAAATCGGCAGCAGGAGTGAGATGTTCATGGATCGTCTCGGTCTGTGTCTGAACGGTTCATAACGCATTGGGCGGGCTCGGGGGGCACGTCACCCCCAAAAAAGCGGCCCGGTTTTCCGCTCGCTCGTCATCATGGCCGGGCTCGCCCCGGCCGTCCACGACTTGGAAACGCTGCGTCACAAAAGACGGGGATCCCCGGGACTGATCCCCGGATCAAGTCCGGGGACGGGGATGACGAAGAAGCGGAGAGTGCCCCATTCTCTAAAGCGTCGCCCCGCTCTTCAGGAGCTTGTAGATCATGGAATCGATCAGGGCCTGGAAGGATGCGTCGATGATGTTGGCGGAGACGCCGATGGTGGTCCAGCGCTCGCCCGACGCATCGGCGAACTCGATCAGGACGCGGGTCACGGCGTCCGAGCCGCCCTGGTAGATGCGCACCTTGTAGTCCACCAGCTCCAGATCCTGGATCAGGTGCTGATACTTGCCGAGATCCTTGCGCAGGGCCACGTCGAGTGCGTTCACTGGACCGTTGCCTTCGGCGGCCGAGATGAGGACCTCATCGCCCACCCGCACCTTCACGATGGCTTCCGACGCGGTGACGAGTTCGCCCATCGCGTTGTACCGGCGCTCCACGTTCACCGAGAAGCGCTCCACGTCGAAGAAGGCCGGCACCTCCCCCAGGATCCGCTTCACCAGCACGTAGAAGGAAGCATCCGCCCCCTCGAAGGCGAAGCCCTCGGATTCCTTGCGCTTCACCTCGTCGAGCACGCGGGCGATGCGCGGATCGCCCTTCTCCAGCGAAAAGCCGCAACGATTGAGCTCTGCCAGGATGTTCGATTGTCCGCCCTGAACCGAGACCAGGACCTTGCGCGCATTGCCGACGACTTCCGGCTCCACATGCTCGTAGGTGCGAGGATCCTTCAGCACGGCGGAGGCATGGATGCCCGCCTTGGTGGCGAACGCGCTCGCGCCGACGAAGGGCGCGTGACGGTTGGGCTGGCGGTTGAGGATTTCGTCCACCTGACGCGACACGTGGGTGAGCTGGCTCACGGCCTCGTCCGTCACGCCGAGCTCGAAGCGGGAAGCGTAGGAATCCTTCAGCTTCAAGGCCCCGATGAGCGTGATCAGGTTCGCATTGCCGCAGCGCTCGCCAAGGCCGTTGAGCGTGCCCTGGAGGTGCCGGGCGCCCGCCTCCACGGCGGCGAGCGAATTGGCGACGGCGCAGCCGCAATCGTCGTGCGTGTGAACGCCCAGATGCGCGCCCGGCACGACTTGCGTGACGGCGCTCACGATCTCAGTCACCTCGTGGGGCAGCGTGCCGCCATTGGTGTCGCAGAGCACGACCCAGCGCGCCCCCGCCTCGTATGCGGTCCTCGCGCAGGAGAGCGCAAAATCCGGATTGGCCTTGTAGCCGTCGAAGAAGTGCTCGCAATCGACGATCACCTCGCGGCCCTTCGCGCGCGCGGCCTCGACGCTGTCGCGGATGCCGGCGAGGTTTTCCTCGAGCGTCGTCTCGAGCGCCACATGCACGTGATAGTCCCAGGCCTTGGCGACGAAGCAGATCGCATCGGCAGCGGCGTCGAGGAGCAGGGACACGCCGGGATCGTTTGAGACCGAGCGTCCGGCTCTCTTCGTCATGCCGAACGCCGTGAACTTGGCGTTCTTCGTGCGCTTCTCCGCGAAGAAGGCGGTGTCGAGCGGGTTCGCGCCGGGATAGCCGCCTTCCACATAATCGATGCCGAGCCTGTCGAGGAGCGTCGCGATGGCCCTTTTGTCCTCCAGCGAGAAGTCGACGCCGGTGGTCTGCGCACCATCGCGCAGAGTGGTGTCGAAGAGATAGACGCGCTCGCGGCTCATGACGACATTTTCCTATCCTCGACGGGGGCGAGGCGCTTTTCCATGGTGGTGGTGCCGAGCCACTCGTCACCGAGCGACAGGGTATTGCGGCGCTGAGGCTGGAACCCGTGCTTCTGGAAGAAGGGTTGCGCGTTGTCGCTGACCTCCGCCACGAGGCGCGCGGCGCCGCGCGCCGTCGCGAGCCTCTCGATCGCATCGTAGAGCATGGCGCCGATGCCCTGCCCCGCCACGGCGGGATGAACGTGGAAGAGCTCGATCAGCTCGTTGTCCTTCAGCGCGATGAAGCCGACGGGCGAGCCTTCGACCGTCGCCACGAGGGTGAGATTCTTCGCGAGCCTCCCGGCGAAATCCTCGTCCTCCGCCTGGAGCATCCAGGCTTCCTGCTGGGCTTCGCTGTAATCCTCGCCCGTCAGTTCCTCGATGCTCGCCTGGAAGATCTCGACGAGCGTCGGAAGATCGGCGGGAAGGAAGGGGCGCAGTCCCGGTTTCGGCATCGATTGTCCCATCAGCAAGCCCTTTCCTGAGAAACGCTCTCGTCATGCCCGGGCTCGACCCGGGTATCCACGTCTCGATCGCGGCAAAGGCGTGGATGGCCGGAACAGGTCCGGCCATGACGGTGAAGAGCATCGAGGCTCATCGCGCGACCTCCCAGGTGGTGGTGCCGTCCTTGTTATCCTTCACCACGACGTTGAGCGCCGCGAGCTCGTCGCGGATGCGGTCGGACTCGGTCCAGTTCTTCGCGGCGCGCGCCTCTTTCCGCGCCGCGATCAGGCGCTCGACCAAAGCGGGATCGACGGCAAGCGCGGCCTGCTTGCGGGCCTTCCAACCCTCCGCCCCTTCGAGAAGGAAGCCCAGGGCGCGCAGGTTCGCGCCAAGCTCCTCATGGGCGCCCTGCCCGTCGAGAGCATGCAGCTCCGCGAGCATCTTCGGCGTGTTGAGGTCGTCCGCGAGAGCCTCGACGATGTGATCCGACAGCCGCACGGCCTGGCCGTGGCCGGCAAGCTCGTACCAGCGGTCGAGGGTCTTCTGGCTCTCCTCGAGTCCCTTCGCCGTCCAGTCGATGGGCTGCCGGTAATGGGTGCGCAGCATGTTGAAGCGCAGCACCTCGCCCGGCCAGTCCTTCAACAGGTCGTGGATGGTGAAGAAGTTGCCCAGCGACTTCGACATCTTCTCGCCTTCGACCTGCAGGAAGCCGTTATGCATCCAGACATTGGCCATGCGCGGCGTCTCGAACGCGCAGCAGCTCTGCGCGATCTCGTTCTCATGATGGGGAAACACGAGATCGATGCCGCCGCCGTGAATGTCGAAGATCTCGCGCGCCGTCGGGTCGGAGCAGGACAGCCTGCTCTCGAAAGCCTGGATCAGGTGCTTCCACGACATGGCGGAGCACTCGATGTGCCAGCCGGGGCGGCCCGGGGTCTTGATGCCGGCGGGCGACGGCCAAGCCGGATCCTGCGGGCCGGACGGCTTCCAGAGCACGAAATCCATGGGATCGCGCTTGTAGGGAGCCACGTCGACCCGGGCGCCGGAGAGCAGCTCGTCGAGGGAGCGCTTCGAGAAAGCGCCGTATTTCGGCACGTTCGGGAGCGTCTGCATGGCGGCGACGGAGAAGAGCACGTGGTCCTCTGCCACGTAAGCGGTACCCCGTTCGATCAGGCGCTCGATGATCATGCGCATCTCGTCGATGTGCTCGGTGGCTCTAGGTTCCACGAAGCTCGGCCGTTGGCCGGGCTCGTTCACATCCTCCGGCATGAGGACGCCCAGGGCCCGAATGTCGGCGTGGAACTGCTCCTCGGTCTTCCGGGTGACCTCGCGGATGGCCTCGTTATGGGGCAGGCCCGGGTAATCGCGGGCGGCGCGGGCGTTAATCTTGTCGTCCACATCCGTGATGTTGCGCACATACGTGACCGCTTCCGGACCGTAAACATGTCTCAGAAGACGGAACAGAAGGTCGAAGACGATGATGGGGCGGGCGTTGCCGATATGGGCGTAGTCGTAGACCGTGGGGCCGCAGACATACATGCGCACGTTCTCCGGATCGATCGGGACGAACGGGTCCTTCGACCGGGTGAGCGTGTTGTAGAGCTTCAGCTGAGGCGCCATGAAACCAGGTCCCTGTCAGGCCACAAGGCCGGAGATTGGTTTCATTCTTGGAATGAGAACGAGACGGCTCCAGCCAGCGTGGTCGCTAGCCGCAAATAATCCCGGAAATGAGGATCGTTGCCGTGTTCATGAGATCATCAATGCCCCGTCCCGGAGCAGGCGTCAAGGTTCCCGTGCCGGGAAGCACATTGCATTTGCATCCATGCAAGAAACGGGTCTTAACCAAACCCGTTAGACCTTTATTCACGGCCTGCCGTGATAGTAAAGCACCTATTCAATCGATGAGGTTTTCTATGCGCCGCGCATATGCCGTGCTCGGGTTGGGCACTGCCGTCTTCATTTCAGCCGCGTCCCTGACGCTGCTTTCCGACGGCACGCAGGCCTCATCGACCGAAGCCACCTTCCTCGTTCCCGCCGCCGATGGCTACGGCGTCGCGGAATGCCTCATCTCAAACCAGGCTTGTGGCCAAGTTGTGGCAGACACCTGGTGCGAGGCTCAAGGGTACGCCCGGGCGGTCTCCTTCCGGCAGGTCCGGCCCGAGGAGACGACAGGCTCGATCCAGAAGGTCTCGGTCGGGACCGACGAACTCCGCCCTGTCGCGGTCACCTGCTTGAACTGATCTGGTATCCCTTCCGCCACTCCACGTCATGGCCGCACCTGTTGCGGCCATTCACGTCTTTGGTGCACCGCGGGTCTCAAGGCGTAGATGCCCGGCTCAAGGCCGGGCATGACGGCAGAAGCAAAGACTGCCTTACTTATTCAGCCAGTCTCCGCATTTGGGCGGGGTTTCCGTGCCCCAGGGCATGAGCGGCACGGAGGAGGTCGAGTTCTTGGGCGAGCCCTCGATGGGCCGATCCGAATAGACCATGTAGACCAATGTGTTGCGCTTCGCGTCGCAGCCGCGGACGATCTGCATCTTCTTGAAGATGAGCGAGCGGCGCTCGCTGAACACCACATCGCCCTGCCCGAAACGCTGCTTGAACTTGACGGGGCCGATCTGGCGGCAGGAGAGCGAGATGTCGGACACCTCCTCGGCCACGCCGAACGTGCCGGAGATGCCGCCCCGCTCCGGGGTCGTGTAATGACAGGCCACGCCCTCCACGAGGGGATCGTCGATCCCGTAGACGGCGAGCTTGTCGTCGGGGGTCAGCGCCCGCCAGACGGTGGACTTCTTGAAGATCAGATCCGGCTCCTGGGCCAAGGCGCCCGTAGCGCCTCCCGCGACGAGGGCAAGGACCAGAGCGATTCGAGCGAGCATTCCCGTTCTCTCCAAATTGTTACGCTGACATGTGGGGATGCCGCCCGCCTTTGACGAGAGCCGGGAAAGCCCCGCAACCTTATTTGCTCCCGGAGCCGGATGAGGATACATGCATCCTGCCGTCTTGCAGCTTCACCGGAGGCCTGCGAGAGGGTAATCACAATAGGGCCCAATTCCGGCGTCACATGACCAGGCAGATCTTGACCATGACGCCGTATCGGACCCGAGCTCTGCGATCAGCTTGATGACAAAGACATTCCTTCTCCGCACCCTCCTCGCCGTGACGGCCTTTCTGGCCGCCGGACAGGCCGCCTTCGCCCAATCGGCCGAGTGCCAGCGCTTCCGCGCGGAGCTGGCGAATCTCGAGCGCAGCGGAGGCGGAGCGCCGACCGGGCAGATGCAGGCCCAGCGGGCGGAGATCAACCGCCTGGTCCAATACTACAATTCGATCGGCTGCGAGCGCGGCCCCTTAGGGTTCCTGGCGGGCCCCGCCCCGGCCCAGTGCGGCTCCATCGCGGCGCAGATCCGGCAGCTCGAGGCCGGCTATGCCCGTCTGGCCTCTCAGGCCGTCGACCCCTCCGAGGTCGACGCGCGCCGCCGCCAGCTCCAGGCCGCCGTGCAGCAGAGCTGCTCGGGCGAGCAGCCTCGCGGCTTCTTCGAATCGCTCTTCGGCCCGCCGCGCGGTCAGCAGCCGCAGCAGGTCATGCCCGAAGGCCAGCCGATCATCGCCGACGAAGGGCAGCCGGCCCTCGGCGGCGGACGCCTCATCTGCGTGAAGTCCTGCGACGGCGCCTTCTTCCCGCTCACCAGCCCGCCCGGCGGGCAGCAGAGCGCGGACGAGATGTGCCAGGCCCTCTGCCCCGGCACGGAGACGACGGCTTATGCCTATCCCGGCGGCGACGAGGGCCTGACCCGCGCGGTCTCGCTCGCGGGCAACAAGCCCTACACGTCGCTCGCCAACGCCTTCAAGTTCCGCAAGACCTTCGACGAGAGCTGCGCCTGCAAGCGGCAGGGCGAGAGCTGGGCCGTGGTCCTGCGCAAGGCTGAAAGCATGCTCTCGCAACGCAAGGGCGATGTGATCGTCACCGCCGAGAAGGCGGAGGAAATGTCGCGTCCGAAGGCCGTGCAGGCCCGCAAGGCCGCCGAGAAGAAGGCGGACGAAGAAGAGAAGGCCGCCGCCGAAAGCGCCGCCGCTGCCCCGACGGCCAGCAAGGAATCCTCCGGCATCGGCCCGCAATCCATCGAAAGCACCCGGATCGTCGGCGAGAACGAGGGCAACCAGCAGGAAGTCGTCGCCGGAAACGGCCAGAAGAAGACCGTGCGCGTGATCGCGCCGAATCTCATCCCGGTGCCGAACCCGCAGAACTGATTCTGTCGCCATGACGGTTCCGTCATGGCCGGGCTTGCCCCGGCCATCCACGTCTTTGAGCTTCCCGTGCAGGAAAGACGTGGGTGCACGGCACAAGGCCGGGCATGACGCGGGGGAGTTCGCGCGCCGTTTTTGTGCTATCAAGCGCCCCATGAAACCGCTCGACCACCCTCATATGCCGCAAGCCTCCGGCGGGCCCGACCCGATCATCTCGGTCTCCGGCCTGTCCAAGACCTATGCCTCCGGGTTCCAGGCCCTGCGCAACATCGACCTCACGATCCGCCGGGGCGAGATCTTTGCCCTGCTGGGCCCCAACGGCGCGGGCAAGACGACGCTGATCAGCATCGTCTGCGGCATCGTCAATCCGAGCACGGGAACGGTCACGGCGGACGGGCACGACATCATCCGCGACTATCGCCCGGCCCGCACCAAGATCGGCCTCGTGCCGCAGGAGCTCACCACCGACGCCTTCGAGAGCGTGTGGGCGACGGTCAGCTTCAGCCGCGGGCTCTTCGGCAAGCCCGCGAACCCCGCCTATATCGAGAAGATCCTGAAGGACCTCTCCCTCTGGGAGAAGAAGGATACGAAGATCATGGCGCTCTCGGGCGGCATGAAGCGCCGCGTCATGATCGCCAAGGCCCTCTCGCACGAGCCGAAGATCCTGTTCCTGGACGAGCCGACCGCCGGCGTCGACGTGGAGCTCAGGCGGGACATGTGGAACATGGTGCGCGGCCTGCGCGAGAGCGGCGTCACCATCATCCTCACCACTCATTACATCGAGGAAGCCGAGGAGATGGCCGACCGGATCGGCGTGATCAACAGGGGCGAGATCGTGCTTGTCGAGGACAAGCACGTGCTGATGCAGAAGCTCGGCCAGAAGCAGCTGACCCTGCATCTGCAGAGCCCGCTCACAGCCCTGCCCGCCGACCTGCAATCCGAGAATCTGCAGCTCTCGGCCGACGGAGCCGACCTGATCTACACCTTCGACACGCAGAGCGAGGAGACGGGCATCGCCACGCTCCTGCGCCGGCTCAACGAGCACGGCATCGACTTCAAGGATCTTCGCACCTCCGAGTCGTCGCTCGAGGACATCTTCGTCAGCCTGGTGAGGGGGCGCCCGTGAACGTCTACGGCATCAAGGCCATCTACCTCTTCGAGATGGCGCGCACCTGGCGCACGATCATGCAGAGCATTGCGTCGCCGGTTCTCTCGACCTCGCTCTATTTCATCGTCTTCGGCTCGGCCATCGGATCGCACATGGCCAATATCGACGGCGTGAGCTACGGCGCGTTCATCGTGCCCGGGCTCATCATGCTCTCGCTCCTGACGGAGAGCATCTCGAACGCCTCGTTCGGCATCTACATGCCGAAATTCACCGGGACCATCTACGAGATCCTCTCCGCGCCCATTTCCGCCATCGAGACGGTGATCGGCTATGTGGGCGCGGCCGCCACGAAATCGGTGATCATCGGCGCCATCATCCTCGTCACGGCGCGGATCTTCGTGGATTTCTCCATTCAGCATCCGGTCTGGATGGTCGCCTTCCTGGTGCTGACCTCCGTCACCTTCAGCCTCTTCGGCTTCATCATCGGCGTATGGGCCGACAGCTTCCAGAAGCTCCAGGTGGTCCCGCTGATGATCGTGACGCCGCTCGCCTTCCTCGGCGGCAGCTTCTACTCCATCAACATGCTGCCGCCCTTCTGGCAGAAGGTCGCCCTGTTCAACCCGGTGGTCTATCTGGTCAGCGGCTTCCGCTGGAGCTTCTACGGCGTCTCGGACGTGGATGTGGGCATCAGCCTCGGCATGACGTTTCTCTTCATGCTGATCTGCCTCGCCGCGATCTGGTGGATCTTCCGGACGGGCTACAAGATCAAGGCGTAAGGCACCGCCCTCGTCGTCATGGCCGGGCTTGACCCGGCCATCCACGTCTTGAGAACCGCACCGCTGGGTAAAGACATGGATGCCCGCAACGAGTGCGGGCATGACGGGAGAGGCAGTGCGCTCTACGCCGCCTGCCCCGACAGACGCGCCTTCGCGCGCTCGGGACCGATCAGCGGCAGGAGGCTTGCGAGTTCGGGGCCGTGATCGAGGCCGGTGAGCGCAAGCCGCAGGGGCATGAACAGGGCCTTGCCCTTGACCCCCGTTTTCGCCTTCACGGCTTCGGTCCAGGCCTTCCAGGTCGACCCATCCCACGGCGCGTCCGGCAGAAGGTCTGACGCCGCATCGATGAAGGCACTGTCCTCGATGACGGGCGTCACCGGGCCGCGCACGACCTTGGCCCATTCCGCCACGTCCCGCACCTTCGTGAGATTGCCCCGTACCGCGATCCAGAACGTCTCACCCAGATCCGCGTCGAGCGCGGCGAGGCGCTCGCGTACGGCCTCGTAGGGCATCTCGTGGATGAGGCGTGCGTTGAGATGCTCCAGCTCGCTCTCGTCGAATTTCGCAGGCGCGCGGGAGATGTGGGAGAAGTCGATGAGCCTGGCGAGCTCGTTGAGATCGGCGACCGGGCGCACCGCCTCCGCCGAGCCGACGAGAACCGCGAGCGAAGCCACCGCCTGCGGCTCGAGCCCCGCATCGCGCAAGCCCTTCACCGAGAGATGGCCGAGGCGCTTGGAGAGCCCCTCGCCGCTCGCGGTGATCAGCAGGCTGTGATGCGCGAAAGTGGGAATGGCAGCGCCGAGCGCCTCGAAGATCTGGATCTGCACCGCCGTGTTGGTGACGTGGTCCTCGCCCCGGATCACGTGCGTGATCTTCAGGTCGATGTCGTCGACGACGGACGGAAGCGTATAGAGATAGGTCCCGTCCTCGCGCACCAGCACCGGATCGGAGAGAGAGCTGCAGTCCACGTGGCAATCGCCGCGCACGAGATCGTTCCATGCCACGTTCACAGGGTCGAGGCGGAAGCGCCAATGGGGCTTGCGCCCTTCGCTTTCGAGCTTGGCGCGCTCCTCGTCCGTGAGCTTCAGGGCGGCGCGGTCATAGATCGGAGGCAGTCCGCGCGAGAGCTGGCGCTTGCGGCGAAACTCCAGCTCCTCCGGCGTCTCGTAGCAGGCATAGAGACGGCCGGTCGATTTCAGCTGTTCCGCCGCCGCGTCATAGAGCGCGAAACGCTCCGATTGGCGCACCACGATGTCGGGCGCAATGCCCAGCCAGTTCAGATCGGCTTCGATGGAATCCGCATATTCCTGCTTCGAGCGCGCGAGATCCGTGTCGTCGAAGCGCAGGATGAAGGTGCCCCCTTCCCGGCGCGCGAAAAGCGCGTTGAGCAGGGCCACGCGTGTATTGCCGATATGGATGTGCCCGGTCGGGGACGGGGCGAAGCGAACGATGGGCTTGGACATGATAACCCTATGGCGAAGCAAGCCAGTTAGCGCAAGTCGCGGAAAAAGTTTTCAGCCGATATACCGTCAAAGGACTCCGCCATCTCGCAGGACCGATGCCGCTTTCAAGGCTCTCATTACAACGGCACCGATCTCTTCATGGGGGCCAAAGCCAGCCGTGCCCTGGACCGTGAGTTCTCCGTGCAGACTATTGAAGGGGCCGGCATTGACCAAAATTGCGGTGTTCCTGGTTTCCACATGGACAAACCATACATTCTCCTGGAATGACCGGACAGATTTTGCGCCCGACACCTGGTATGCCTTCCAGTCCGAGGCCTTTCTTGTCCGCTCCAGCCGGGGTGTCTGCGGTCTGAACTGAAGAAGGTGATCGCACACCAAAAGACCAAGATCGCTGCTTGCAATATCAACTTGAACAACGGTTGGCTCTCCAACCTCCACGATTCCCGCCACAGGACACAGGATCAGCTTTTCGCGGAAGAGATAAAGGCGAGCCCTCAGCTCCTGCCCGATCTCCTTTTTTCGCTTCGCCAGCTCAACCCAGGAACCCTCAGGGGTTACACGCGGCACCGGAACATATGGCGCGTCGGATTGGCGCTTGAGCCTTTGAGCGACGGCTGACCAGATCGACACGTCAGTCTTTACCCCTAAACATCCATCGAACCCATGCGCGGCTTGCCGATGGCGCGTTCCAGGGCCTCGTCCTTCTGGTGAGCGGCGAGGCCCTGGTCCCGGAAGCGGTTCACGATGGGGTAGCGCCGGTCGCGGCCGAAATTCTTGCGCGTCACCTTCACGCCCGGCGCGGATTGCCGCCGCTTGTATTCGGCGAGGTAGAGCAGCCGCTCCACCTTCTTCACCACCTCGGGGTCATAGCCCTTGGCGACGATCTCGGAGACGCGGAGCTCCTCCTCCACGAGGCCGCGCAGGATCTCGTCGAGGTCCTCGTAAGGCGGCAGGGAATCCTGGTCCTTCTGGTTCTCGCGAAGCTCCGCCGTGGGCGCCTTGGTGAGAATGTTCTCGGGGATCACGATGACATCGGGGCCGAGGGCCCCCTTCGGCTTCCAGCGGTTGCGCAAGTCGGACAGACGGTAGACCTCCATCTTGTAGAGGTCCTTGATCGGGTTGAAGCCGCCATTCATGTCGCCGTAGATCGTGGCGTAGCCCACCGACATCTCGGACTTGTTGCCGGTGGTCACCACCATGGCCCCGAATTTGTTCGAGATCGCCATGAGGATGGTGCCGCGCGCCCGGCTCTGAAGGTTCTCTTCCGTGATGTCGCGCTCCCTGCCCGCGAACAGCGGCTGGAGCGCGGTCTCGAAGCCTTCCACCGGCTCGGCGATGGGCAGGATGTCGTAGCGCACCCCGAGGGCGCGGGCGCAATCCTCCGCGTCCTTCAGGGATTGGCCGGAGGTGTAGCGGTAGGGCAGCATCACGCAATGCACCCGCTCGGGCCCGAGCGCATCCACCGCCATGGCGGCGCATATGGCGGAGTCGATGCCGCCGGAGAGGCCCAGCACCACGCCGGGGAAGCGGTTCTTCTCCACGTAGTCGCGCAGGCCCAGGACGCAGGCGGCGTAATCGGCTTGCCCCGCCTCCTCGATCGTGGCCATGGGGGCCTCGCGACAGACCCACCCCTCCTCGCCCTTTTCCCACTGGGTCAGGGCCACGGTTTCCTCGAAGGCCGGAAGCTGGCAGGCCAGCGAGCAATCGGCGTTGAGGATGAAGGATGCGCCGTCGAAGACCAGTTCGTCCTGGCCGCCGACCTGATTGAGATAGACGAGCGGCAGGCCGCTTTCCGTCACCCGGGCGGCGGCGATGTTGAAGCGCTCCTCCGTCTTGCCCCGGTGATAAGGCGAGCCGTTCGGCACGAGCAGCAGCTCCGCGCCCGTTTCCGCCAGGCACTCGACCACGTCGCCGGTCCAGATGTCCTCGCAGATCGGAATGCCGATGCGGATGCCGCGGAAGTTCACGGGCCCCGGCATCGGGCCTGGATCGAAGTTCCGCTTCTCGTCGAACACGTCATAATTCGGCAGGTCCACCTTGTAGCGGACCGAGATCGAGCCGCCGTCGAGAAGCGCATAGGCGTTGTAGAGCTCGTCCCCCTCCCGCCACGGCAGGCCGATGAGCATACCCGGACCGCCATCCGCCGTCTCGCGGGCCAAGCGCTCGAGGGCGGCGCGGCATACGTCCTGGAAGGCGGGCTTGAGCACGAGATCCTCCGCCGGGTAGCCCGCGAGGAACTGCTCGGCGAACATCACGAGATCGGCCCCCTTGCGGGCGGCATCGGCACGGGCGCGGCGGGCCTTCTCCTCGTTGCCGGCGACGTCGCCGACGATCGGATTGAGCTGCGCGAGAGCGATTTTAAGCGTGTTCTGAACCATGGTCCCCGAGAAGTAGCGCGCCGCCGGGTGCGCAGCAATGCGAAGCGGGAACGTTCCCCTGCTGTTGGCTCCTGGGATGCCCGCAATCGTCATGGCCGGGCTTGCCCCGGGGATGATGGAGAGAAGTGGGCTTGGTGCGGAAGCCGGGGGTACGCCCGAAAGTCCTTGGAACCCAATACAGCTCAGGTCGTTGTACCCACACGTTTTATGCAATGGAGGCAACGATGTTGAAGGGTGGTTTGCTTTGGCTGATCGGTATTCCTCTTCCGATCATCCTGATTCTCTACTTCATGGGCTGGCTGAGCTAAGTTCTATTGTCGCGTATCATTCACCCATGACAGTAAAAGGGGCGCTCATGGCGCCCCTTTTCTTGCGTTTCATTCGGCGGCCAGAGGAGCGGGCCGCTCCCGCGACTGCCGCTCGCGCTTGATCAGCTCCGAGGTCAGGAACGCGATTTCCAGCGCCTGCTCCGCGTTGAGGCGCGGATCGCAATAGGTGTGGTAGCGGTCGGAGAGGTCCGCATCGGTGAGCGCGCGGGCGCCGCCGGTGCATTCCGTCACGTTCTTGCCGGTCATCTCCAGATGGATGCCGCCCGCATGCGAGCCTTCCGCCTGGTGGATGGCGAAGAAGTCCCTCACCTCGCCCATGACGCGCTCGAAGGGGCGCGTCTTGAAGCCGGAAGCGGCCTTGATCGTGTTGCCGTGCATCGGATCGCAGGACCACACCACCGTGCGGCCTTCCTTCTGCACGGCCCGGATCAGGCCCGGCAGATGGTCGGCCACCTTGTCCGCGCCGAAGCGGCAGATCAGGGTGAGGCGGCCGGCCTCATCCTCGGGGTTCAGGGCGTCGATGAGCTTGAGGAGCCCGTCCGCCGTGAGCGACGGGCCGCATTTCAGGCCGATCGGGTTCTTGATGCCGCGCATGTATTCCACATGGGCATGGTCGAGCTGGCGCGTGCGGTCGCCGATCCAGACCATGTGGCCGGAAGTGGCGTACCAGTCGCCGGTGGTGGAATCCACGCGGGTCAGGGCCTCCTCGTAGCCGAGCAGCAGGGCCTCGTGGCTGGTGTAGAAATCCGTCGAGCGCATCTCGGGATGCGTCTCCGGATCGATGCCGATGGCCCGCATGAAGTTGAGGCTCTCGGTGATCCGCTCGGCCAGCTCGCTGTAGCGCGAGGATTGCGGCGAGTCCTTCACGAAGCCGAGCATCCACCGATGCGCGTTCTCGAGGTTCGCGTAGCCGCCGGTGGCGAAGGCGCGGATCAGGTTGAGCGTCGCAGCCGACTGGCGGTAGGCCATGAGCTGGCGGCGCGGATCGGGCGTGCGGGCCTCAGGGGTGAATGCGATGTCGCTGATGATGTCGCCCCGGTAGCTCGGCAGCTCAAGGCCATCGATCGTCTCGGTCGCGGAGGAGCGCGGCTTGGCGAACTGGCCGGCCACGCGGCCGATCTTCACCACCGGCGAGCCGCCGGCATAGGTGAGCACCACCGCCATCTGCAGGAACAGGCGGAAAAAATCGCGGATATTGTCGGCGGAATGCTCGGCGAAGCTCTCGGCGCAGTCGCCGCCCTGAAGCAGAAAAGCCTCGCCCTTGGCCACCTTCGCCAGATCGCGTTTCAGCTTACGGGCCTCGCCCGCAAAAACGAGCGGGGGAAAGCCTGCGAGCTGCTGCTCGACGCTTTCAAGCGCCTCGGGATCCGGAAAGGCCGGAACCTGCTGGATCGGCTTGTTTCTCCAGCTGTTGGGCGTCCACCGCTCAGTCATGACACTTGCTCCCGTGTCGTTCGTATCCTCTCGCTACCGCAATAAGCGGCACGGAGAGGCACCTATACACGACACAAACAAAAAGGCGAGTGCCGAAAGGACGCGTTTCGGACCCCAAATTCACGATGATCTCGGGAGCGCCGGACGGGGCACGGCCAAGCCAGGATCTCAAAGCCTCGCATCACCCGACGGCCACCGGCTTCTTGACCGCGACGGGGGTCCGCATGGTCACGAGTTCCTCCGCGGCGGTGGGATGGACGGCCACGGTCCGGTCGAAATCGGCCTTGGTCGCTCCCATGGTGACGGCGATGCCCGCAAGCTGGATCATCTCGCCCGCGTCGTGCCCCATGATGTGAACCCCGACGACTTTGTCGGTGGCCTTTTCGACGATGAGCTTCATGAATACCCGCTCCGCCCCGCCCGACAGGGTGGCCTTCATGGGCCGGAATGCGGTCTTGTAGACGTCGATGTCCCCGTAGATTTCCCGGGCGGCCGCCTCGCCGCAGCCGATCACGCCGATCTCCGGGGTCGAGAAGACCGCCGTGGGGATCAGGTCGTGATCGACGATGGTGGGCTTGGCCCCGAACACCGTGTCGGCGAAGGCGTGGCCCTCGCGGATGGCGATGGGGGTGAGATTGGCGCGATTGGTCACGTCGCCGACCGCATAGATCGACGGGATCAGCGTCTGGGAATAGGCGTCGACCGGGATTGCCCCCACCTCGTCGACGGTAATTCCGGCCTTCTCCAGACCGAGGCCCTTGGTGTTCGGGCGGCGTCCGGTCGCGACGAGCACCTGATCGACGGCGACGACCGAGCCGTCAGACAGGGTCGCGGCGATGCCGTCCGCCGTCTTGTCCAGGCGCGTCAACGTCTTCTTGAGAGCCAGCGTGATCCCGCGCTGGGCATAGGCTTCGCCCAGAGCATCGCGCACATCCTCATCGAAGCCGCGCAGGAGCTTGTCGCCCCGGTGGACCAGGGTCACCTGGCTGCCAAGCCCCGCGAAGACCCCGGCGAATTCCACGGCGATGTACCCGCCGCCGACGATCATGATGCGCTTCGGCTGCGCCTGCAGGTGGAAGACCTCGTTCGAGGTGATGCCGAGCTCGCCGCCCGGAATGGGAGGATCCATGGTGGGATGGGCCCCGACCGCCACCAGGATGGTGCGGGCGCGGATGCGGGCTCCGGTCGTCAGGACGTGAACCGTATGAGCATCCTCGATCACGGCCCGGCTGCTGACGATCTCGACCCCAGCCTTCTCCAGGTTGGCCCGGTATATCCCCTCCAGCCGGTCGATCTCCTTGTCCTTGTTGCGGATGAGCGTCGCCCAATCGAAGCTCGGCTCCCTCACCGTCCAGCCGAAGCCTGCCGCGTCGTGGAACTCGTCGGCGAAGCGGCTGGCATAGACCATGAGTTTCTTGGGCACGCAGCCCCGGATGACGCAGGTGCCGCCGACCCGGTACTCCTCCGCGATCATCACCTTGGCGCCGTGGCCCGCCGCGATGCGGGCGGCGCGGACCCCGCCCGACCCGGCTCCGATGACAAAGAGGTCGACATCGAACTGGGGCATGGGCTGGTCTCCAATGGAATCGGCGGGTCGCTGACCCTCATATAATGGCGGCGCCGCCATTGCCGCCAGTGCCCCCGCCAAGCTGGCAGGACATGGCCCGCATGCAACGGGCCGCAGCGGAGGAAGAGCCCAAGAGACGGGTTTTCCGCGCCGGTCCCGCGGCCGCCGGACCTTAAGCCAAGGTTCAATACCGATAAGGAACTCAGATGCTTGCCCCAGGGGCAAACCGGCTTTACGGTCGCCCGCACACGTTCTGACGTGACGTTTTAGTCCCATGGAGGAAACAGAATGAGGCAACTTCGTAAGAGCCTCTGGCGCAGCGCCCTCGCTGCGGCGGCGGTTGCAGGCTTCGTGACATCGGCGGCCGCCCAGATGGAGCTGAAGATCATGGCCCCGGCGGCGCCTGGCGGCGGCTGGGACCAGACGGCCCGCTCCATGCAGCAGGCCCTGACGCAAGCCGGCATCGCCAAGGGCGTGCAGGTCACCAACGTTCCCGGCGCGGGCGGCTCCATCGGCATCGCCCAGCTCGTGAACAACTCCAAGGGCGACGGCAACCAGCTCATGGTCATGGGCTATGTGATGGTGGGCGCCCTTCTGACCAACAAGTCGCCCATCACGCTCGATCAGACGACCCCCATCGCCCGCCTGACCGCGGAATACGAGGCGATCGTGGTTCCGGCCGATTCCCCGATCAAGTCCGTCAAGGACCTGGCCGCGGCCATTAAGGCGGATCCGGCGAAGGTCACCTGGGCAGGCGGCTCGGCCGGCGGCGTCGATCACATCGCGGCGGCGCTCTTCGCCAAGGCGGCCGGCGCCGACCCGACCAAGATCAACTACATCCCCTTCTCCGGCGGCGGTGAGGCCCTGGCGGCCATCCTCGGCGGCAAGGTGACGGCGGGCATCTCCGGCTACGGCGAGTTCGAAAGCCAGATCAAGGCCGGCAAGCTGCGCCTCCTCGGCCTGAGCTCCCCGGCCGACAAGGCCACGGCCGATCTGCCCTCCATCAAGGCCCAGGGCATTGACCTCGAGATCGCCAACTGGCGCGCCGTCGTGGCCCCTCCCGGCATCTCCGCCGACCAGAAGAAGGCCCTGACGGACGCCATGGACAAGATGGCGAAGTCGAAGGAATGGCAGGAAATCCTGAAGGCCAAGGGCTGGGAGGATGCCTACCTGTCCGGCGACGCCTTCGCCAAGCGCCTGACCGAGGAAGTGGCCCGCACGAAGGAAGTGCTGACCGCCGTGGGACTGGTGAAGTCGTAAATTTCGCGTTAATCCCCGTCGAAGCGCCGCGTTCCCAGAGCGCGGCGCTTTTGTATTAGGATATTCCTCATGTCATCTCAGCATCGGCGCATTGACGCAGCTGGTCTCGTTATCGCCATCCTCCTTCTCGCCCTGGCCGGCATGGTCTGGTGGGACATGACCAAGCTGCAGCTCCTCTCCCCTTACGACGTCGGCCCGAAGGCCATGCCCGTCATCGTGTCCGCCGGCCTCGCCCTTCTCGCCATCGGCAACGGGATCGGAGCCCTTCGCGGCAGCCTGCCCGTGCGCGAAAGCCTCGATTGGAAGCCGATCATCCTGATCATCGGCGGCCTCGCCGTCCTGATCACCCTCATCGCCATCGGCGGCGGCTTCATGATCGGCACGGCCATTCTGTTCGCCACGACCTCCGCGGCCTTCGGTCGCCGCGCCTTCTTCGTGGATCTCCTGATCGGCGCCGTCATCGCCGTCGTGGTCTACCTGCTCTTCGCAAAGCTCCTGACCTTGTCCCTGCCGGCAGGGCCGCTCGAACATCTCCTCTGAGGCCCCCATGGAAGCCTTCGTCTCCCTAGCCCACGGCCTGACCGTGGCGATCCAGCCGATGAATCTGCTTTTTGCGCTCGTCGGCGTTCTTCTCGGCACGGCCGTCGGCGTTCTGCCCGGCATCGGCCCGGCGCTCACCGTGGCGCTCCTGCTTCCCGTCACCTTCAAGCTCGACCCGGCGGGCTCGATCATCATGTTCGCCGGCATTTATTACGGTGGCATGTATGGCGGCTCGACCACAGCGATCCTCATCAACACCCCGGGCGAAAGCGCCTCGATGGCCACGGCCCTCGAAGGCAACCTGATGGCGAAGGCCGGACGCGGCGGTCCCGCGCTGGCGACCTCGGCCATCGGCTCCTTCGTGGCAGGCACCTTCGCGACCCTCGGGCTCGCGCTGCTCGCGCCCTACCTCGTCGACCTCGCCGTCCGCTTCGGCCCCGAAGACTATTTCGCCCTGATGTGCGTGGCCTTCGTCACCGTCTCGGCCACCTTCGGCGATTCTCCGATCCGCGGCCTCACGAGCCTCTTCATCGGTCTGCTTCTGGGCCTCGTGGGCATCGACATCCTGTCCGGCCAGGCCCGTCTGAGCTTCGGCGTGCCGGAACTCTACGACAACATCGAAGTGACGACCCTCGCGGTCGGCCTCTTCGCCGTGGGCGAGGCCCTCTACGTCGCCTCGCGCCGCCATGTTCACGAGGAAAAGCTGGAATCCGTCCGCGGCTCCCTCTGGATGACGAAGGAAGACTGGAAGCGCTCCTGGAAGCCCTGGCTGCGCGGAACCGCATTCGGCTTCCCCATCGGCGCCCTTCCTGCGGGTGGCGCGGAGATCCCGACCTTCCTCTCCTATGCGACGGAGAAGAAGCTCACCAAGCATCCGGAGGATTTCGGCAAGGGCGCCATCGAGGGCGTGGCCGGTCCCGAGGCCGCCAACAACGCCTCGGCCGCAGGCACCCTGGTGCCGCTCCTGACGCTCGGCCTGCCGACCTCCGCCACGGCGGCGATGATGCTGGCGGGCTTCCAGCAATACGGCCTGAACCCGGGCCCGCTGCTCTTCGCCGAAAAGCCCGACCTCGTGTGGGGTCTGATCGCGAGCCTGTTCATCGCCAACGCCATGCTGCTGGTGCTGAACCTGCCGCTGGTCGGCGTGTGGGTGCGCCTGCTGGCGATCCCCCAGCCCTGGCTTTACGCGGGCATCCTGGTCTTCGCGACCATGGGCACGATCGCCGCCAACCCCTCGCCCGTGGAACTCATGATGCTGGCCGTGTTCGGCGTGCTCGGCTTCCTGATGCGGCGGTTCGACTTCCCGATCGCTCCGGTGGTCGTGGGCCTCATCCTGGGGCCGGTGGCGGAAAGCCAGCTGCGGCGCGCCCTGTCGATCAGCCTCGGCGATCCGATGGTCCTGCTGCAGAGCCCGATTTCCGCGACGCTTCTGACCATCGCGCTCATCGCTCTTGTGGCCCCGTTCATTCTCAAAGGGCTCGGGCGCTTCAAGGCAGTCGAGGACTAGAGCATCGTGCGGAAAAGTGGATCCGGTTTTCACTAACGTGGCCCTTCGGGTCGCTGGCGCGGCCCGCTGGGTCCGCGTCGAACGATGCTCTTGTTTAAGGAGAATGCATCGGAGGGGTCCCAAAAGTGCAAATCCACTTTTGGGTCCGATGCTTTAAGAAAAACGCATCCAACAAAAAAGGCCCGGGAAACCGGGCCTTTTTTATGAGATCTGCAGGGCTCTGCAGTTCTTCGGGAGGCGTATCCGCTCAGTTCAGGGCGTGACCGCGCTTAGTCATTTCCTCTCGGGCGCGGGTCATGATGAACTCCGAGGTCCGCTGCGACCACAGATCCATCTGGCGCACCACATCGTCGAGAACCGCCGGCTGAAGCTGCACGTATTTCTGGCCAACGGCCGACTTGTAGAAGGTCGCGACCTCCTTCAGCTCCGCCTCGGTCATGCGCGAGGCCAGGATGCGGGCGCTCGCGTCGATCAGCTCCTGCTTCTTCTGCTCCACCTCAGGCCGCAGCATGGCAACGACCGCGTCCAGGTCCTTCTGGATCTCGGGGCTCGTGACGCTCATGCGCTGCAGGCGGACGAGCAGCGGGCCCGTCAGCGCATCGAAGGCGCCCGTGATGCCGGAGCTGATGGCAACCTCGCGCCCAGCCGCCAGATGGCTGGCGGGCAGCTCGGCCTGCTGGGCGAAAACGGGGCTCGCCAGCAGGAACAACGCGACCGAGGTCGCAGCCAGTCGGGAAGCGGAACGGATCATAGAAGGGACTCCAATCGTGAAGGCTTAGGGTCAGAGCTGACCGAGTTCGACAAGCCCCTCCCCGGTCGCGAGGATCGCACCGGTGGCGAGACCGAGAAAGAGACCGTGCTCGACGACTCCGGGAATGTTGTTGAGCGTCGAAGCGAGGACATTGGGTTTGTCGATGCGTCCGAGATGGGCATCGAGAATGAAGTGGCCCCCGTCGGTGACGTAGGGTGCTCCATCGGCGGCGTGCCGAAGGCGCAGCTCGCCGGTCATGCTGAGGCTTTCCAGCAGTTTGGCGATGGCCCGCTCCGTGGCCGTGAGCCCGAAGGGAACGACCTCGATGGGCAGGGGAAACTTGCCGAGCTTGGCGACGCGCTTGGATCCGTCAGCGATCACGATCATGCGGGCGCTCGCGGAAGCCACGATCTTCTCCCGCAGCAGCGCGCCGCCGCCGCCCTTGATCAGACGCAGGTCGCTGTCGAGCTCGTCGGCCCCGTCGACCGTCAGGTCGAGTTCCGGCATCTCGTCGAGGGTCGCGAGCGGAATGCCCTCGCGCTGCGCCTGCTCGCGGGTCGCCTCGGAGGTCGGCACGCCGACGATCTTCAGGCCGCCGCGGACGCGCTCGCCGATGGCCGCAACGAAATGCGCCGCCGTCGAACCGGTGCCGAGGCCCAGCCTCATGCCGTCTGTGACGAGCTGGGCTGCCTTTTCGGCTGCTGCACGCTTGAGATTGTCGCTCACTGAGGACCTCTAGTTTTTCGTCCCGCCCGAGAGGCAGGCCGCAGCCCGCCTCTACCATGCGAGGGTGTTAAAAAGAAAGATGGTTTCATATCCGCCCGGAGCAGAACGCCCTGGAACCTGGGGTCAAGGACGCTGGGGCGAGGCTCCCGTACCCGAGCCGCCCGCCGGTGTCGATGCGGAAGGTGCAATTGTCGACGCAGCGGAAGACGGCCGCGCCTGCGGCGTGCACACGACCCGCTCGTCGAAGACATAGCAGATACTCATGTCGCCCGTGCGGTAATTCACGCGGAAGACGCCTCCCTCCCGCTCGTGGCGCGACGCGACCAAGCCGTATTCTCCGGGCTGTTGGGCTCCGGCGCCTTCGCCCGGGCTGAAGCAGAGCGTCACCCCGATCGTGCCCTCCTGCAGTCCGTACTGGCACGAGCTGACCTCGCCGGTCACCCGGTCGATCCGGTAGATCCGGTTCAGGTCCGTCTGCGGCGCGGGCACGAAATCGTAGGACGCCGCCAGGGCGGAACCCGGCAGGCCCGTCAGCGCCAGGGCCATCGACACAAACGCCGCGCAACCAAAAAGCCGCATTCATCACTCCATTACGGTAAGAACGAATCAACCGGGGGCACCATATCATTCCCGCCGATTGATTCCCTTGCTTTGAGCAGGTAACCGAGCCGCATGACCATTCATACCGCGCAAATCGCCCCGCCCATCGCCGTCTTCGACCTCGATGGAACCCTGGCCGACACGGCCGGCGATCTGGTGGGAACTCTCAACGTCATCCTCGGGCGGGAGGGCCTCTCCCCCCTTCCCGTCGTGAAGGCGCGCGACATGATCGGTGTGGGCGCGCGGGCCCTCATCGAGCGCGGGTTCGAAGCGGCCGGCAAGGAGCTGGCGCCGAGCCATCTGGACGAGCTCTATCGCCAGTTCATGGTGCATTACGGCGAGAACATCTGCATCGAGACCGAGCTTTTTCCGGGGGTCGCAGCGGCTCTCGACCGGCTCGAAGAGGCCGGTTTCCTTCTCGCGATCTGCACCAACAAGGTGGAAGAACACTCGGTCAAGCTCATGGACGAGCTCGGGATCGGCCACCGCTTCGCCGCCAATTGCGGGCGCGACACCTTCAAGTACTTCAAGCCCGACCCGCGGCACCTGACCCTAACCATCGAACGGGCAGGCGGCGATCGGTCGCGGGCGGTGATGGTGGGGGATTCGCGGACCGACATCGTCACGGCGCAGAACGCGGGCATTCCGGTGGTGGCCGTCCCCTTCGGCTATACGGACGTTCCGGTGAAGGATCTCAACCCCGATATCGTGATCGATCACTTCGACCAGCTCTTCGCCGCCGTGGAGACGCTGATGAAGCCGATGGCCGCATGAAGCCCCTCTTCGGCGACCCGGATCCGGTTCGCCGTCAACGACGAGCGACGATCCGCGCAAAAGGCGAGCGGCTCGCGCCTGGCTCATTCGCGCCTGCGTTCTTGAGATCTGATCTGTCAGGAAGGAAATGGTGGGCGCGACAGGGATTGAACCTGTGACCCTTCGCGTGTGAAGCGAATGCTCTCCCGCTGAGCTACGCGCCCTGACCAGCGCCTTCTAAAGGCGTCGAAGGCCCTGCGTCAAGCCACAGAGTTGAGAACAGGGACAAGAATTTTCAAGCGCCGGTCAAAGTCGTGGATGCCCGGCCCAAGGCCGGGCATGCCGAGGAAGGTGTCAGGAGGCCCGGCCAGCATCCCGGGACGACAGCGCGGGAGCCGCACCTGAACAATCAGCGCACTCTTTCCCGCGACTGGCCCTTGGCTGCAAGCTCGTCGAGATAGGCCTGCCACTTCTCCGCGCAACCGGCCCCGAGCTCGTACAGATAGCCCCAGCCGTAGATGCCCGTGTCGTGCATATCGTCGAAGACGAGCTTGACCGCATAGTTGCCGACCGGCTCGACGCCGATGATCTCCACGTCCTTCTTGCCCGGCACGGTCTTGCGCTCGGAGGGGGCGTGGCCCTGCACCTCCGCCGAGGGGCTGGTCACGCGCAGATATTCGGCGGGAAGGTCGAAGGCCGCTCCATCGTCGAAGACGATGCGCAGGCTGCGCCTGTCCTTGGCGAGGCGAAGCTCCGTGGGCCAGCGCTCGGCTGTCATGGTGTTGGTTCCCTTCCAGGCTTTTTTCCTTTGACGAGAGCTGCTTGAATTCTACATTGAAGGCAAGCCTTCGTACGCCAACATCGAGGACAAGCCCCTGATGCGGGGATCACAAATCGAGCTTCCAGGCCCCTCCTCCGCCCCGGCCCTGCTGGACCCGTTCGGGCGCGCGGTGACCTATTTGCGCGTTTCGGTCACCGACCGCTGCGACTTTCGTTGCGTTTATTGCATGTCGGAGGACATGTCCTTCCTGCCCAAGCGCGATCTCCTGAGCCTGGAGGAGCTCGACCGCATCTGCACGGCCTTCGTCCGGCAGGGCGTCCGCAAGCTGCGCATCACGGGCGGCGAGCCGCTGGTGCGGCGGGACATCATGACCTTGTTCCGCTCCCTCTCGCGCCATCTGAATTCCGGCGACCTCGACGAGCTGACCGTGACCACGAACGGCTCCCAGCTCGCGCGGTTCGCCCGCGATCTGGTCTCGTATGGCGTCAGGCGCGTGAACGTCTCCATCGACACGCTCGACCCCGACAAGTTCCGCCGGATCACCCGCTGGGGCGACCTCGCCAAGGTGATGCAGGGGCTCGATGCGGCTCAGGACGCCGGTCTCAGGGTGAAGATCAATGCGGTGGCGCTCAAGGGCGTCAACGAGGACGAGATCGAAAGCCTGATCCAGTGGACGCACGGGCGCGGCATGGATCTGACGCTCATCGAGGTGATGCCGCTCGGCGAAATCGACGGACAGCGCATCGATCAGTACCTCCCGCTCTCGGAGGTGAGGCGGCGTCTCGAAACGCGCTATACGCTCCAGGATCTCGCCGAACGCACCGGCGGCCCGGCGCGCTATGTGAAGGTGGCGGAGACGGGCGGCAAGCTCGGCTTCATCACGCCGCTGACGCATAATTTCTGCGAGAGCTGCAACCGCGTGCGGCTGACCTGCACGGGACAGCTCTTCATGTGCCTGGGCCAGGAGGACGCCGCCGATCTGCGCGCGCCCGTCCGCGCTTCGGAGGACGATGCGCTGTTGAACCGGGCGATCGCCGATGCCATCGCCCGCAAGCCCAAGGGGCACGATTTCATCATCGACCGGAACCATGCCCGCCCTGCCGTCGGCCGCCACATGAGCATGACGGGCGGTTAAGCCTCCAGCCCGACGGAGAGACCGGAAACGTAAGGCTTTCTGTCAATTGACGGTTCGTGGCTTTTCCCGTGATATCGCGGCTGAACAAACGGGCTGAGAACTGTGAACGCAGTCGAAACGGGGCGGAAATTCGCAATCCTTGCAGGGGTCGTTGCTGGACTCCTGGCCGGGCTTTCCCCGTCCATGGCGTCGGCCGAGGAAGCCGCGCCTCCACCCTCGGCTCCGATCCGCATCGCGATCGAGGGCGCCTACCCGCCCTTCAACTTCATCGATCCCAACAGCAACGAGCTGGAGGGCTTCGAGGTGGATCTGCTGAAGAGCCTCTGCGAGGCGATGCAGGCTCGATGCGACATCGTCCAGCATGAATGGGACGGCATCATCAAGGGTCTCCTCAACAACGAGTATGACGCGATCATGTCGTCGATGGAGATCACCGAGCGGCGCCAGAAAAAGATCGCCTTCACCGATCCGTACTACCGCATCCCGGCCGTCTTCATCGGCTCCAAGGAAGTGGCTCCGGGAGAGGTCACGCCTCGGGCGCTCGCGGGCAAGAGGATCGGCACCATCGAGCGCAGCGACCATGAGACGTATCTCAAGACCTTCTACAAGGATTCCGAGATCGTCCTCTACGCGAAGGCGGAGGAAGCCAATCTCGATCTGCTCGTCGGGCGGCTCGATGCGGTGTTCGCGGACGAGCTTCTCCTCTCGAAGTTCCTGCAGAGCCGAGAGGGTGAGTGCTGCCACGTTCTGGGCGATGCGCCCTCCGATCCGCCCTATCGCCGGGAGGCTTACGGAATCGGCCTTCGCAAGGACGACGCCGAATTGCGCGCCCGGTTCAACCGCGCCATCGCGCAGGTCAAGGCGGACGGCACCTACGACCGGATCCGCTCCCGGTATTTTCCCTTCGATATCAAATAGGGCCGTTTGCCCCCCGCGCGTTCGCTTCAGAGCATCGGACGCGAAACGTGGGTTCCCTTTTGGCCTCGATCCGATGCTCCCTTCTGAGATGAGCGCATCGTTCGGCGCGGACCCAGCGGGCCGCGCCAGCGACCCGAAGGGCCACGTTAGTGAAAACCGGGTCCACTTTTCCGCACGATGCGCTAAGAACCAAACAGACGAAACGGGAGCTGATGATGGCGAAGGTCGCTTTTCTGGGTCTGGGCGTGATGGGCTATCCCATGGCGCGGCATCTCAAGGACAAAGGCCACGAGGTGACGGTCTACAACCGCACGGCGGCGAAGGCCGACAAATGGGTGTCGGAGAACGGCGGCCGCTCCGCCGGGACGCCGCGCGAGGCCGCGATGGGCCAGGAGATCGTGTTTGCCTGCGTGGGCAACGACGACGATCTGCGCCAGGTCACCACGGGCGAGGACGGCGCGTTCCACGGCATGGGCCCGGGGACGGTGTTCGTCGATCACACGACCGCTTCGGCGGAAGTCGCGCGCGAGCTCTACGGCGCGGCGAAGGACAAGGGCTTTTCCTTCGTCGATGCGCCGGTCTCGGGTGGTCAGGCCGGCGCGGAGAACGGTGTCCTCACCGTCATGTGCGGCGGCGATGCCGACGTCTACGCCAGGGTCGAGGCGGCGATCATGAGCTTCGCCCGCGCCTCGCGCCTGATGGGCCCGGCGGGCGCCGGCCAGCTCACCAAGATGATCAACCAGATCTGCATCGCGGGCCTGGTGCAGGGCCTCGCGGAGGGCATTCACTTCGGCAAGAAGGCCGGGCTCGATATCGAGGCGGTGCTGGACGTGATCTCCAAGGGCGCCGCCGGATCGTGGCAGATGGAGAATCGCGGCAAGACCATGAACCAGGGCAAGTTCGATTTCGGCTTCGCCGTGGACTGGATGCGCAAGGACTTGTCGATTGTCCTCGACGAGGCCCGCAGGAGCGGCGCGAGCCTGCCCGTCACGGCTCTCGTCGATCAGTTCTACGCCGATGTGCAGAAGATGGGCGGCAACCGCTGGGATACGTCGAGCCTCATCGCCCGCCTCGAAAAGTGAGCCCGGGCGGCTGTCGGCCACAAACCCGAAAAGCATGAAAAAGCGCCGGCCCTTCATGGGGCCGGCGCTTTCGTTTTTCCCTCACCGTTCCTCTTTGCAGGGACGCCCGGGCAGACAGGGCGGCCTGTTCTGGGCCGGAGCGGGAGCCCTCCGAACCTCCTCGCGGGCGGAAGGCGCGCGCGGGGGAGCTGCCGGTCGGAAGGCGGGCGCTTCCGGCTGCGGCCTGGCCGCAGGGGCGAACCGAGGAGGCTGAGGCCTCTCCTGCGGAACCGGACGAGGCTCCATCATCGGCTGCGGCCGCCGGATCTCTCGCGCCTGCGGCGCAGGCCGGTCGGGCTCGGGCCGCATCTGCGGAACCCGCGGGGCTGCGGGCTCCACACGACGCGGCGCCTCGATCCGCGGCTCAGGCCTCGGCTGCACGACAGGACGCGGCGGACGCGCACGCTCCTCCTCCCGGACGACCGGGCGCGCCGGGCGAGGTTCGATCTGACGATCGTCATCGAGGCGGGGCCGTGGAGGACGCGGCATCGCAGGGCGTTCCTGCTCGACGCTGGGGACCGGACGCGGTGCGGCAGGCCTCACTCGCTCCGTGTCCAGACGCGGGCGCGGCGGCGTGGCAGGCCGCTCCCGCTCGACATCGGGACGCGGCTGACGGGCTACGGCCGGGCGGTCCCCCTCGATTCGGGGACCCGGGATACGCGGCGCGGCATCAGGAACCTCCCGTGCCGATGCGGCGGGACGCGGCGCCGGCGGAAGCGTCGGCCGCGGCGCCCGGTCCTGCCTGTCGTCATCGGCAGGGACGGGCCGCCCGGGAGCGCCGGGCGCGGGAGCGAACGGGCGCGGAGCCACAGGCGAAGGACGATCCGCCTCCGGCCGTGCGGCCGCCGGCACGGGAATCGGACGGCTCGGCAGGCGCGGCCTCCGGACCTCGGGCGCGGGCGCGGACGCGTCAGGCCGGATATTCGGCTGCCGCGGCGCGGCCGGGCGCAAGGAGACCGGAATCGGCTCAGGCTGCGCGACCAGCCCAGGCTGGCGCGGCACGACCGGAGCCGGACGGAAGCCGCGCGGAGGGCGAGGCGCGTCCTGCCGGCCCATCAGGGGCGAGGCGATCGGCGGCGGGGCCACCGGGATCGCGACGGGGCCGCGGGGCGTCACGGGTGCGATCGGCTGATAGAACGAGCGCGGCGGACGGGCATAGCGCGGGACTGGGATCGGGGCCGGGATCGGCAGCACGCCGACCAGGACCGGGGGCGGAGGCGGCTCCCGGATGATCGTGACGAACTCCACGTCCTCGTCATCGTAATAGGAGCGGAAATAGACCGGCGGCGGCGGGGGCGGCGGAGCCTCGCGGATGATCGTCACGACTTCCACGACCTCGACCCGCTCTACCACGGGAAGCGGGGGCGGCAGGTCGTCGTAGACCACCTCCTCGAAGACCGGCGGCGGCGCGACCGGCGCGGACAGGCGCACGAGCCTGCGGCGGCAATCCGCGGCATGCGGGCCCTCCGGATAGCGGCGCAGATAGGTCCAGTACGCTTCGCTGGTGTTGTGGCTGACCGTGCGGCGCCAGACGACCGCCTCGCGGCGGGCCGCCAGCAGCGCCGCGACGCGGCGGGCGAGCGGATGATCGGGATAGCGCCGCAGGAAGGCCTGGTAATCCTGGATGGTGTCGCGCTCGACGGCGATGTTGTAGGCCTCCTCGGCGGGCACCTCCTCGATGCGGCGCACCTCGCGGACGGGAGGCGGCACCGACGCAGATTCCTCGGGCTCGAAGAACACGAAGGACGCATCGCCGAGATTGGCCATGTGCCAGGGAGTCTGCAGGCCCTGCGTCGTCTCGTGCGTGCGCAGGCGGACGCGATTGAACACCTCGTCCAGGGGCACGCCGGGCTGGCGGATCGTTTCCGCGAGAGCCGTGGCGTAATGCCCGTAAGGCCCGGGCGCATCGCCGGTGGTGATGCCCGGAGCAGAGGAGAAGGCGATCAGGAAGCCGGCGGGTGGCTCCATGAGAGCCAGGCCACGGGCGATCGGGTCGCTGCCGGCCGGGAGCGAAAAGTCGCGCGCCATGTCGGCGACGACGACGCGCGTCCGGGCCGGAATGCGCTCCAGCGAGCGGACCAGATCCGACAGGCGAAAGCCCTCGATCGGGATATCGGCATCCCGCTGGATTCGGGCGTCGACCGGCAGGAGATAGTTCTCGCCTTCGAGCTGCAGGCCATAGCCCGAGAGATAGACCATCACCGCATCGTCGTTCCCGAGATCCTGGGCCTTGTCCAGGAAGTCGCGCACCACGCCACGCAGATCGTTGGCGTTCAGGTCGCGACCCTGAACCACCTCGAAGCCGGCGCTGGTGAGCGTCTGGGCGATGAGGCCCGCGTCGTTGGCGGCGGTGGCGAGCTGGCGGCCGTCATAGGCGCTCTGGCCGATCACCAGTGCGAGGCGCTGCTGCGCGGAAGCCGAGGAAGCGGATCCCGCAAAGGCCGTCAGAACGAAGACGGTAAAAACGATAGCACGTTTCAGATGGTACACGGTGCGCGAACCTTTCTCGCTCGATGAAGCGGGCATTGCACGGCGAAGGTAAGAAGATCCGGTTGAACGCGTCGTGAACAAACTGGGGCGCCCCAGCGACTACCGCCGCGTTACGGTGAGATAGACGATGAAGGCTCCAATCCCGAGGGCCAGCAGCGTGATGACCAGCTCGCGGGACTCGCCCGTGAACGCCACGTTCCGGTACATGTCGGAGAGGCGCTGGGCATGTTCCGGATCGCGGCCCACGAAGAGCCCGATCACGACGGCCAGGGTTGCGAGAATGAGGATCCAGGGCAGGCGGCGCATGGCGGTTCCCTCACCGGCCTTCGAAGCGCGGAGCGCGCTTCTCGCGGAAGGCCGCGATGCCCTCAGTGAAATCGCGGCTGAACCCCGCCTCTCTCTGAAGCCGGGCCTCGACATCGAGCTGGGCCTGCAAGTCGTTGGAGAGGCTTTGCGCCACGGCCTGCTTGGTCAGGCGCTGCGCCAGGCCGGGACCCTGGGCGATTGCGGCCGCGAAAGCGGCGACATCGACCGCGAACGAGGCATCGTCGAAGACCTTGAAGACGAGGCCCATCCGCTGCGCCTCCTCGGCGGGAACCGGCTCGGCGGTGAGCATGAGGGCGAGCGCCCGCTTGGGGCCGACGAGACGCGGCAGGATCCAGGTGCCGCCCGCGTCCGGGACGAGGGCGATCCTGGCGAAGGCCTCCTGCAGATAGGCGGAGCGCGCGGCCACGACGATATCGCAGGCGAGCGCGATGTTCATGGACGCGCCGACCGCCGGACCGTTGAGGGCCGCAATGGTGATCTTGGAGTAATCGGCGAGCCTGAGGATCAGGGGATTGTAGTCGCGCTCCAGCGGAGGTCCGAGATCGATGCGGCCCTGCTCGTCCTTCGGCAGGTTCTCGGTCAGATCCTGTCCCGAGGAGAACGCCCTGCCCTCCCCGGTCAGCACCACCACGCGCACGGCCTCGTCCCGCTCGCACCGGTCGAGAGCTTCCCGCAATTCGGCATGCATGGTGCCGTTCAGGGCATTCAGCTTGTCGGGCCGGGCCAACGCGATGGTGGCGACAGGCCCTTCCACGGTGCAGCGCAGGGTCGTCAGGTTCATGCCGTCTCAAGCCTCCGAATAGTCACGCTCGAACATAGAGCGGATTTCGGAGCGAAGAACAGGCAAAAGCTCGTCTTCGAACCAGGAATTGGTCCTGAGCCAGCCGTTGTTGCGCCAGGACGGGTGCGGAAGCGGGAGGATGCGCGGCTTTTGTGGACCTGCGAGAATCTCCCGCCATCGCCGCACGGTAGGGGTCAGGCCGTCCCGGAAATCGTCGCCCAAATGCCAGGCTTGGGCATATCGGCCGATGAGCAGGACGAGTTCGAGACGGGGGAGCGCCTGAAACAGCGGCCGCCGCCAGGTGTCCGCGCATTCCTTTCGCGGCCCCAGGTCTCCGCCCTTGGCATCCTGTCCCGGGAAGCAAGCCCCCATGGGCACGATGGCGACCTTGGACGCGTCGTAGAAGTCCGCCCTGTCGAGCCCCAGCCATTCCCGCAGCCTCGCGCCCGAGCGGTCGTCGAAGGGGATGCCGCTCGCGTGGGCCCGGGTTCCGGGGGCCTGACTGGCGATGCAAAGACGCGCCGAGGCGCTGCCCTGGATGATGGGACGCGGCTCGTGAGGCAGGGCCCGGCCGTGCCGCGGCGCATCGCGGCATATGCGGCAGGCGCGCAGGTCACGGGCGAGTTCATCGAAATCGGGAGGGGAATCCATTCGTCACAGATGGGGATGGCCGCCATCTTTCGCGAGCGGCGTGCCTCACTTGCCCGCGCGGGAGCGCCGCCAATCCTGCGGCCGCTCGAAGTCGCCCGCCCAGAGCCCGGCCCCGCGGCTGCGCGCTAGCATCTCCTGCGGGTCGTAGTCTCGTCCGTAGGAGACCGCCCAGCCCTCCTCCACCATGCGGGCGCCGATGTCGCTCCCCTTCACGGTGCAGCGGGCGAGAATGCGCCGGTAGCGGTCGCGGCCGGACGAGCGGCATTGCACCGCCTCGCCGGAGACGATGTCGATGAGCGCCCGGCGCGCTGCGTCGCCGCAGCGGTAGGACCGTCCCGAGCGCGTGCAGCTCTGCTCCATCTCCGGTGCGTCGATGCCCTTCAGGCGGATCCTGTCGTCGCCGATGCGGATCGTGTCGCCGTCCGTGACATGGGCGCGGCCCTCCAGAGCGCGGCCATTGGGCTTCAGGGCGATCACCGACCCGCCGGCCAGGGCCAGGGCGATGATCAGGGACGGGAGGCCGCTCCCCCTGGAGCGGCGTCGGCGCATCCTCACGACAGGCGCTCGGAGACTCCCGCCTGGCCGAAGGTCGCCATGTCGCGATGGACGGCGGCGGCGGCCTTCACGATGCCCATGGCCAGAGCCGCCCCCGATCCCTCGCCCAGGCGCATGCCCAGCGCCAGGAGCGGGATCTTGCCGAGGCGCGCGAGCACGTCCTGATGCGCGCCCTCCGCGCTGAGGTGACCGGCCACGCAATGGTCGATGGTCGAGGGGTGGATGGCGTGGAGAACGGCCGCCGCAGCGGTCGCCACATAGCCGTCGAGCACGACGGGAATCCGCTGGAGGCGGGCCGCCAGGATCGCGCCCGCGATGGCGGCAACCTCGCGGCCTCCGAGGCGGCGCAGCACCTCGAGCGGGTCCTTGAGGTGATCGCCATGGTGGGCGATCGCAGCCTCGACGGCGGCGATCTTGCGCTTCAGGCCCTCGTCGTCGAGCCCGGTGCCGCGCCCGACCCAATGCTCCGCAGGGCCCCCATAGAGCGCGGCGTAGATGGCGGCCGCCACGGTGGTGTTGCCGATGCCCATTTCGCCGACAGCCAGCAGGTCGGTGCCGCCGGCAATCGCCTCCATGCCGAAGGCCATCGTGGCGACGCAGGCCTTCTCGTCCATGGCCTCCGTCTCGGTGATGTCGCCCGTGGGCATGTCGAGGGCGAGGTCGAACACCTTGAAACCGAGGCCATAGGCCGCGCAGATCTGATTGATGGCCGCGCCGCCCGCCGCGAAATTCTCCAGCATCTGGCGGTTCACCTCGGACGGATAGGCCGACACGCCCTTGGCCGTCACGCCGTGGCTTCCGGCGAACACGCATACCAGCGGACGGTCCACGGTCGGATTGGGCTTGCCCTGCCAGGCGGCGAGCCACTCGGCCAGCCATTCCAGGCGCCCGAGGCTGCCGGCCGGCTTCGTCAGCTGCCGGTCCCGCAGCCGCACGGCTTCGATGGCCGCCTCGTCCGGACCGGGCATGGTCGTGATCAGGCGGCGGATGTCGTCGAAGGGCGAGGATGCGGGATGGGTCATAGGGGGCTCCGGCCCGTCAGGGCATTGCGGAATCTGATGCGGCGTGACCTATAGCGGGCGAACCACCCGGGGTGAAGCATGTCCGAGCAAATCGAAACGCCGCAGAACGCCTCGACCGGCTTCTGGCGGACGCTTGCCGTCGATTTGGCCCACTGCCTGCGCTTCTATTCCCGGCTTCCGGTGCCAGTCCTGCCTTGGGAGCAGAACGCCCATGCGCTGCCGGACTTCCCCCGCCTCGTGCGGGTCCTGCCCCTCGCGGGCCTCGTCCTCGGCATGCTCCCGGCGCTCGCCCTCGCCTGCGCGCATTTCCTCGGACTCGGCCCCTGGCTCTCGGCCATCCTCGCCGTCGCGGCGGCGACCCTGACCACCGGAGCGTTTCACGAGGACGGGCTCGCCGACACCGCCGACAGCTTCGGCGGCTCGACCCGGGAGCGCCGGCTGGAGATCATGCGCGACAGCCGGATCGGCTCCTTCGGTGCCTCCGCCCTGTTCCTCGTCCTTCTGCTCCGGATCGGAGCGCTGGCGCATGTGACGATGGTTGCCGGGTGGACGACCGGAGTCCTGGCGCTGCTGATCACGGCCTCCCTCTCCCGCATCGCGGGCCTCATGCCCCTTGTCTTCCTCTCCCCGGCCCGCATCGACGGCGCGGCTTATGCGGTGGGACAGCCATCCCAGGAAAGCTTCTGGCTCGCAGCGGGACTGGCGGGGCTCATCGCCATCGTCCTCGGCCTGATCGGCGCTCTGCCGCCGCCGGGCATCGCCCTGATGGTCGTGTTGTCCGGGCTGATCGGCTGGGGGTTCATCCGTCTCGCGGACCGGCACCTCGGCGGCCAGACGGGCGACATCGCCGGGGCGGCCCAGCAGATGGCGGAGATCGCCGCGCTGATCGGCCTCTTGACCGCGCTCCAGCCGTAACGACATGTGAGGAATCATGGTCCGCGTCTCCAGCCCCTGCATCCGCGTCTGCACCCTCGACCCCGAAACCGGGCTCTGCGAAGGCTGCGGCCGCACGCGGGAGGAGATCACGCGCTGGTACCGCCTGCCGGAGGAGGAGCGCCAGAAAATCATGGCGCAGTTGCCGGAGCGCATGCGCGAGGCCTTCGCCCCCGAACGCGACAAGGCCGAGTGATGCCGGGGATTCGTGGCGCAGGCGGGTTGCTGCTGATCGCGGCGCTGCTGATCGCCCTCTTCGCCGATGCCCCCATCGCCGATCTGTCTCCCCTCGAGGCCGCAGGTCTCCTGGGCCTCGGCGGCATCAGCCTGATTCTCGCCGCCTCTATCATCGAAGGTTTCGGCCAGCATTGGACCTATGGCGTGCAGGCGACCGCCGTGAGCGGCGGCGTGCTGATCGCGCTCCTCGTGACGTACGCCTCACGCAGCGAGTTGCAGACCGTTCTCGACCGCGCCATCGGCGACATCGCGGTCGGACGCACGGTGGTGACGCCGAATGGCGAGGTGGTCGCGGCGCGCAAGACGGACGGCAGCTTCCTGCTCCAGGGCAAGGTCAATGGGCATGACACGCGCTTCGTCTTCGACACCGGCGCGAGCACCGTGGTGCTGCGCGCGGACAATGCGATCACCCTCGGCTTCAAGCCGGAAACGCTCGATTATTCCGTTCCCGTCGCAACGGCGAACGGCGGGGCGCTCGCGGCTCCCGTCGTCATCGAGAGCCTGTCCGTCGGGCCGATCACCGAGCGCAACGTGCGCGCGCTCATCGCCCGCGAAGGCGTGCTGCACGCCAATCTCCTCGGCATGACGTTCCTGGAACGCCTCGGCTCCTACGAGGTGCGTGGCAACCGCCTGATCCTGAGGGCGAAGGACACTCTCAGCCGAGCGGAGTGACCGTCACTTGCGCCCGGGCTCGGTCACCGCCGATTGGTTGAAAATGAGCGCGCGCGGATCCGCGCGCATGGCATCCTCGCTGCAGGCTTCCGGCCCGAGGTGCCCCTTGAGGCGCGGGTAGCGTTCTGCGAGCTCATCGAGGGTGATGTTGTCGGGAATGCGCGGGTGCGCGACGCAGATCGCCCCTTCCGCCCCCCAGGCCGCCTCGAACGCCATGCCGGCGGCGACGCCCGGATCCTGAATCCCGAACCGGTCGTAGAGATTGACCAGGGTGCCGTTCTTCGTGCTCGGGCGGTCGTCGCCCCCGTAATCGGCGCGCAGCAGGTGGATGCAGGCCCGGAGAAGGTCGCCCATCGGTACGCCCTCCCTCGCCTCCCAGGGGCGGTATCCGAACAGGACGCACTTGCCCTCCGCGCCACTGGTGCAGGTGAGATTGAAGCCTCCCTTCCCATCGGGGAATGCGAAGGCCGCGCGGCGCCCGCCCGGATCGGGATGGCAGAGATCCGTCGCGCCCCCGTCGGCCTGGTGCACGGACAGGTGATAGAGCGGCAAGGGCGCGCGAAGGATGGTCCGGTCCTCCTCGAACCCGTCGATCCGGACCTCGACGTCCTGCTGCCCCTGCCGGAGGACCAGCGTCATGCCGACGAGGTCGTCCCCGCGCAGGATACGGCCATCGTCGAGCCTCAGGACCAGTTCCGTGTCCTCGAGCCGGATCTGCCCTTCGAGGGCCTGCAGCGGCAGGCCCCGTCCGAAGGCAAAGAGGAGGATCAGCCCCCAAAAGAGGACAGCACGTCGGCGCATGGGATCGACGGCTCTCCGGCGCGCCGGAGAGCCGCTCGCTGCTTCGTGGATTTACTTGAGAAGGACGCGCGAACCGTCCTTCAGGAGGACGGCCTCCACCTTGTCGGACGCAAGGCCCTGCCTTGCGATCCCGTTGACGGTGATGCCATTCGCACTCAGGCCGTTCGCGCCATTCGGCGGCGGCCTCTCATCCTCGATCCCGGCAAACCAAGCCTGTGCCTCCGCGGCTGCGACGAGGCCGAGCCCGAGAGCAAAGGCGGCTGAGATAGAGCGGATCTTCATGATGGTCTCCCACAATGTTCGGGTGGCGGCAGCAAGCTTGGCCATTCCCGACATGGCTAAAATAGCTCGAACATTGTTTCAGTAAAGACCATGCGATGTAATTTCATTCACAGGCGTGCGGTATCGCACCCGTCGGTATGGCCCGAGACCGACTTCTCGCCCTCTGCCGCCAGGATCCGCTCGCCCGAATGGTCAGGCCGCGTCCGCCGCTGCGTTTGCCTGATCCAGGCGCTCCATGGCGCGGGAGACGTGCGCCACCGCATCGCGAAGGGTCTGGAGATCGGCTCCCGGCTTGACCGCTTCCGTCGCCAGATGACGGCGGTAGGCCCGCGCTCCCGGGCGGCCCGTGAAGAGGCCGAGCATGTGCCGGGTGATTCTGCTCAGGCGCTCGCCCTTCTGCAACTGCGCAGCGATGTAGGGTTCGTAAGCCTCGATCGCCTCGAAGCCGTCGGCTACCGGCGGCTCCTCACCGTAAAGCTCCCGGTCCACGCCGAGCAGGATCTCCGGCTCGTGATAGGCGACACGGCCCAGCATGACCCCGTCCACATGCGCGAGATGCCCGTAGATCTCGGCCCAGCTCTTGATGCCGCCGTTGATCGCGATGGGCAGGTCGGGCCGCACCGCCTTGAGACGATAGACACGGTCATAATCCAGAGGCGGAATGTCCCGGTTCTCCTTGGGCGACAGGCCCTTCAGCCAAGCCTTGCGGGCATGGACCGTCAGCTCGTCGCAGCCGGACGCGACGACGCATTCGGTCAGGCGGTCGAGGGCCTCTTGCGTGTCCTGATCGTCCACGCCGATGCGGCACTTCACCGTCACCGGCAAGGAGACGGCAGCCTTCATGGCTGCCACGCATTCGCCCACGAGCACGGGCTCCTGCATGAGGCAGGCCCCGAAACGTCCGTTCTGTACTCGATCGGAGGGGCAACCCACATTGAGGTTGATCTCGTCATAGCCGAAATCGGCGCAGATCTTGGCCGCCTGGGCAAGCTCCTCCGGGTTCGATCCGCCGAGCTGCACCGCCACCGGATGCTCGGTCTCGCTGAAGCCGAGGAGCCGCTCCCGCGGCCCGAAGATGACCGCGCCCGTGGTCACCATCTCCGTATAAAGCCGCGCCCGGCGCGACATGACCCGGTGGAACGCGCGGCAATGCCGGTCGGTCCAGTCCATCATAGGCGCAACGGTGAAGAATTTCTGGGTCATCGTTCAGGTGCGATCGGGCTCGGGTCAGGCGGCCCTTTTCCAATATCGCGGCGACGATCACAAGGAAAATAAGCGATCGCCAGTGTCACACGCGGGCCGCGACTACCTAATCTTGGCTAATATCGTTCCGCACATCAAGCATAAAATTGTATATTTTTCTTATCGGCAACGCTTGGAACACTCGCCCTGAGAATACGTTCTCCAGGTCCAATAACCGCATCCCTCAAGGAGCGTAATGATGAAGAAAGTGCTTGGTATTACTTGTGCTGCCGCCATGATGATGGCGCTTCCTGCGGCGACGTATGCGCAGACTTCTCACGGAAACATAAACGCGAACAGCGCAACTCAATTTGCACCCGGTCAGAAGATGAAGTCGGATACGTCCGGCTCGGTGACCACCCCCGGCGCTTCGGGTTACGCCCCCGGCCACCAGATGAAGTCGGATACGACCGGCTCCGTCACGGCCCCTGGCGCTTCCGGCTACGCCCCCGGCCAGCAGAAGAAGCTGCCGACGGGCGCCTCGGGCTCGACCTCCTCGACGGTCAAGGTCAAGTAACTCTTCTCGCGGATTGCGGAGGGACGTCGCGCGCTCCCTCCGCGTCCTTTCCGATCTCAGATCAGATCTGCCACCTTGGCGCCTAGCGCCGAGATGGCATCACTTGGTTTCAGCCTGACCTGAAGCCCACGCTGGCCGCCGTTCATGTAGACCTCTTCATGAGCAAGGGCCGCTCGCTCGACGAGAGTCGGAACGCGCTTCTTCTGGCCGAAGGGGCTGATGCCGCCCACATGATAGCCGGTGACCCGCTCCGCATCGGCGGGCTTCATCATCTGCGCCGCCTTGCCGCCCAGAGCCGCGGCAAGCTTTTTAAGGTTCACCTCCCGGTCGGAGGGAACGACGACGCAGGCCGGCTTTCCATCCACCAGCACCATCAAGGTTTTGAGCACGCCGTTGGGATCCACCCCCATGGCCTCGGCCGCCTGCAGGCCGATGCGCTCCGCGTCCGGGTCATACGCGTAAGCATGGACCGTGAAGGGAACGCCCGCCTGCTGGAGGGCCTGCGTGGCCCGGGTCGTCTTGGACATGAGGTGGCTTCAGGACAAGGCGGGATCAGTGATCGTGCTTGTGCCCATGATGGTGGCCGCCGCAGCCGCAGCCGTGACCATGCTCATGGGGATGATCGTGCCCATGCTCATGACCATGCTGGTGATCGTGCGAATGCCCGTGCGCATGATCGTGATGGTGGTGCTCGTGCCCGTGGTGATGCCCATGGCCGTGCTCATGGTCGCAGACATGGGTGCTGCGCTCCGGCTTGAACGGGCGCTCCACCGGGGTCACCGTACAGCCCTGCCCGCGCGCCAGCTCCGCGAGAGCCGGGTCGTTCTCGATATAGAGGGCGTCACCCGCGATCTCTGCGAGGCCGTGGTTCGAGCCCAGGTGCCAGGCGAGGCGCATGAGACGAAGCGGGTTCTCGGCCTTCACCTCCAGCAGCGCCTCGGGCTTGGCCTTCACCTGAACGAGGCGGCCATCCTCAAGGCGGAGCGCATCGCCGTCGTTGATGGTGGTCTCCATGTCGAGATCGAGCAGGATCTCCGTGCCGCCCTCACCTTTCAGATTCGCCTGCCGGCGGTTTCTGGCCGTGTGGTCGAGGGTCACCGTGTCGACGACACGGTCGGCCTTCACGGCGGGCTTGCGGACGATGGTGGTGACGCGGGGCATGGCTGTGTCTCGGGTAAGGTCTGGATGAGCGTTAGATAGGAAGCGCAGGGAGACAGTTAATACGCGATCTTGTCCGCCTTGTCGGCCCAGGCGTCGAAGACGGCCTTGGCCTCCAGGCTCGGCAGGTGGTCCATGGGGATGAGGCGCTCCGAGACCGGCTTGGGAATCTCGTCGTAGATCAGGCTGTCGTCGAAGCCGATCGCGGCGGCGTCATCGCGGGTATTGGCAAAGACGATGCGCGACACCCGCGCCCAATAGGCGGAGGCCAGGCACATGGGGCATGGCTCGCAGCTCGTATAGAGCGTGGCGCCCTCCAGGGAGAAATCACCGACCGCCTGGCAGGCGCGGCGGATCGCCGTGACCTCCGCATGGGCGGTGGGGTCGTTGGTGGAGGTCACCTGGTTCCAGCCTTCGGCCAGAATCGTCCCGTCGCGCACGACCACGGCCCCGAAGGGACCTCCGGCCCCCTCATCCATGTGCTGGCGTGACAGCTCGATGGCGCGCGCGAGATAGCGCTGGTCTTGTGTGTTCATGTCCGTCATGACGCTTATGTATCGCCTGGGAACACGAGAGGCGAGCGATTTCGGTCGAGCCGGCGGCGCTCCCGCTCCTGAAGCAGCTGGGCGGCCACGGAGGCGGCGATGACCGCCGGATCCTTGTCGGCGATGCCCGAAATTCCGATGGGGCAGACCAGCGATGCGATCGTCTCCCGGGGCATCCCGATCTCGCGGAATCGCTTCTCAAACCGCGCCCGCTTCGTGGCGCTGCCGATCAGGCCCACATAGGGAAAGCCGCGCCCCAGGGCCGCCGCCGTGATGGCCAAGTCGAGCGGGTGGTCGTGCGTCATCACGAGGATGAAAGAATCCGGCCGCGCCTGCTCGATTTCGGCTTCGGGGCTCCGCATGCGGACAGCCGCCGCATTCGCCGGCACATGGGAGGGAAAGGTCCCCTCCCGGTCGTCGAGCCAGCGCACGGAAAATGGCAGAGGGGCGAGCGCCAGCACGAGCGCGCGGCCCACATGCCCCGCGCCGAAGAGAAGGACGGGCGTGCGATCCTCGCCATGGGTCTCGCGCCATTGCGCCCCCGGGCCCGTATCCGCCACCGATGCCAGCTCGCGCCTGACGCGCCCGTTCTCCAGGCTGCATTCGACGTCGAAGAGGTTTCCCTTGGCCTCGGCTTCGACGAGAGGCGCGATGTCGTCGAGGTCGCGCCGGTCGAAGGTCTCGACGAGGATCTTCACCCGCCCGCCGCAGCACTGGCCGAGATCGGGGCCGAGCGCCTGATCGACGATTCTGGCCGGTCCCCGCCCCTCGCCGAGCATCTCACGGGCCACGTCGAGCATGAGGAATTCGAGCTGGCCGCCGCCGATGGTGCCGTGGAACGCGCCGTCGGGCCGCACGACCATATGCGCCCCGACCTCTCGCGGCGCGGAGCCCTTCACCTCGTGCACACTGATCAGGGCAGCAGCCCCATGCCGCGTAATGAAATCGGTGAGTTGGCGCCAGACCCTCACCCCATGAGCCTCCCCCGCAGAGCCTCGCAGGCGCGCAGGATCGCCTCTGGGGTCGCGGGCGCATCGAGCGGCACGGGCTTCGAAGGATCCAGCGCATGGACCGCATCGGCCAGGGCGCAGAACACGCTGTTCGCGAGCATGATCGGCGGCTCGCCGACGGCCTTTGAGCGGTAGACCGTCTCCTCCCGGTTGGCGTTGGGATAAAGCGCCACGCGGAAATCGGCGGGCACATCGGAGGCCACCGGGATCTTGTAGGTGGAGGGGGCGTGCGTGAGGAGATGCCCGTCCTTGCCGAATACCAGCTCCTCCGTGGTAAGCCAGCCCATGCCCTGCACGAAGCCGCCCTCGATCTGGCCGATATCGATGGCCGGATTGAGAGACCGGCCCACATCGTGAAGGATGTCCGCGCGCAGAAGCCGGTTCTCGCCAGTGAGCGTATCGACGATCACCTCCGAACAGGCAGCGCCGTAAGCGAAGTAGAAGAAGGGACGTCCCGTTCCCTTCTCGCGATCCCAGGTGATCTTCGGCGTCTTGTAGTGTCCCGCCTCAGAGAGCTGCACGCGGCCGAGAACACACCTCTTCACCAGCTCGTCGAAGGGGATGCTCTCGTTGCCGATGAACACGCGGTCGTCGCGGAATTCGATCTGATCCTCGGGCACGCCATAGGATTCGGCCGCATGGGCAATCATGCGCTTCTTGATCGCGCCCGCCGCGATCTTCGCGGCCATGCCGTTGAGGTCCGAGCCGGAGGACGCGGCCGTGGGTGAGGTGTTTGGGACCTTGGCCGTCGTCGTGGCGGTGATGCGCACGCGCTCCATGGCGATGCCGAACTCCTCGGCCACCACCTGCGCCACCTTGATATAGAGCCCCTGCCCCATCTCCGTGCCGCCGTGGTTGAGATGCACGGAGCCGTCCTGGTACACGTGCACCAACGCGCCCGCCTGGTTCATGTGCGTGAGCGTGAAGCTGATGCCGAACTTCACCGGCGTCAAAGCGATGCCGCGCTTCATGATCGGCGAGGTTGCGTTGTAGGCCGCGACGGCCTTGCGGCGCTCGCGGTACTCCGACGTCTTCTCGAGCATGCGCACGAGATCGTGGAGCGTATCCGTCTCTTCCACCTCCATGCCGTATGGCGTGAGATTGTCGCCCGGCCGGTAGAAATTGGCGTAGCGCACGTCGAGCGGATCGCGGCCCGTCGCCCATGCGATCCGGTCCATCACATGCTCGATGGCGAGCATGCCCTGCGGGCCGCCAAAGCCGCGGAAGGCGGTGTTCGAGACCGTGTTGGTCTTGAGCCGCTTCGAGGCGATGTGGACGGCGGGCATCCAATAGGCATTGTCCGCATGGAACATGGCGCGATCTACCACGCCGGCGGAGAGGTCCGCCGAATAGCCGCATCGCGCAAGCAGATCGACGGCGTAACCCTGGATGCGTCCGTCATCGTCGAAGCCGACGCGCCAGTCGCAGCGGAAATCGTGCCGCTTGCCCGTGAGAATGAAATCATCGTCGCGGTCCAGGCGGATCTTGCACGGACGCCCGGTGACGCGCGCGGCCAGGGCTGCCGTCACGGCCCATTGCGTCGCCTGGCTCTCCTTGCCGCCGAAACCGCCGCCCATGCGTCGGGTTTCGCAGGTCACGTAGGCGTCGGGAATGTCGAGCACGCGGGCGACCACGTGCTGCACTTCCGTCGGGTGCTGGGTCGAGGAATAGACATGGATGTCGCCGTCCTCGCCCGGAATCGCGAAAGCCACCTGCCCTTCGAGATAGAAGTGCTCCTGCCCGCCGACGCGAAACTGGCCTTCGAGCTGTTGCGGCGCGGCCTTGAGCGCCGCATCCACATCGCCGCGGCCATAGGCGTAATCGGGCAGCACGGTCTCGCCGCGCGCGAGCGCGTCCTCCACAGTGATGCTCGGCGTTTCGGACACGATCTCCATCACCGCCTTCTTCACCGCCCGCCGCGCGATGTCGCGGGTCGTCGCGACGACCGCGAACACGGCCTGCCCGAGGAAGCTGATCTCGCTGTCCACGAACAACGGATCATCGCCGAAGGCCGGCGAGACGTCGTTCCTGCCGGGAATGTCGGCGATGGTGAGAACAGCCACCACCCCCGGCGTATCGCGCACCGCGGAGACATCGAGTGACACCAGCCGCCCGCGCGCTTTGGGGGCTTGGCCGATGGCCACGTGGAGCGTGCCCTCCGGCTCGCGAATGTCGTCGATATATTGCGCGACGCCCTGCACATGCTTGGAGCCGGAATCGTGCGGCAGGGGCTGACGGACGTGGCGCAGCGTTTCCGAATCCATAGGCTTGGTGGGTGCGTTCATGGCCTTACTCCGCTGCTTCGAGCGCCTCGCGCTGGCCGATGATCCGCGTCGCGCGCGTCTCGCCCGACGCGATTTCGCTCAACGCCTTGAAAACGAGATTACGCGCCACCGTCAGGCGGTAAGCGGCAGAGGCGCGGTGATCGTCGAGGGGTTGATAATCGCGCGCGATGGCGGCCATCGCCTCGCCCCAGCTCGATGGCTCATCGAGAGAAACGCCTGCGAGCGCGGCTTCGGTTTCCAGCGCGCGCTTCGGAATGCCCGCCATGCCGCCGAACGCGATGCGGGCTCCGGCGATCCTTCGCCCGTCGAGCGTGACTTTGAAGGCGCCCATGACAGCGGAGATATCCTCATCGAAGCGCTTGGATACCTTGTAGGCGCGGAATGCCTCGTTCTCCCTTGGCTTGGATACCTTGACGCTGCACACGAACTCGCCTGGAAGGCGGTCCTGCTTGCGATAGGCGATGAAGAAATCCTCGAGAGGAAGCGACCGAACCACCTCGCCTCGCCGTAGTTCAAGTTCGGCCCTCAGAGCGATGAGAGCCGGCGCGAGATCGCCGATGGGCGACCCATTGGCAATGTTGCCGCCGACCGTGCCGGAGGCGCGAATCTGCGCCGAACCGAAGCGGCGCACGAGCTCGCCGAGATCAGGATCGATGTTCTTCAGCGCAGAGAAGGCCCGCGCCAGGGTAGCGGCAGCGCCAAGGCTCAGCACATCCCCCTTATCGTCGATATGATTTACGATGTGACAAAGGCTGGTGATGCGTCCGAGCCAGATGATCTTTTCAAGCTCCGCCATGCCCTTGGTGATCCAGAGACCCACATCGGTAGAACCTGCAACCAGCGTGGCATCGGGATGTTGCATGTAAAGATCGGCGAGCGATGCTTCGCTGGCGGGAGCGGCGAAGAAACCGTTCCCGTGAGGGATGAAGATGTCTTGGCGATCCCTCAACCCGTTGAGCCCCCGCGCCGTCTCCTCATTCGCCAGCGAGAAGGAATCACCCGGCCCCTCGGCGCAGGCCTGCAAGGACGCGTCCACGATAGGCCGATAGCCGGTACAGCGGCAGAGATTGCCCGCCAGTGCATCGTTGACCGCCTCCCGGGTCAGAGGCCTCGGATGATTCTGATAAAGCGTGAAAAGGCTCATCACGATGCCGGGCGTGCAGAAGCCGCATTGCGAGCCATGGTTTGCGACCATGGCGGCCTGGACGGGGTGCAGCTTTCCGTCTTTCGCCAGGTCCTCGACCGTGACGACCTCTGCCCCGTCCACCTGGCCCAGGAGGAGGATGCAGGCATTGACCGGCTGATACCAGACGTGGTCGCCCCAGGCACGGCCAAGCGCTACGGTACAAGCCCCGCAATCGCCTTCGGCGCAGCCCTCCTTCGTTCCGACCCGGCGCTCCTGAAGCCTCAAGTAATCCAGGAGCGTGGTGCGCGGGTGAAAGCCGGAAACTTCGATGAGCTGACCATTGCGCCAGAAGCGGATCGCGTCTCGTGCCAAGATATTCCTCCGCCGGGTTCTTCCCGGCCTCTTATGGTGGGTCGGGAAGAATGGCGGAGCAAGGGCTTTTCGCCAAGGAGACTTTCTGCGGATGCCGGTCTTACCAGGAACCGGTATTCGGCATGGAGGCCCAGGGCTCTTGCACGGGCTTGGGCTCGCCGCGCTGCAGCAACTCGATGGAGATGTTGTCGGGCGTCCTGATGAAGGCCATGTTGCCGTCGCGGGGGGGACGATTGATGGTGACGCCCGCCTCCATCAGCTTCCGGCAGGTCTCGTAGATGTCGTCGACCCGGTAGGCGAGATGGCCGAAATTCCGGCCTCCGGAATACTCATGCTCGTCCCAGTTGTAGGTCAGCTCCAGAAGCGGAGCCTTGGTATCCTTGGCCTTCTCCACGTCCCCGGGGGCCGCCAGGAAGACGAGAGTGTAGCGGCCCTTTTCGTTTTCCGTCCGGCGAACCTCGACGAGACCGAACTTGTTGCAGAAAAAATCAAGCGACTGCTCCAGATTCGACACCCGGACCATTGTGTGGAGGTATTCCATAAATCATCTCCCTTATAAGGCTCGCCCAGGGTGATGGCGCATTTGGCGGAGAGATCAAGACCTATGCTTTTTACCCGCGGAAAAAGCCTTGGAATTGTCCAACTGGACGTGACTTTTATCAGCCGTCGCTTCAGACAGTCTGCCCCCATGCCGTCGATCCGCCACGATTCAAGGTAATTTTATTCTACAGAGAGTTGCCGATGCGCACCGATGTCGCCCAGATCGTTCGCCTTGAGGATTACCGGCCCAGCGATTTCCTCATCGACCGGGTCGAGCTGGACGTCAGGCTTCATCCGACGGCGACGAGGGTCACGGCGACGCTGTCCCTGCGGCCCAACCCGGCCGGGCGCTCGGACGTTCCCCTGGTTCTCGACGGCGACGAGGTGAACCTGAAATCCGTCGCCCTCGACGACCGGCCGCTGGAAACCGGCGAGTTCGAGGCTCAGCCCCAGTCTCTCACGATATCCCAGCCTCCGCAGCACCCCTTCAGGCTTACCATCGAGACCGAGATCAACCCGATGGCGAACACCAAGCTCATGGGCCTTTACCGGTCGGGCGGGAATTACTGCACGCAATGCGAGGCCGAGGGCTTCAGGCGCATCACCTATTTCCTCGACCGGCCCGACGTGCTCGCCGTCTACACCACGCGCATCGAGGCGGAGCGCGAGGAAGCTCCGGTTCTGCTCGGCAACGGAAACCCGGTCGAAAGCGGACCCGTCGAGGGGACCGACCGGCATTACGCCGTCTGGCACGATCCCTTCCCGAAACCGTCCTACCTGTTCGCGCTGGTCGGCGGACGCCTCGGCCGCGTCGCCAAACCCTTCAGGACGATGAGCGGACGAGACGTGGAGATTGCAGTCTACGTGGAACCCGGCAAGGAGGACCGCGCCGGATACGCTCTCGACGCGCTCGAACGCTCCATGGTCTGGGACGAGAAGGTGTTCGGCCGCGAGTACGATCTCGACGTCTTCAACATCGTCGCCGTCTCCGATTTCAACATGGGCGCGATGGAGAACAAAGGGCTCAACATCTTCAACGACAAATACGTCCTGGCGAGCCCCGAGACCGCGACCGACACGGATTACGCGAATATCGAAGCGATCATCGCGCATGAGTATTTTCACAACTGGTCCGGGAACCGCGTGACCTGCCGCGACTGGTTCCAGCTCTGCCTGAAGGAAGGACTGACGGTCTTCCGCGATCAGGAATTCTCCTCGGACGAACGCTCGCGGCCCGTGCACCGCATCGCGGAGGTGAAAGCCCTGCGGGCGCGGCAGTTTCTCGAGGATGCGAGCCCCCTCTCCCATCCCGTGCGGCCGAGCCAGTATCGCGAGATCAACAATTTCTATACCGCGACCGTTTACGAGAAGGGCGCCGAGATCGTCCGCATGCTCAAGACGCTCATCGGCGCCGAGGATTTCCGCCGCGGGATGGACCTCTACTACGAGCGTTGCGATGGCACCGCGGCCACGGTCGAGGATTTTCTGAAAGCCTTTGCCGATGTCACCGGACGCGACCTCACCCATTTCGCGCGCTGGTATGCCCAATCCGGCACGCCGCGCGTGAGCGTGAGCGGGCATTTCGACGAAGCCGCGGCAACCTATCGCCTCGACTTCGAGCAGCGGACGCCGCCGACATCCGGACAACCCACGAAGGAGCCGATGGTGATCCCCGTGGTGCTCGGTCTCGTGGCCGAGGACGGGAAGGCGATGCCGGCCTCCTGTGAGTGCGTGAATGCGCGCGGCGTCTTCATTCTGGACAAGGCAGAGGACAGCATCACGTTCACGGACGTTCACGCGCGCCCTGTTCCCTCACTCTTCCGCGGCTTCTCGGCGCCCGTGAAGCTTTCCCTCGACCTTTCGAACGAGGATCTTCTCGTTCTGCTCCGGCACGACACGGACGCGTTCAATCGCTGGCAGGCGGCGCAGACGGTCGCGATGCGCACGCTCGTCGCGCTCTCGACGGGAGCACCGGTGAGCGACGAGGAAAAGGACTCGCTCGCCTCCGCTTTCCGCTCCTTCATGGAAACGGACGCTCTGATCGATCCAGCCTTCGCAGCGCTCGTCCTGACGCTTCCCAGCGAAGCCGACATCGCTCAGGAAATCGGGAAGGATGTGAACCCTGACGCGATCCACCGCGCCCGCAAGGCTTTGCGCCGACATATCGGCAAGGGAAGCTTCGCGCACCTGGTGCAATTGCATCGTTCTCTCACGCAGACGGAGCCCTACAGCCCCGATGCCGCGAGCGCCGGAAGGCGAGCGCTGCGCAACGCCGCGCTCGACCTCCTCGCCTCGGCCGATCAGCGCGAAGGAGAGAGACTTGCGAGCGAACAATTCGAGACCGCCAGCAACATGACGGATCGACTGGCGTCCTTGAATGTTCTGATGACGATTCCCGGAATGGTTCGAGAGAACGCCATCAGGAGCTTCGAAGAGCGCTATCGCAACGAGCCGCTCGTGATCGACAAGTGGTTCACTCTACAGGCCGCGATCCCGGAAGACACGACGCTCGATCGCGTGAAACGCCTGATGGAACACCCTGCCTTCTCGTTCAACAACCCGAACCGCGTGCGCTCCCTCGTCGGCAGCTTCGCGATGCTCAACCAGGTGCAGTTCAATCGGGAGGACGGAGCGGGCTACGCGTTTCTCGCATCCGTCGTGCTGCGCGTCGACGAGCTGAATCCCCAGCTTGCATCAAGGCTGCTCACTGCCTTCAGCACGTGGAAGATGATGGAGCCCGTTCGTCGCTCTCACGCGCGGCGGGCGCTGCAATCGATTGCGCAAAAGTCGAATCTTTCCCGCGATGTAGGAGACATCGTGAATCGATCGCTTGAAGAGAGCCAGGCAGCCTGAAGCAGGCTTGGCGCAAGCCGCGCCGGGTCGAGTTATCCCGAACTATCCCCAGGCCTGAAGGGGGATGAGAATTTTTTATTAACCAAACCGATCCTATAGCTGGACAAATCACCTGCCCGTGATTCTATTGTTGATGATTCGGAGAGATGCGGCACGTCCTCCGAATGAGGACAGTTTCGGTTCCGAAGGGAGCATCGCATGGCGGGGGCGGTGACCGCATGCGTACCCGCACGCGCGGGTACGATTCTAGGTGTAGCGAGATCGGACGCAAACCCGGCTTATCGCCGGCTCGAGCAATATGAATCCTTGCTCAGGCTTGCTGTTCCGGCCGTTCTCATTCTCTTTCTCATCACCTTGGCCGGCAGCGCCTGGATTCAGATCCGCGACGGCCGCCGCGACACTCTGCTCGACGCCATCCAGGACATCGACATCATTGCCTCGCTTTCCGCTGCGAAGCTTGCCAACCACCGCGCTCCCGCGGATCGCGCGCAGGCCGCAGCGGAGCTCGGCACACTCGCCAAGGACATGCCGGCGAGCGCCCTGAGCCAGAACCGGACCCTTCTCCTGATCAATCATTCGGGCGCGGTCATCGCCACCTATCCCGAGATGGACGACGCCCCGCGGACCCTGGCCGAAATTCTCGGCGACGCGCAGCCTCTGGCGCTGTTCGCCGACCGCGCAGGCGTGATGACGGTCAGAATGGCGAGCGGCAACGAAGGCATCGCGACCGTGCGCGCGCTCCCGGCGTCATCCGGCCAGATCGCCGTGGTTCAGCCCCTGCCCCACGTTCTCGCGGGCTGGTGGACGCGGACCATCGGTCATGTTTCCCTGCTCGGCGCGACGATCATGGTGCTTCTCGGCATCGGCGTCGCATACATGATGCAGGCCAACCGCGCCCGCGCCGCCGACGAAGTGTGCGAGAAGGTGCGCGACCGGATCGACTCCGCCCTGAATCGCGGACGCTGCGGCCTGTGGGACTGGGACATCGGACGGGGCCGGATCTACTGGTCCGATTCCATGTATGAGCTGCTGGGCTACGAGCGGCAGGACGAGTTCCTCTCGTTCGGTGAAGTGAACACCATGATCCATCCGGACGATCAGGATCTCTACACGCTCGCAGAGCAGCTCGCTTCCGCCACCACGTCCCTTGTCGATTACGAGTTTCGCATCCGCAGCATCACGGGCGACTGGGTCTGGCTGCGCGCCCGCGCGGAACTGATGAACGATCCCGACGACGCCGCGAGCCATCTCGTCGGCATCGCCGTCGACGTCACGGAGCAGCGCGGCCTCGAAGAGAAGACCGCCCGCGCGGATGCGCGCCTGCACGACGCCATCGAGGCCATTTCCGAGGCCTTCGTCCTCTGGGACGCCAACAACAATCTCGTGCTCTGCAATTCGAAGTTCCAGAAGCTCCACGAGCTTCCGGCCGATGCCAACCTGCAGGGCAAGTCCTATGCCGAAGTGATGGCGCTGGGCCGCCCGCCCGAAGTGCAGCATCAGTTCCTGCGCCGCGAGCAGCAGGACGTGGGCGCGCGCACCTTCGAGGCACGGCTGCAGGACGGCCGCTGGCTCCAGATCAACGAGCGCCGCACGAAGGACGGCGGCTATGTGTCGGTCGGCACGGACATCACCGCACTCAAGCGTCATGAGCACCGCCTCGTCGAATCCGAGAAGGAACTCATCGCCACCGTTCTCGATCTCAAGCAATCCCGCCAGAAGCTCGAGGCGCAGACCCAGCAGCTTGCGGACCTCGCCGAGCGTTACCTGGATCAGAAGGCGCAGGCCGAGAGCGCCAACCGCGCGAAGTCCGAGTTCCTCGCCAACATGAGCCATGAGCTGCGCACGCCGCTGAATGCCATCATCGGCTTCGCGGAGGTCATGCAGAGCGGCATCTTCGGTTCGCTCGGTTCGGAGAAGTACGAGGAATACTGCGCCGATATCCGCTCGAGCGGCGAATATCTCCTGTCCGTCATCAACGACATTCTCGACATGTCGCGCATCGAGGCGGGCCGCACGACGCTCAAGAAGCAGCCTCTCGAGATTCACGCGTCAATCCAGCGGGCGCTCAAGCTCGTCAGCGAGCAGACAAAGGCCAAGAACCTCGTCGTTACGGTCGACGTGACGCCTGAAGACATCGTGGCGCCCGCAGACGAGCGTGCGCTCCATCAGATCCTCGTGAACCTGCTTCAGAACGCGACCAAGTTCACCAGCGAAGGCGGCTGCATCACCGTGCGCACCCGTCTCGCCGGCGGCGCCGTCAACATCTATGTCGAGGACAACGGCATCGGCATCCCGGACCATGCCCTTCACAAGCTCGGCCAGCCTTTCGAGCAGGTCGAGACCGAGTTCTCGAAGAGCTACAAGGGTTCGGGCCTGGGCCTCGCCATCGCCCGCTCACTCGCGGAACTCCATGGCGGCAGCCTCCGCATCAAGAGCCAGGAAGGCGTCGGCACCATCGTGCTCGTCCACTTGCCTCTCGCCGAAGCCACGAACGCCGACATCGCCCTCGCGGACGCCGCTGCCTAGAGCATAGGACGTAAGTTCGAACTCACGCCCGATGCTCTAGGCTTTTGATTGTGAGCCTCTTTCCACGCAAAACCGGTTCCCACTTTTGCGTCCGAGGCTCTAGGACGTTCCCTGGCATCCTCCACCGTCATCCCCGGGCTTGTCCCGGGGACCCACGTCTTGAAAGCGCGGTGTTTCCGAAGACGTGGATGGCCGGGACGAGCCCGGCTATGACGGGAGAATGAAAGCAGCCGCTGGAACCCGGTCAGCTCAGGACGCGGTCGTAGATCTCCCGCACATGCTCCCGCATCGCGTTCAGATGCGTCAGCAGCACCTTGGCATCGGGCAGGCCCGCGATCGTCGCGAGGCGCTTGAAGATGGCGGGCGGAACGCGGTCGGGCTCGAAGGGACCTTCGATCGCCAGCCGCTGCCATTGGAAGATCGCGTTGAACTGCCGATGAGCCTCGACGAGATCTTTCGCATCCCCACCTGAGAGCAGCCCGAGTTCGCTCACCTCGTGAAAGGTTTCTTCCGAAGGCAGTCCGATCAGCGAACTATGCCGGCTTGCATGCGCGAGAACGAGCGCCTGCGCGACGAAGTCGAGGTCGGTCAAACCGCCCTTTGCGAGCTTGAGATCCCACGGGTCGTCGTCGCCTTTCTCCTCGGCGATCAGGTCGCGCATCGCGCGGACTTCAGAAATGACGTGACGCGCATCCCGCTCGGCGCCGACGATATGTTTGATGGATTCCGCGACGCGCGACGCGAAGTCGGGATCCGCGAACAGGATGCGGGCGCGCGTGAGAGCCATGTGCTCCCACAGATCGGCCTCGCTCTGCTGATAGGCGACGAAGCCCTTGTACTGCGAAGCGACCGGCCCTTTCCCGCCCTGAGGCCGCAGGCGAAGGTCGACCTCGTAGAGGAGCCCGCGCCGGGTCGGCACGGTCAGCGCCGCGACGAGGCGCTGGGTGAGGCGGGTATGATACACGACGGCGTCGAGGGCTCGGGGCCCCGTGCTGTCGCGCTGTTCCTCATCGAAATCATAGATGACGACGAGGTCGAGATCCGAGCCTGCCGTGAGTTCCTTTGTGCCGAGACGGCCGAGTCCGAGAATGGCGACCTTGGCGCCGGGAACGATTCCGTGTTCGGCCTCGAATTCCTGCCGGACACGCTCGAAGGATGCTCGGACGATTGCGGACGCGATCGCCGCATATCCCTCGCCCGCCTGTGCGGGCGAGATGATTCCGGAGAGAAGCCGCGCGCCCGTGATGAACCTCATCTGCCGCCCCGCATCGCGGGCACGGTCGAGAAACTCCTCGTAATTGGCGGGGCTCCCGATGATCTGCCGCACATGCTGTTCGATGGCGGCCTCGTCGACCCGCGGAATGCCGAAGGCGGGGTCGATCAGGACATCGAGTACATGCGGCGATTGCGCCACCGTGTTGGCGAGACGCGGGGCCGTCCCGAGAAGGTCCGCGAAGCGAAGGCGCAGCTTGTCGTGAGATTGCAGGATCGTGAGGAGTTCAACGGCGGCCGGCATGCGGCCGAACGCACTGTCGAGAGCGGCGAGCGCCCCATCGGGATCGGCGGTGCCGCCGAGGGCGGAGAGCAAGGCGGGGGTCAGCTCGGTCAGCACCTCGCGCGCCCGCGCACTGGTGATGGCGGAGCGCCGTCCGAAATGCCAGCCGCGCACGGTCTCGGCCGCCTTCTCCGGCTCGCGGAACCCCATGCGCTGGAGGGTGGCGAGCGTTTCCGGATCGTCGCTGGTGCCGGTAAAGACCAGGCTGCCCACGTCGGACGCGAGCTCCGGCCCCTCCTCGAAGAGCAGCGCGTAATGGCCCTGCACGATCTTCGCCTGATCCGTCAGCGCCTTCGAGAACGCCTTGAGGCTGGGATAGCCGCAGAAGAGGGCGAAGCGCTTGAGGTCTTCCTCGTCAGAGGGAAGCCGCTGCGTCTGCTCGTCGGCGACCATCTGGAGCCGGTGTTCGATGGTTCGCAGGAAGCGATAGGCGTGAGAGAGTTCGTCGCGCGCCTGAGCCGTGATCCAGCCTTCGTTGTGCAGCTCCACCAGCATGTCGAGGGTGCGCCGCCCTCGAAGCGCGGGGCGTCTGCCGCCGAACACGAGCTGCTGCGTCTGCACGAAGAACTCGATCTCACGGATGCCGCCACGTCCGAGCTTGATGTCGTGTCCCGCCACCGCAATTTCGTCGTGCCCGCGCACCGCATGGATCTGCCGCTTCATGGCGTGCACGTCGGCGATGGAGGCGAAGTCGAAATACTTGCGCCAGATGAAGGGGCGCAGCTCCTTGAGGAAGGTCTCGCCCAGGGCCAGATCGCCCGCGACGGGCCTCGCCTTGATGAAGGCCGCGCGCTCCCAGTTCTGCCCGAGCGTCTCGTAATAGATATAGGCCGAGGACAGCGACATCGCCGTGGGCGTCGAGCCCGGATCCGGACGCAGGCGGTAATCGACGCGATGCACGTATCCGTCCGGCGTCCGCTCCTGCAGCAGCTTGGCGAGCTGCTGGGCGATGCGGGTATAGATGGTCGTCGCTTCGGCGCCCTCCTTGATCGCCCGCGTTTCGGGATCGAAGAAGATCACGAGGTCGATATCGCTCGAATAGTTGAGCTCCCCTGCCCCGTGCTTGCCCAGGGCGAGCACCGTGACGCCCGAGCCCTCACCCGGATTTTCCGGGTTCTGGAGCGTGATGCGGCCGAGATCCGCATTCTCCATCAGGATCAGATTGAGGCCGCCCGAGACGGACGCATCCGCGAAGCCGGAGAGGGCCTGCGTCACCTCCTCCGTTCCCCAGAGGCCGCCGATATCCGCGAGAGCCACCAGAAGTGCATGGGCGTTGCGGTTGCGCCGAAAGGCTGCGGCCGCATCGTCGCGGGTCATCTCGCCCGCGCGCATGCGGCGGAACAGGTTGGCCTGATCGTCGAGGATAGAGGAATGGACGGCCTCGGGATCCTCCAGCGCGAGCCGCGCCGCGCGCGCCGGATCGGCGAGGACGAGCTGCCAGAGGAAGGGAGAATAATCGGCCAGGCCCATCAGGAGATCGCGGAGCAACCCCTCTTCGAGATGCGGCAGCAGCGCCGCAGCCTTCGGCTCCCGGCGGACGCGCTCCATGAACTCCGCGAGTTCAGCCTTGGCCTTCTTGAGATCGGAAACGGGCGGGGCCTGCGTCAGGCGGCTGATGAGGGAGCGGTTCTGATCCGGCACTGCCAATCCATCCATGTCTTGAGATGGCCTGAGTGTTCACGCCGCCGGGCAAGAGGCAACCGAAAAGTGAGCCGTCTCCCTTCGACGTGAGGCTCAGGCGGCGGACGGCAGGGCGACCTGCGAGACCGGGGCCTCCTTCAAAGGCAACATCAGGACGACGCGAAGCCCGGGCGCATTGTCCTCCAGCAGGAGTCGTCCCTGGTGGAGCCGCGCCACGGCGGCGGCAAGGCTCAGGCCGAGACCGAAGCCCGGACGCGAGCGCGCCGATTCCAGCCGCACGAACCGCTCCAGGACATGGCTGCGCTCCTCCTCCGGAATTCCCGGCCCGCGATCCGCCACGACGATCCTCACGTCCTGACCGATGCGCTGGGCTGACACGGCGATCGTCTGTGGGCTGCCATCGGGAGCAGCTCCGTATTTGAGCGCATTGTCGAGGAGATTGGCCATCGCCTGGCCCAGCAATTCGCGGCTTCCGTGGATCGGCAGTTCGTTTTCGACAGACACGTCGAGCGAAACGCCGACTTCTTCCGTCACAGCCTCGTAGAGTTCGGCGACGTCCCGCACGGCTTCCGCGGCATCGAAATCGGCCAATCCCTCGCGCGCATTGCCCGCTTCCAGCCGGGCGATCATGAGAAGCGCGTTGAAGATGCGGATCAGATTGTCGCTTTCCTCGATGGTGGCTTCGAGGGCCGCCTTGAGTTCGTCGGGGGTCTTGGCCGTGCGCAGCGCCTCGTCCGCCTTGTTGCGCAGCCGCGTCAGCGGCGTCTTGAGGTCATGCGCGATGTTGTCGGAAACCTCGCGCATGCCGCGCATCAGCTCGCCGATACGGTCGAGCATGTCGTTGAGGTTCTCCGCCAGGCGATCGAGCTCGTCCCCCGTTCCGGCCACCTTCAGCCGCCCGTCGAGATCGCCCGCCATGATATCGCGTGTGATGTCCGTCATGTCGTCGACGCGCTTGAGCACGCGCCGCGCGATGAACCAGCTGCCCAGGCAGCCCAGGACGCCGATGAACAGCAGGGAATAGCCGATCGCCTTGTGGATGACGTCGCGAAGACGTATTCGCTCCTCGATGTCGCGGCCGACCAGCAGGCGGAAGCCGCCCGGCAGGAGATAGACGCGCACGAGGGCGACGTTGGGCTTGGTATCCGTCTCGTCCGTGCGGTTGTAGAGCGTCTCGAACTGCCCGACGCGGTCGATCACGCCGGGAGGCAGGGCCCCGACATTGCCGGCGACCCTTTCGCCGAGTTCCGTCGTGACGAGATAGAGCGACGCGCCGGGCTGGCGGGAGCGCCGGTCGACCACGTTCACCAGGCGACGGAGCCCCCCGTTCCTGTATTGCTGCGCCAACCCGCTGATCTCGCTCTCGATGGTCGAGACGAATTGGTCGGTCAGCACCTTCTCGGCGCTCCAGGCGACGTAGCCCAGCGTCACGAAGGCGAATAGCGTGAAGACGACGAGGTACGCGAAGGACAGCTTGAACGCGGTGGTCCGGAAGAGCTTGCCAAGGCCGGTCATTGGGGCACGCTCATTCCTCTCCCTCCACCGAACCGACCCGGACCATGTAGCCCGCGCCGCGGATGGTGTGGATGAGGGGCTTGTCGAAGCCCTTGTCGATCTTGGACCGCAGCCGAGAGACGTGGACGTCGATCACGTTGGTCTGGGGATCGAAATGGTAATCCCACACATGCTCCAGCAGCATGGTGCGCGTGACGACCTGATTGGCGTTCTTCATCAGGTATTCGAGCAGCCTGAACTCGCGGGGCTGCAGCACGATCTCATGACCCGAGCGCGTCACGCGGTGGGACAGGCGATCGAGTTCGAGATCGGCGATGCGGTAGATTGTCGGCTCGGTGCTCGGCGCGGACGCGCGGCGTCGCGAGAGAACTTCGACGCGGGCCAGGAGTTCGGAGAAGGCGTAAGGTTTCGGGAGATAATCGTCGCCGCCCGCCCGCAGGCCCTTCACCCGGTCGTCTACCTGTCCCAGGGCGGAGAGAATGAGCACCGGCGTCTCGACCTTCTGTTCGCGCAGAGAGCGAATGAGCGAGAGGCCGTCGAGTTTCGGCAGCATGCGATCGACCACGAGCACGTCGTAATCCCCGGCCTCGGCCATGGCATAACCGTCGAGCCCATCGGCGGCATGGTCCGCCACGTGGCCGGTCTCCCGGAACGCCTTCACGAGGTAGGAAGCCGCCTCTTTGTCGTCCTCGATGATGAGAATCCGCATAGCCTGTCTTCAACGCACTCCAAAGCATCGGAGTGATATCGCACTCACCTCCGATGCTCCCTTCTTCGATGAGCGCATCGTGCGACGCGCCAAGCCCGCGGCGGACCGACCCTGGAGGGGGAGGAGGCCGGCTCACCGCGGGCAGAAGACACCAGGTGTCGGGGGCAATCAACATCTAACATCCTGGCGCCTGTTCGCTGCCGAAGGATCAGGCTCCCTTCGGCTGACTGGCGACCTCGAGGGTAACGGTCCGCTCCTTGCCCTGGCGCCAGAGAGTGAGCGACAGGGTCTTGCCGGGCGCGACCTGGGCGACCTTGCGCGAGAGGTCCTTGGCCTCGTTGATCGGCTGGCCGTCCACGGCGATGATGGTGTCGCCCGTCTGGACGCCCGCCTTCGCGGCCGGACCGTCCTTGATCGCGTCGGCCACGAGGGCGCCCTTCGCCTCCTTGAGGCCGATGGCCTCCGCGATCTCCTTGGTGACCGGCTGCATCTGCACGCCGATGAAGCCGCGGGTCACGGTGCCCTTGTCCTTGAGCGACGCGACGACCTGCTCCACGGTGCTCGCCGGAATGGCGAAGGCGATGCCGACGCTGCCGCCGGAGGGCGAGTAGATCGCCGTGTTCACGCCCACGACCTCACCGGAGAGGTTGAAGGTCGGGCCGCCGGAATTGCCCTTGTTCACCGGCGCGTCGATCTGGATGAAATCGTCGTAGGGGCCTGCGCCGATATCGCGGTGCTGGGCTGAAACGATGCCGGCCGTCACCGTGCCGCCGAGGCCGAACGGATTGCCGACCGCGAGCACCCAGTCGCCGATGCGGGCCTTCTGCTCGGCGAGGCGCACATAGGGGAAATCGCTGCCCCCATCGACCTTGAGCAGGGCGATGTCGGTCTTGGGGTCGGTGCCGATCACCTTGGCGGGCAGCTCCTTGCCGTCGTCCATGGTCACGGTCACGTCGGCGGCGTTCTCCACCACGTGGTTGTTGGTCACGACATAGCCGTCAGCCGAGATGAAGAACCCGGAGCCCAGGGCCTGACCGAACTGACGCGGCTGCTGACGGTGCCCGCGTGGACCATCCGGCTGCAGGTCGCGGAACTGGCGGAAAAAGCGCTCCATGGGGCTGCCGGGCGGAAAATCGGGGAGTGCGAACTGCTGGCCATCCTCATCGTCGCGGGACGCCACGTTCTGCACCTTGACCTTCACGGCGACGACCGCGGGCTTCACCTTGTCGATCATGTCGGCGAAGGACGGCAGGCCCTGCATCGGCTGCGACATGGAGCGCAGCTCGGCATGGGCCGGACTGGGAACGACGAGCCCGGTTTGAACGGCGCCGCCCGCGATCAGGGCGGCGACTGCCGCCGCGCCGAGCCATTTGGCCGTCCTTTTACGGATGGGAGCAAGAACCTTGTCCGACATCTCTCTTCTCTCCTGAAAGAACCTTTTCTCGGTTCGTGTGAGGAGGAAGATGGGGGTTCGCGCCTTACGGCACTCTCACCTCAAGATGAAAACTTGGTAAGGTTTCGCTCAGGAGGCCGAGCGGTCCCGGCTGAGCAAAGCCTCCAGGGCCTTCTGCTCCTCCTCGTCGAGGGTTTGAGCGCCTTGCGGACGCCTGCGGAGGGCGACATAGGCCCCTACGGCCCCTAACACGAGGACCAGGGCCGGGGTCAGCCACAGAAGCATGTTGTGGGCGCTGAAGGTGGGTTTCAGCAGGACGAACTCGCCATAGCGCTGCACCAGGAAGTCCCGCACCTGCTGGTCGTCGTCGCCGGCCACGAGCCGCTCGCGCACGAGAAGCCGCAGGTCCTTGGCGAGTTGCGCATCGGAATCGTCGATGGACTGGTTCTGGCAGACGAGGCAACGCAGGCCCGAGGAGATGTCCCGCGCCCGCTTTTCGAGAGCCGGATCCTTCAGCACCTCGTCGGGCTGAACGGCGAAGGCCGGCCCGCCGACGGCGAGGAGAGCGAGAAGGGCAAGAACGAACCGCATGACGTCACTCCGCAGGGACAGGCGCGGCGGCGGAGACTTTGGCGCGCGTCGGAGCGCCGATCCGCAGCCGACGATCGGTCAGGGAGATGCCTCCCCCTAAGGCCATGATGAGAGCGCCGATCCAGATCAGCAGCACGAGGGGCTTGTAGTAAAGCCGCACGCCCACCGAACCGTCGGCCTGCACGTCGCCGAGGCTGACATAGACTTGCCCGAAGCCCACCGTCATGATGCCGGCCTCGGTCGTCGGCATGCCGCGGGTCACGTAGAGGCGCTTCATGCTCTCCAGGGTGCCCAAAGCTTGGCCATCGCGGAGGATGGTGAAGACCGCCGCATCCTCCCGGTAATTGGCCTCGGTGCGGGGGACGACCCGCTCGAGCCGGGCCTCGTAATCTCCGGCCTTGATACGCTCGCCGATCTTGACCGTCGCGAGCGCTTCCACGCCCCAGGCGGTGGCGGCGATGCCGATGACCGTGAGGCCGACGCCAGCATGGGCCAGCACCGTGCCCCAGGTGGAGCGCGGCAGGTTGGCGGCCTTGCGCCGGGCGACCGACAGGGGCGTGCCCTTGGACCAGGAGCGGGTCACGATCTCGTTCAACGAGCCGAGCACCAGATAGACTCCGAGGCCGATTCCGAGCGGCGCTGCGACGGGGCCGCCATGCGTCATGGCGAAGATCCCGACCGTGGCGAGGAGCGAGAGGCCGAACACGGCATAAAGGCGCTGCGCGGTCCCGAGGAAATTGCCGCGCTTCCAGGCGAGCGTCTGGCCGAGCGGCAGGAGCATCAGCAGCGGGATGATGAGCGGCAGGAAGGTGAAGTTGAAGAACGGCGCGCCGACGGAAATCTTGTCGCCGGTCAGCACCTCCAGCGCGAGCGGATAGAGCGTGCCGATCAGAACCGTCGCGCAGGCAGTCGCCAGGAACAGGTTGTTCACGACGAGGGCGCCCTCGCGGGAAACGGGCGCGAACAGGCCGCCCTGCTTGAGCAGGGGCGCGCGCCAGGCGAAGAGTGCGAGCGAGCCGCCGATGAAGAGGATGAGAATGCCCAGAATGAAGGTGCCGCGCTCCGGGTCGACGGCGAAGGAATGCACCGAGGTCAGAACGCCCGAGCGCACGAGGAACGTGCCGAGCAGGGACAGGGAGAAGGTGAGGATCGCGAGAAGGATCGTCCAGACCTTCAAAGCGTCGCGCTTTTCCATGACGACGGTGGAATGGAGAAGGGCCGTGCCCGCGAGCCACGGCATGAGGGAGGCGTTCTCCACCGGGTCCCAGAACCACCAGCCACCCCAGCCGAGTTCGTAATAGGCCCAGTACGAGCCCATGGCGATGCCGAGCGTCAGAAAGGCCCAGGCCCCGAGGGTCCAGGGGCGGACGATGCGCGCCCACACCGCGTCAATCCGCCCGTCGATCAGCGCCGCGATGGCGAAGGCGAAGGAGATCGAGAAGCCGACATAGCCGATGTAGAGCAGCGGCGGATGGATCGCGAGACCGGGATCCTGCAGCAGCGGGTTCAGGTCCTGTCCCTCGGGGGCGGCCGGAATGAGCCGCGTGAAGGGATTCGACGTGAGCAGGATGAAGAGCAGGAAGGCGATCGTGATCGCAGCCTGAACCGCCAGCGTGTTGGCCTGGAGCCGCAGCGGAATGCTGCCTCTCGCGAGAGCCACCACGGACCCGAACAGCGCGAGGATGAGCACCCACAGGAGCATTGAGCCCTCGTGGTTCCCCCAGACACCAGAGATCTTGTAGATGAGCGGCTTGGCCGAATGCGAGTTCTCGACCACGTTCACGACGGAAAAGTCGGAGGTCACGTAGGCGAAGGTCAGCGCCAGGAACGAAAAGGCGATGCAGGCAAAGACGGCGAGGCCCGTCACGGGCGCCACCGACATCAGCACGGGATCGTTGGCGCGCGCGCCCCAGAGCGGCACGACGAACTGGATCACGGATAGTCCGAGCGCCAGCGCAAGCGCGAAATGTCCAGCCTCAACGAACACCAGACTCTCCCTACTCTACTGCGTCTTCGGCGCGGCGTTGGCTTCACCTTGCCAATGACCTTGCTTCTTCAACGTATCCGCCACCTCGCGGGGCATGTAATTCTCGTCGTGCTTGGCGAGCACGGAATCGGCGCGGAACAGGGTGGCGCTCTCCAGAACGCCTTCGGCCACGATGCCCTGCCCTTCCCGGAATAGGTCGGGCAGCAGCCCCTTATAGCGGACCTGGATCGCGCCCTGCGCATCCATCACCTCGAAGGTGATCTGCTGGTCGGCCCCGCGCTGCACGGACCCTTCCTTCACGAGCCCTCCCAAGCGGAGGCGGGTGCCGGGCTGTACGTTCTTGGCCTGAATGTCGGCCGGCGAATTGAAGAACACGATCGTGTCGTTCATCGCGTAAAGCACCAGACCGAGGGCGATCGCCAGGATACCTCCCGCGAATCCGATCAGGGTCAGGCGTCTCTGCTTTCTGGTCATGGTCCTGCGTCAGTCAGTTTCATTTCGCGCGCCATCGCGTCGATGGTCTTCAACCCGGCCTCGTCCTGCGCCAGGGCCTTCCGGGCCCGGTCGGCCGCGGCCTTGGCCTTGTCGCGCTGCCCGAGAACCGCATAGGAACGGATCAGGCGCGCCCATTCGTCGGCAGACCCGCCCTGGGCCTCGAGACGCTCGGCCAGGCCCGACACCATGCGGGCGATGTCCTCGGCTCCGATCCGGGGCGCGTCTCCCGCCGCTTCCGCGGCAGGCGGCTGCTCACCGCCGAGATTGGCCAGACGCTGCCGGACGACGCCGACCCACGGGGCGCCTTCCGGCGAGGAGGCGATAAGCGCGCCGTAAGCCTGCTTGGCTTTCTCGACCTGCCCGTCCTGCTCGGCCGCGACGGCCAGATAGAACCGCGCCTTTGGCGAGGCTTTGTCCAATTTCACCGCCTGCTCGAAAACCTTCTGGGCGTCGGCCGAGACGAGTCCGTCATTGGCGAGCACCATGGTCTCTCCGACATTGGACAGCCGCTCCGCGCTCGGGCCGAGATAGCGCACCGCGGATTCGTAAGCCCTGACAGCATCACTGATCCGCCCCATGCGGATATAGACCGGAGCCACCACCTCCCAGCCGCGTCCGTCCTCTGGATTCTTGGCCAGATGCGCCTCGATCTGGGCGACGGCGGCCATGAGATCGAGGCGTTCGCCCTGCGCCCGAACCTCCTGCCGCTCCGGCGGATGGGTCATGAGGTGCGGCGATCCATAGGCCCCGTAGAGGACGAGCGCCATGATCGGAATCACGGACAGAGCCAGTGTCGACGCGGCCCGGCGACGGCGCAGGGCGGGCTCGCCCAGAGCCGCGAAAACGTCCGCATCCGCCATGCCGGTCGCACGCAGAAGCCGGCGTCCGGCCTCGGCCTTGGCCGCCTCGGCCTCGCTCGGAAGAAGCGCTCCGCGCTCGCGGTCCCGCTCGATTTCGGCGATCTGCTCGCGGTAGAATTGGGTGTCCGGGTCCACCTGTCGCGCGGCGAGCGCCTTGTGGCGCGAGAGCGGCCAAAGCACCGCCATCACGGCAACCGCCGTCATCAGCAAGAGTATGATCCAGATCACCATGAATTCCCAAATACTCCGAGTCCTCGTCAAGCACGACGGTGGCACGGTGTCACGCGTAAAAGTACATAGGGTCAGCCTCTATCCCCCGGGAGCTCGAGCACGCATCGAAGTCCGCCGAGGGGCGCGGCCTCGAGCTTGAGCGAGCCTCGATAGAGCGCAGCGAGATCGCTGACGATGGACAGACCCAGGCCGGATCCGGGTTTCGTTTCGTCGAGGCGGCGGCCGCGCTTGAGGACCTCGGCCCTCGCCGCTTCCGGAAGCCCGGGGCCGTCGTCGTCGATCAGCAGGCGGAAGCGCGGGCGGTCGTCGTCCTCGCGGATGATCTCCATCGAGATCTCTACCTTCCGGGAGGCCCATTTGGCGGCATTGTCGATCAGGTTGCCGGCCATCTCCTCAAGATCCTGCTTCTCGCCCCGGAACCGCAGATCGGGCGGAATCGCCAGTTCGAAGGCCAGGTCTTTGTCGCGATAGATCTTGGCGAAGGTCCGCGCGAGGCCTGCGATCACCGGCTCCACTTCGGTCAGCGTTCCCAAGGTGCCGGCGAGGGCTGCGGCCCGGGCGCGGTCCAGATAGTAATTGACCTGATCGCGCATCAGGGCCGCCTGCTCGCGCACCCGGGCGGCGACTTCGTCCGGCGCGTTCTCCGCCTCGTTCATGATGATGCTGAGCGGCGTCTTGAGCGCGTGAGCCAGATTGCCGACCTGAGTGCGGGCGCGCTCCAGGATCTCCCGATTCGTGTCGAGCAACAGGTTCAGCTCGCTCGCGAGCGGCGAAATATCCCGGGGATATTCACCGGCGATTCGCTCAGCCTCCCCACGGCGAATGGCCCCGAGGGCGCTGCGGAGATTGGCGAGCGGCCGCAGGCCGAAGCGGATCTGCAGGAGCGTGGAGAAGCCGAGCGCCAGACCGAGCAGCGCGAAGGTGATCGTCAGCGCGAACAGGAAGTCGCGGACGCTCATGTCGATTTCATCCGCCGGCCCCGCCACGCGAATGATGTAGCGGCCGTCCTCGCCCAGATCGATGTCCCGCTCGACGATGCGCAGATTGCGCTCGTCCGGCGCCTTGCCGTAGCCGCGGCGGATCTGTCCGAACCGGTCGTCGGGGCTGATGGTGAGGCTCGGGATCTGGCCGCCGAACAGGGATTTGGACGAGCGGATTTCGCCCGGCTTGGCGTTGGGCCGCGCCACCTGCCAGTACCAGCCGGACAGGGGCAGCTCGAAACGCGGATCGCCGATCGGGCCGAGGTCGCGGTCGGGATCGCCCGGAGCCACCAGGTTGGAGGCCAGGGTATTGGCGTAGACGAGAAGGCGCTGGTCGAAGGCCCGCTCCGTGTTGTCGCGGTAGAGCGCCTGCAGGATGAGCCCCGCGACGAGGAGGATCGCGAAGCTCCAGAAGACGGAGGAGACCGCAAGCCGGACGGCGATCGGCCGACTCGCGAAGCGGTTCAGGATCGGGCGAAAGCCGCTCACGATTTCGTGTGGGTCTGGCTCGCGTCGAGGAGATAGCCCAGGCCGCGGACGGTCTGGATGATATCCACGCCGAGCTTCTTGCGCAGGCGGCCGATGAAGACTTCGATGGTGTTCGAGTCGCGGTCGAAGTCCTGATCGTAGAGATGCTCCGTCAGCTCGCCGCGCGAGACGATGCGCCCCGTATGGTGCATCAGGTAGGACAGGAGCCGGTATTCGTGCGAGGTCAGCTTCACGGGGTTGCCGTCCACCGCCACGCGACCCGAGCGGGTGTCGAGCTTGACCGGGCCGCAGGCGATCTCGCTCGTGGCGTGGCCCGTGGCCCGGCGCAGCAGGGCGCGGACGCGGGCCAGCAGCTCCTCCATGTGGAACGGCTTGGTCACGTAATCGTCGGCCCCGGCGTCGAAGCCCTGGACCTTGTCGCTCCAGCGGTCGCGGGCGGTCAGGATGATGACGGGGGTCTTCCGGCCGTCCCGGCGCCAGGCCGTGAGGACGGACACGCCGTCCACCTTCGGCAGGCCCAGGTCGAGGATGATGGCGTCGTAAGGCTCGGTTTCCCCGAGGAATTGCCCCTCCTCGCCGTCGAATGCCGTATCGACCGCGTATCCCGCCTGTTCGAGAGCGGTCACGATCTGTTTATTGAGGATCTTGTCGTCCTCGACAACGAGAAGGCGCACGTTTCGAGCTTTCTTTTCACTGGACCGATTTGACCCGCCCGGACGAGCCGTCGATCGTCACTTGAACGATACGACCGTCCTTTTGCAAGGCCATGATCACATAAACCAGGGTGTCGCTGCTTCGGCAGAGGCTTGCCCGCACCACGTCCGCGTTGGGAACCTGGCGGCGGGCCGTCATGACGGCGGAGGCAGGCGCGACGACGCCCTTGGAAGCCACGGCCTCCTGCATTTCCCGGGGCGGCAGGCAGTTATTGAGAGCCGAGGTCGCGCTTTGCGCGGACGCAGCCCCCACCATTCCCCACACCGCGATGACCAGCCAAACCAGACGCATGCCGCCTTATGCCTTTGCAGCACTGAATGAATTCTGAATGCTAAAGAGCATCGGATCGCCGGGCGGACCCCCGAAGGAGCCGCCCGGCGCGACAGTCTAGCTCGCAATTCTGCGGGTGGCCAGAATCCGGAAAATCGTGGAGGCTACGAAGCTCGCCGCCGCGACGAACTGGAACAGGGCCTCCTGGAAGGCGCTGCCGTTGAGATCGGAGGCGTCGAAGCCGAACAGGCCGAGGATCACGGCGGCAAGGCCGATCAGGTTGGCCCAGACCGTGCGGCTCGACAAAAGGGATTTCGTATCCAGCATGTGCGGATGTCCTTGTTGGAGATGGGATGAAGATGCGAGCCGGATCGCCTCCCGCTCGACGGTGAGAACCCGCCTGCGCCACCCGCGCCCGAAGACGGGCCAAGTGACGAGGCGGGAGAGAAAGGCGAGGCGCTCGCGGGTCAGCCTGCGGATCGCCTCGGCGGAACCGGTTCTTCGGGCGGCGTCCAGCGTGACCGGGCCGATCAGCCCGTCGGCCTCGACGCCGAGCGCCGCCTGCAGGAGCATGACCGCGCGATGCGGGCCCGAATGGACGGCAAGATCCAAGAGCGCGAGATCGAGCCCTGGCGGGAGCTCATCGGCGTGGATCGCGTCCCAGTAGAAGCGGCGGCAGATGGCCGCCGCCTCCTCCTTCGTGAGATTGCGGACGTCCTCGACCGAGACCGGATGGCCTCTCGCCCGGGACAGCGTTTCGAGGGTGATCCCGAAATTCGTGGCCCCGCCGGGATCTTTGGGATGATGAGAGAAACCGCCCTCGTGCCGCAGGACGAGAGCCAGGGCGCGCTCGAAGGCCGTTGAAAAAGCCGCCATCGGGAGCGTTCAGAGCTCCGCCTGCAGGGCCAGGACGGCCCCGTTGCCGATATACAGGTTGCCGACGGCGCCGGCCGAGCCGGAGAAGGTGGTCGTGGCCTGCAGCCTCAGCACCACCGCCGCGGGGCCAGCCGGCCCGATGGTCATGATGTTCACCCCTCCCGTCGTCGTCACCCAGGCCAGGTTGCTGTTGCTGTAGAAAGAGATCTGGTTGCCCGAAGGCACGCTGCCGACCCAGGCGGCGCCGCTCGTGACCAACCCCGGACTGGCGCGCATGGGGGTGGGAAGGATCACGGGAATGTCGATGAAGCTCGTCGAAAGCCTTTGGCCGAAAGCCCCCAGGATCAGGGGCGACGAGCCGCTGGCGGGCATGGGCTGGTAATAGCGCCGGCAGAGAGCCTCTTCCCTGTCGAGCGGCTCCCCGGCCCAGGGCGTCGCGAAGGAGCCGATCTCCAGCTTCACGTTCCTGAAGGAGCACGCGGAAGCGGGATTGAGCCGGATTGTCACATGCCCCGTCTCGGCCGGGTCGAGCGTGACCGTCGCGGAGCGGCGGCCCGACCCGGCGGGAATCGTCGCCGCTTTCGATCCGATCAGGACCGGCAGCGGGCTGGAGGGATTTTCCACCGACAGGGTCAGGACCGCTCCGGCGAGGCTGGCGCTTCCAGCAAGAGCGGCGGCATGGGCCACATCGACGACCTGATCGAGGGCTCCGGTCAGGGTGACGGTTCCGTCCGCCGCCCGCGTGAGCGTGCAGCCACCAGGGCCTCCCTTCCAGCGGTCGAAGCCGTAGACGCCTTCAGCGAGAGCGCCGCCGGAGAACCCGCGCTGGTTCACGCGCAGCGAGGAATTGATGAGCAGGTTGGCGCGCGGCAGGTTGGACAATCCCTGGGGGAACGTCGCCACGCCCGTCCCGCCGTCGAGGAGCAAGGCATCGATCCATGCCGCACCGTCGGGCGAGACGCGGATGCTGAAATCATCATTGCCGATGAGCCCCGTCTCCGCCCGGCCGCTGAATCCGCGCTGATAGAGCTGCGAGAGGACATTGGCCGCGCCCGCCTTGTTGAGGACGAAGCGCAGATCGCCCGTCCCGCCCTCCTCCGTGCTCAAGGCCGAGAACAGGGCCGCGTTGAGCTTCGCCGAGAGGCGGTTCAGGTCGTCGGGCGTCGCTCCGATGCCGAGGCGGTCCAGATTGTCGAAGATCCGGCAATAATGGCCGAGGTCGCGCCACTGCCCGCCGTCGAAGACGACGAGGGCGTCCTCCGCCTCGACATAGGCGCGCCAGCCGGAACGCGGCGCGAAGAAGCGCCACGCTCCGAGATCGAAGAGAGCGATCGCGCCCTCGTGGCCGGCGAAGGCTCCCGTCCCGCCGGATCCGACGAGATAGCGGTCTCCTTCGTCCGGCGCGGCCGGAGGCGCCGCGCGCTCCCGCTCCTTCACGGAGAGATGGACGAGCGCGTCGAGCGACGACAGGGCTTCGTTGTGGGTGACATGCTTTTGCGCCTGCGCCGCGGCGAGCAGCGGCAGAGCCAGATGAGGCGTCGAGGTCATTGCGTGATGGGCCGTGAAATGAATGTGTGAAAAGTGTCGTGATGGGATGCGGGGTCCTGGATGGGCGCAACGCGTTCCCTCCCCCTTGTGGGGAGGGATTAAGGGTGGGGGTGTTGGCGCCAGACCTTGATAGGCTATCGCTTACACCCCCACCTCCACCTCCTCCCCACAAGGGGGAGGAGAGTTCGAGCAGAGCCCCCTACCGAACAGGCAGTGTGACGCTCGTCTCGAAGCCCCTGCCCGCGACGGCGCTCACTTGTGCGATCCGGAGGCGGAGCGCCGGTTGCGGAGCGCCGAAATCGACCATCTCCTGTTCTGTCGAATAGAGAACCGAGGCTTGGTCGCTCGTAAGCGTGCGAACGACGTTGCCTGCTCTCAGGATATCGATTTCGTAGCGTTCGAAATCCTCCGCGAGCGGAACGTCGACAGCCTCCCAGCCATCGCCGTTGCGCCGTGTCCGCCGGACCCACGCGATGTGCACGCCGTCCGCTTCGCGGTGGAGCGACGCGTGCACCGGGCTCATGGGCTTCAGGGCCTCGCGCCCGACGGTTGCGATGATCTCGACCATGGCCGGATCCGCGTGATCGCGCCCGGAAGGCCCGGCCCTGTAGCGCCAGGTCTGTCCGAGATCGGAGAGATCGGTCGACAACGGGGCAACCGCTTCGTCGAGGCGCACGACGAGCGCCCCTTCCGGCACGGTGCGTCCGGCCTCCGGCTCGGTTCCGGCGAGCCCGCGCAGAAGGCGCGAGAGACGATAGTTTCGCTCACCCGTCATCTCGGCGCGGGAAGCCGCGAGAATCTCCCACCGTCCATCGGTTCCCTGAATGGCGAAGAGATTGCCGCCCGCCAGCGTCGCCTCGTCGTCGAGAGAACTGATGGCTCCGGAGGAGATCTCGATGTCGAGCACGGCCTTGGGATCCCAGCGCCAGAGCGGCCCTGCGGGAAGCGCACTCCTGGTTCGCCCGATAACGGCGGGAAGGGTGACGATCCGGTACGGCGTGAAGCTCGCCCCATTGCCCGAGCGCCAGACGGTCACCGCGCCGGGCCATGGAGCGGCGGCAACGGCGATGAATTGCAAGGGCTCGGGATCGCCGAGGGTCGCGGGCAGATCGAGGATGACGACCTGCGGCTTGCCGGGTATTGGCGGCGGCCGGCGCGGCGGCTTGCCGATCGAGGAGCCCGGCTTCTCGAACACGGCGGGCTCCACGGCCCGCGTGCTCACCTTGCGGGTCGCTCCGTCGGCGATCCGCACGACGCGATGAAGCTTCGGGCCCGCCTCGGTGGGAAGGGAGATCACGTCCCCCGGCTCGATGTCGATGCGACGCGGCGAAAGTTCGAACTCCGCCCCTTCCCGTCCCGCCCACAGATCCTGCAGCCAGGAATCGGCGAGGCGTTGCGCCTCTGCGCGCCGCATGATGACCGCACAATCGGCGCGGGCTTCCCGGCGGCTCGATCCGGACAGGCGGCGCGAGGCCACGGCGGCGCGGCGATAATCCACATCGCTGTCCGTGTAGCCGATCTCCACCTGCTGCGGCAGCTCCGTTTCCTGGGAGCGCGTGAGCTTGAGCGCGGGCTCGTTTTCCATCATCACAAGGTCGTCCTTCGCCAGGGTGATGACCGAGCGCCCGCCGCGTCCTTTCCAGGCGATCCTGCCGCCGCTCGCGACGGCATCGACGCCGAACAGGCGCAGGAGCGGTTCGAGCGCGCCGCGCGCCGACATGGGCCGGTCGACCACATAGCCGTCGACGAAGCCGTCGACCGGGAGCGCGCCGGGATCGGCAAAACCGAAATCCTTGAGGATGGACGCGATCAGGCGGTCGAGCGGCGCTCCCTCGATCCGGCCCGTGATCCAGTGTCCGGTGTCCCAGTTGGGGCCGTCGCTCCAGACCGTGTCGTAATCGGGAAAGGCGGGGAAAGGCCGCGCATCCCATGCCCAGACGAAAGCGCTCTCCGGATCGACCATGCGCCCGCTGTAAAGCGACGAGACGGGGTTAGACGCGGAGGAGAAGCCCCGCTGGGCCGGATCGAACCGGGAGAGGATCGCTTCCAGGGCGCGCGCCTGGGCGAGATCGTCGCGCAGGCCCCGAGAGAACGGAGGATAGGCGGATTCGGAGGATTTCGGATCGGGAAAGACGTTCGGCCCGTTGGGTCCCTTGTCGACGGCGGGTATCCCGATCTCGGTCAGCCAGATCGGCTTCGATTGCGGCACCCATTCGGTCGCGGCGATTTCCCGTCCGTCGGATCGCTCCACATGCGGGCTCGACCACCAGGACACGAGATCCTTCTGCCGGAACATCCAGGGCTTGTCATAGGCGCCGTCTGTGATCGGCGTGCGCCTCTGGGCCGCCCGGTCGGATGCGCTCGCGTAGTACCAGTCGAACGCTTCGCCTGCGCCGAGCCTCCGGCGCAGGTAATCGATGTCGTAGAGGCTTCGCGCCTCGGCGAGATCCGCATGATCGGACGTGTCGCGCCAATCCGAAATCGGCGGGTAATAATCGATCCCGACCGCGTCGATGGCGGGATCGCCGAAGAGCGGATCGAGGGGGAAGCGGACCTCCGCCCCGCCGTCGAGGACATGGGCCCCGTATTCCGTCCAGTCTGCGGCATAAACGAGCTTCGTGCCAGAGCCGACGATGGTGCGCACCTGCGCGGCGAGCGCCTTGAAGCGGGCGACGGCGGGATAGTTCCCGGGCGCGGAGCGCACGCGCGTGAGCCCCACGAATTCGCTGCCGAGGATGAACCCGTCCACGCCGCCGGCGTCGCGGGCGAGTTCGGCGTAATGCAGGATGAAGGCCTCATACCCGCGCGAGCCCGTGAACCATTGCGCGATCTGCGTGGATGCCGCGCTCGTTCCGTCGACGGTGCCGGGTCGTCCGGGAGCGGGATGGCACGTGATGCGCCCTCTCCAGGGATAGGGTGGCTGACCCGTGCCGCCGTAAGGATCGGGCAACGCGTTCCCCGCCGCGATGTCCATCATCACGAAGGGATAGAGCACGACCTCCAGGCCTCGCTCCCTGAGGTTCTGGATCAAGCGCCTGACGGAGGCGTCCGACGGCGTTCCGCCATAGGCGGGCGCGCCATTGGACCGTGACACGGCGTTGGCATTGTCGCGCGTCAGGCCCGCCACCGACCAGGAATCGCCGTCCGTGGTCTTCGTGGTGGCGTCCACGCGCGGCTCGATGAGGCAGGCATCCGCCCTCAGATCCGTGCCGAACCAGCTGACGACCAAGGAGACGCGCCTGAGGTTCGGGCACAAAGCCTCCAGTGCATCGAGGGAAGCGAGCACGTCGCTCCCACGCCGCAGCTGGTGCCGGTTCTCGGGGACAGTCCTGCCGAGATCGAGCACCTGCGTGACGGGAAGCGGATCGTAGCCGAACTCGCTCGCGCCGGGGATCAGGCAGACGGCGCGGATCATCCGGTTGAGGCCATCCACCGGCCGCACCACCTCGAAGGAGAATTGCGGCACGCGATTGCCGAAATCCTCCAGCGGCAGGCGCTCGAACACCACATAGGCGAGGCCACGATAGGCGGGCGCAAAGTCGGCGCCCTCCTTCGCCACGATGAGCGGATCCGCGCTCTGCGTCTCAGATCCGCGATGCACGCGCATGGTGATCGTGGACAGGTCGATCTCGCGGCCGTCCGCCCATACGCGGCGGACGAAAGCGACGGGCCCTTCGCAGAGGCCGATCGCGAGATTGGCGAAATACGAATAGGTGGTCGTGACCGTCTTCGGCCCGCCCATGCCCTTGCCGCCCCGGGTGCCGGAGCGGTCGACATTGGTGTTCACCACCTCTTCGAGCCGCGTCGCCCAGATGAGCTGGCCGCCGATCCGCGCGCGGCCATAGACCCGTGGGATCGCGGCGCCCTCCGTCGAGGTGAGGCCATCGATCTCCTTGAGGCGCGGCCCTTCCACATGCCTGGCGTCGTTTCCGCCGAACAGCGCATTGTCGATGGCGGCCCCGGCGAGGCCGCCGAGCGCGCGGCCCGCCATCGCGCCGAGGGGGCCTGCGACCATGCCGCCCACGACGGAGCCGACGGTCTGAAGAACGAGTGTGGCCATGGTCAGGATTCCGGAAATCGAAAGGCAAAAGCGAGATGACGCCGCCACCAGGGCGCGAAGGCGACTTCCGCCACCGAGGCCCCGTCATGGGCGTGGATCATGGTGTCGGCGGAGGTCGCGATGGCGCAGTGCTTGGCAGGCAGCGCATCGCGCCAGCGGAAGAGCAGCACGTCGCCGGGCGCGAAGGCCTTGACATCGATCTCGACGAGGTGACGGCGCGCCGCCGCAACGAGCGTATCGTGGCCCGCCTCCGCCCAATCGGGCGAGTAAGGCGGCGGCAGCTCGGGCTCCGTCCCCAGCACGCCGCGCCAGACGCCGCGCAGCAGGCCGAGGCAATCGCAGCCGATCCCCTTGAGAGACGCCTGGTGGCGATAGGGCGTGCCGATCCAGGACCGCGCTTCGGCGATGACGCGCGAGGAGAGAGGCGCTGTCACTTGAACAGGCTCCCGCCGTCGAGGCCGGGTTCGCCCTGCTGCGGCATGCGGATGATGAAGTCGTTGCCGGGCATGTGCGGAAAGCCGCGGAAATTCGCGACGTTGTCGAACCTCCTGCGGCACATGGAATGGGTCTTGTCGCAGCCCGCCGTGACGCGGAACGTGTCGCCCACTTTGATGGCCTGAGGCGCGCGCTGCCAGAGATTGAACTCGTCGGTTCCGCTGATGGCGCGATGAACCTTGATCTCGACGGAGAGGCCCGCATTGTCGCCTCCCGTCCAGGTGAGCTTGCCGCCCGTGCACCATCCGTCCGCGAAGCCGATGCCCGATGCGACGACTCCGAGGAACCCATCGGTGCGCGTGACGGTCCCCGTGCCGGAATAGGTGGACGACGAAAGGTCCACGCCGCACTTCGCATCGCCCAGATCGGCCGAGCAGGTGGCGCGGAACAGCCGCCCGCGCTCCTCGTCGTAGCGGTGCATGAGCCCCCGCACCTCGGCGACGAAGCTGCCGTCCGCGCGCCTGATCTCGCCGATCGAGCCGATGTCGAGAAGCAGGCGCTCGGCGACATTGCTCCAGTTCACGAGCCAGGTTTCCACGCTCGCATCGTCGTAGAGGCCCGAAGAGATATCGTCCTCGGTGATGCCTGCGGACATGAGCGCGCCCGCGACCTCTCCGCCGCCGACCGCGAAGCCGAGCTCGGCCGACGCCTCCGCCGCCTCCAGGCCCGTTCGCGCGGCGAAGACGGTTCCGCCGAAGGCGAGGTCGCGGTCGTGATCGGTGAAGCCGAAGCTCCTGCCGTCGCGCCGGAGAAGCTTCCAGCAATGGCAAAGACTCGTCGCCCCCTCCGCCAGATGGGCGGCGAGGTTGGAAGGAATGCTGCGCATGATGGTCCTCAGGTGAATAGCGGAGGGATTGCGCGGTTCGCCCCGACGTCATGGCCGGGCTCGTCCCGGCCATCCCGATGCCGAGAGGCGCTGCGCCTGATGCGATCGAGATCCCCGGCACAAGGCCGGGAATGACGAGGTGGAGCGATCTACGGAACGATCTCGATCAGCGGAATCTGCGGAATGGCGCCCGCCTCGAAGGCGGAGAGATCGATGTCGAGTTCGTCCGTGTCGAAGCGCACGGGCACGTCGAAGCTGAAGCCTGCCGTGATCGCCGAATCCGCCGGCGGGGCCGAGGCGAAGGTCACGATTCCGGTGGTGGGATCGCAGGTGAAGGCGGAGCCAGCCTCCTGCTCGATGCCGTCGAGGGCGACCCGCACCGTTGAGGCGACAGGCTTGGCGATGGTTCGCACATAGGGCGAGAAGGACGAGCCGTAGGTTTTGACGAGCTGGAAATCCCGCGTCGCCCCGTTTCCGGTGCCGATCCGCTGATCGAGGCTCGTCGGCTCCCACGAAGGCGGGCCCGAGCGCCAGTCCGTGCGGTCCCGGAAGCGGAAACCATAGAGCCTGCCGCGCCGCTCCTCGAAGAACGCGATGACCGCATGCAGCGCATCGACGGTTCTGACCCCGAGCCCCGCATCGTAGCGGCGGCGCGAGGAAGCCCAGCGGCTGTTGCGGTGCTCCCGCCCGGAGGCGAGCGTGACGATGTCGGTCCGCCGCACGGGCCCTCCCCGGCTGCCCAGGCCGATGTCGAGGGGAAAGCGGACCTCGTGAAAATCGGATGCCATGATCCATCCTCGTGACGATGAAACGAAAAAAGAGGGGGTGGCGTTGTCGTCCGACAGGACAACGAGACAAGGAGACGGCAGGCGATGAGCAATGCTCCCAACGATCTCACCGAGGATTTCCCCGACAAGGCCGACCGGATTCACCAGCTGAAGACGAGCAACAATCGCTTTTCGCGGCTCTATGACGAGTACAACGAGCTGAACCGCACCATCCACCGCATCGAGACCCGGGTGGAACCGAAGCCGGAAGAAGTCGAGGAAGAGCTCAAGCGTCGCCGCCTGCAGATCAAGGACGAGATCATGGCGATGCTCGACAACGAGAACGCCTGAGAACCGACCTCTACATCCCGCGCTGGCCCCGGGCGACGGCCCGCGCCAGCGCGGCGGAGACCTGCGCTTCCGAGCGGCGGAAGCTCTCCGCGTCGGGCGTCGCGATATTGACCGTGATCGCGGTGGGGCGCCCTGCCCCGCCGGAGCGCACGCCGAGCTTGCCGTCCGGACCGCGCGCCAGCGGCATCACGGCCTCGGCTCCCTTCTCCCCCATGAGTCCAAGACCGCGCCCCATCGGGAAATAGGTGGGCGCGCCGACGACGCCCCCTTGCGCGAACGGCATCACCATCCCGCGCGAGAACACGCCGCCTTTGGCGAAAGGCGCGGCGGGGGCAGCGCCTCCCCCGCCGAAGAGGGAGCCGAACACAGATGAAAGACCTCCCGCTAAACCTTGCCCCGCGCCGGAAAGGTCGCGACCGAGAGGCAATGATTTATTGAAAAGCCCCCCAAACAAGGTTTGCAGACCTTGCGACAACCCCATCTGCAAAGGCGCAAGCGCGAGACGCAACCCTGTTTCCACAAGAGACTCGCCCATCTTCTTCAGCACGTTGTCGAATTTCTTGCCCTCGGCGATGTTCTTTGCAAAAGCATTGGATAAAGTTTCGCTAAACTTGTCGGAGAGACCGATGAGCGTATTGAGCTGTCGTTTCGTCTGCTCTCCCTTGTCCAACATGATGTTCAAGGCAAGATTTTGTTTCTCATTATCAGGCATTGGAATAAGAGCCCTGACTTTATGTAAGAATGCTGGATTTTTAATGTTGACGGCGTGCCTCATATCGGCGTGCGCAAGCTCCAACACGAAAGATGAACTGCCCTACACTTCAGACGTAAAATACAACAGAGCACTTGATGGATGCTACGCTGAAGCAATAAAAATGATATACTCAGCCCCGCCTAGAAGTGCGGCTGCTTATGGAGCAAAAATATTTTTTGCACACTGCATGAAGGCGAAGGGTTACTAAGGCAAAGGATCATCACCGTTGACGAATCCGTGATTGGGATTTCCGCCCTTTGCAGCGAGGAGGCGGCTCAAGCGGTTGCAGGACAGCCCGCCTCGCGGGCAAAGGATGAGCTGCGAGAAGACCTTGAGGTTGAATGCGCCAAGAGGAAGGGTGCTGTCTTCCAACCTCTTTAGAATCGTCCCGCTCTCCTTCGATCATTGACGCCGCTTAATCCGGGAACGTCTCCATCATCCGCCTGATATCGGCGCTGACCGCCGGTTCCGTGCGCCGTCCGCCGCTCATGCCCTCCCAAGCCGCGAACAATTCGCGCGGGGTCACGCGCCAGAACTGATCGGGGCTCCACCGCAGAACGCTCAAACCCAGCATCATCGCGTCTTCCCACGGGAAAACCTGCGGCTCGCTCAAGCGCCCTGCGGTTGCGGAGGGTTTGCAGGAGCAGTCTCCGCGCCGAACGTGACGACGAGCAGATCGGCGATGGCCGACGCCACCGGTTCGATGCCGTCCAGGAGCGGCAGGCCCGCCACGTCCGCATCGCTCACATCATGACCGCCGCCGCGCAGGGCGACAGACAGCAATCGCAACAGATCGCGGCTCGACAAGCGCCCCGTGCCGAAGCGCTCACCGAGAGCCATGAGATCCTCGACGCCGAAAGCGTCTTCCAGCTCGGCCAATGCGCCGAGCGTGAGGCAGAGGGTGTAGCGTGCGTCGCCGAGCTGCAGCGCGACTTCGCCGCGTCTTCTGTTCGCCATGGTGTTTTCTCCGATGATCGTGTCGCTCCTTCTCCCGTCATGGCCGGACCCGATCCGGCCATCCCCGTCTTCAGGAACCGCAGCGCCATGAAGACGTGGATCCCCGGCTCAAGGCCGGGGATGACGGGAAGAAGGGGATGACGGCCGCTACAGCGCCACGAAGGTGAGCGCGCCGGCGGATTCGAAGGCCATCTCGAAGGTGACCTCGCCCGCATGATCGCCACGATAATCGAGGCTGGTGATCTGGAACGGCCCTTCGATGCGCCCGAAATCGGGAACGATGATCTGATAGGCGAGGATGTCGCCGTCGAAGAACACCTGGCGCATGCGCGCATCCGAGGCCTCGTCCTTGAACACGCCGGATCCGGAGATCGCGGCGCGACGCACGCCGACGCCAGCGAGAAGCTCGCGCCAGCGCCCGGCGGATTCCGCATGGGTGACATCGACGGTCTCGGCATTGAACGAAACCTGGCGGGTGCGAAGCCCTGCGACGGTCACGAAGCCCGTTCCGCCGTCGCTGATCTTGATGAGCAGATCCTTGCCCTTCTGAGCAGGCATGAAGACGTCCTTTCGAAAGATCGGGAAAGAAAAGAGGCGAGAGCTCCCCTGTCATGGCCGGGCTTGTCCCGGCCATCTCGACCCGTGAAGCGCGGAGCTTCATGCCATCGGGATCACCGGCACGAGGCCGGTGATGACATGGAGGAGACGGCCAAAGACTCACGCGCGCTCGGTGACAGCGCGCAAATGAAGGGTGATGCGCGAGAGCCGCGTGTCGTTGTCCCGGCCGGACGCGATCTCCGTCACGCGCAGATTGACGAGCCGGTGCCCGTCGAGGACCAGCGGCGCATCGTCGAGAAATGCGGCGAAACGCTCGGCCGATTCCACTCCGGCGCGGGCGCTGCCGCGCTCCGACCAGATCACGACGGCAAGATCCTGCTCGTGCCCGCGATCCGTGTCCGTCGACCAGTCCCGCGCCGTCACGTCGCCGAACACGGCATAGAGGGGCTCCTCGTTCCGGGGTGGCTCGTCGTAAAGGCGCAATGTCCCGCCCATGAGGGAAATCAGCGCCGCATCGGCCGCGGCGATCTCCAGGATGGCGCGACGGAGCGCCAGGATCGGGCTCGTCACGGCTTGATCTCCTCGACGAGGCAGACGAGATCGCGCCGCGAGCCGTCCGGGTCCGAGGCTGCGCGGATGGCGAAGCGCCGGAGACCCGAACTCAGGCGCATGGCGCCGGTCACGCCGTCGCGGTAGCGGAGGGTGATCCTGTGGGTGAGACTCTGCTCGGGCCTGTCGGCGCGGATGCGCTCCGAACCGGAGAGCATCTCCATCGCGCCCCAGAGCTGCGGTCCGGGCCGGTAGGAGCGGAGGACGCCGCCGAATCCGTCGGGCCTCTCGAGCGGCACTTCGAGAACGAACCGGCGCGACCGCGCGCCGATGGGCAATGACTTGGTTTTCATGGAAATCTCGAGAAATGAACCGTCTAGGAGCAAGCCGCTCTCAATCTGGAGAGGTTGGCCCGTAAAGCGCGGTAAGCGCGACCTAACTCTCCTCCCCCACAAGCCTCGGGCTTGCGCGGCTATCCAGCGTGATGCTGGAAACCCTCCTCCCCCTTGTGGGGAGGAGTTGGAGGTGGGGGTGTCGGCGCTGAACTGGACCAGCCTAGCGCTCACACCCCCACCCTGACCCTCCCCACAAGGGGGAGGGAAACACGCGCTACACATTTTAGGGTCCAGACTTTCAGGGTGAGGCTCAGGTCGTTGTGTCTGAGACACTAAAGACGCGCCCTCTGGAACGGCGCCACGAGCGCCATGGCGTCCGGCGGCAGCGCCTGCACGCCCGCCACGTCGCCCCGGTTCTCGAACCAATGGGCGACGAGAATCCGGATCGCGAGCCTCAAGGGCTCGGGAACGGCTTCGGGAGTCGCGCCGTAGCCGGCGCGCAGCGCGATCTCGATGCCGTTTCGCGCCCTCCCCGGCTCGGGCGCACCGGACACGCTCATGCGGGGCGGATCGCTCGCGGCGTCCCATGCAATGGATTCGGCGGGAAGCTCCGTTGCCGCGCCCGCCGCGTCGAGAATCCTGACGCCATCCACGGCGAGGAGCGGCGAGAGCGGCAGCAGGATCGTCCCGTCTTTCGGCCAGCGATCCATCACGATGCGCCAGCGCTGCTCGACGAGGAGACGCCGGGAGGCTGCTTCCACCATCAGCCGTGCCGCCTTGATCAGGCCCAGCACGAGATCGTCCTGCCCATCGTCGTCGAGGCGGAGATAGGCCTTCATCTCGGACAATGGTATGGGCTCGACGGCGGGGCCTTCCACGAATATCGGGATCATCGCAACAGGAATCCTTCCATGATGAAACGTCTAATCACGCTCTCTCTCGCCCTGTCGCTCGCGGCGACCGGAGCGAAGGCCATCGTCGGCGGCGCGGAGGACGCAGGTCCCCTCGCCAGCCGGAGCGTGATGGTGTTGAGTTCGAACGGGGGCGTCTGCAGCGCGGTCGTGGTGGCGCGCGACGTGGTGCTCACCGCCGCCCATTGCGTGACGGGCGCGGACGAGCACCGGGTTCATTTCCGAGACGTGGCGGGCGAGCCGGTGCTAATCCCGCTCGCCGCGAAGGCCGTGCATCCGGGCTACAAAGCGAAAGCCATCGAGACCCGGCAGCGCTCCATTGACTTGGCGCTCGTGCGCATCCCTGAGGCTCTGCCTGAGCGCTTCGCGCAGGCCACGCTCACGGCGGCTCCGCCCGCCAAGGACGAAACCGTCGTCGTCGGCGGCTATGGCCTCGCCCGGGAGGGCGACGCGAAGACGACCGGGACGTTCCGGACGGCCTCCTTGAGGGTCACGGAACCCTACGGCCCCAGCAAAATCCTGCTCTGGTCGCAAGGGTCGGGCGCCATGGGCGCCTGCCAGGGCGATTCCGGCGGGCCTATGGCCTCGGGCACGGCCGTCGCGGCGATCACGTCCTGGTCATCGCCCGCGCGCGGCAAGACTTGCGGCGGCATCACGCAGGGCATTCTCCTCGGTCCGCAGAAGGACTGGATCGACCGCACGATGAAGGCCTGGAACCGCGCGGCATCGTGGTCCGGAGAATAGCGCGTCGCGTGGGCCGGCGGTTCGCGCCAGTCATGCCGCCCCACCTTCGTCATCCCCGGCCTTGTGCCGGGGATCCCCGTCTTGATGGCGCTGCGGTTCCCAAGACGTGGGTGGCCGGATCAAGTCCGGCCATGACGGGAAAGTGGCATGACGAGCGGGAGAAGCATCGTCCCGAAGGACAAGTCCGCATTTCACGCCGGACGCTCTAATCGCTGGATATTTCAACCGCGATGGAACTATCCTCTCGCGACAGGCCTTCCCCTCCATTGCGATTCTTCCCCATATTCAGATGCGCGCGCTTTCATTCCTCGCTTTCACGGCATTGACGTTCTTCACGGGCACCGCGCAGGCTGTCCTGCTGGGCGCGACATCACGGGATCCCAACGGCTTGCGACGCTCCGTCGTGTCCATCGAGAACTCCTCGGGCGAGCTCTGCTCCGGCGCCCTCATCGGCCCGGGCCTCGTCCTCACGGCGGCTCATTGCGTGACCGACACGGCGTCCTACCGGGTCATCGGGGTCAACAGGGCCTTCAAGCCGCAGCGCGTCGGCGTCACCGCACTGGCCGTTCACCCGAGCTTCGTCACCGGCACGACCCCGCGCACGCAGCCCGGCGTCGATCTGGCGATCCTGCGCCTCGACCGACCGCTCGGCACCGATTTTCTGCCGCTCGACCCGACCCTTGCGGGCCGGATCGATGTCGGCGACATGGTGACAATCGCCGGCTTCGGCGTCTCGAAGGAGGGCCGCAAGAATACGGCGCGCGTTCTGCGGCAGGCCAATCTCGTCTCACTCGGCCCCATCAAGGTCGCCAACCGCGTCCTGATCGTGGCCGACCGGGAGCGGCTCGCCGAGACGAGCGGCGCAGGCGCGTGCCGGGGTGATTCCGGCGGCCCGATCCTGGCCGCGACGCAGAGCAGCTACCAGCTCCACGGCATCGTGAGCTGGTCGAGCGGCGCGTTGCGCACCCGCAGCCCCAGCGCCTGCGGAGGGCTGACCGCGGTCACGCCCATCGCCGAGCATCTCGGATGGATCCGGCAGGCGGTCGGCAGCCTCACGCCCCCAGATGCGGCGTGGGCGAGACGCTGATCCCGACGGCGAATGTTCCCTCCAGGATCTCGGGAACACCCGACTTGCCGTCTCAGAATAAAGCGCGTGTTTCCCTCCCCCTTGTGGGGAGGGATTAAGGGTGGGGGTGTGAGCGCTAGGCTGGTCCAGTTCAGCGCCCACACCCCCACCTCCAACTCCTCCCCACAAGGGGGAGGAGGGCTTCAAGCGTCTCACGCCATCAACTCTGCAAAGCCCGTTGCTCTCACGCCGCGAATTTCAGCAGCTTGATCGCGGCGTAATCCTGCACGCCGCCGCCCACGCGCTTGGTGGTGTAGAACAGCACGTAAGGCTTTGCGGAATACGGATCGCGCAGGACGCGGATGCCGGCGCGATCGACGATCAGGTAACCGCGCTTGAAATCGCCGAACGCGATGGCGCAGGACCCGGCCGCGATATCCGGCATGTCCTCCGCTTCCACGACGGGAAAGCCCATCAGGGTCGCGGATTGGCCGAGGCTCGCGGGCGGCGCCCAGAGATACTGGCCGTTCGCGTCCTTGAACTTGCGGATGGCGCTCTGCGTCTTGCGGTTCATGACGAAGGACGCGTTCTGGCGGTAACCCGCCTTGAGGGCATAGACCAATTCCACCAGCACGTCGGAGGGGTTCGAGGACGGGAACGCCGCGCCGCCGGTGTGGATCGCACCGAGCGTGCCCCATTCCCAGAGCTCGTCCTCCACGATGTCGGAAGCGAGAAAGCCCTTCGGCTTGTTGACCCCGTCGCCGCTCACGAACGCCGCGCCCTCCTGCTCGGCGAAGGCGGTCTCGACCTCCTCCGCGATCCAGCGGTCGATATCGACCACCGCATCGTCGAGGAGCGTCTGGGTGGCCGCCGGCATGGCGTAGAGCTCCATGGCCGGAAAGCTCATTTCGGAAAGGCTCGGACCCGCCGTCTGCGGCCGCGCGGCGGTCTCGCCCACCCAGCCGGTCGCCGGGCCCGTGGTGGAGAAGGCGCGCTTGTACTGCCCACCGGAGATCACGCGCACCGACGAGATCGCGCGGATCGGCGAGATCGCCGAGAGGCGGCGCAGCACGTCCGTCTCGACCGTGTCGGGAACGAGATAGCCGCCGTCGGGACCGGAGCCCGAGGACAGCGCCTTCTCCTCGAGCCGTTTCAGGCCGCCGGCCTCGCCGGAGCGCATATAGGCGTGAAAGGCCGCCTTGTGCTCGGTCTGAGCCGGATCGCGCGGCGCATCAGCGCCCCGTCCCAGCGGCGGGCGGGAGCGGTCGAGGGCGAGTCGGTCGATCCGGCGCTTGGCGTCGTCGAGAGCCGTGTCGATGCGGGTGAGCTTTTCCTCCGTCACCACATCGCTCGACAGGCGCGTCTCGATCTCGGAAAGGCGCGTGTCGTTGGTCTCCTTGAAGGCCTCGAAGGCGCGGGCGAAATCTTCGAAAGCCGACGTGACGTCGTCGGACATCGCTTTGGTTTCAACAACAGGAATCATATCAATCCAGAGGTTTTGAAAAGGGGTTGGCTTCAACGAAAAAGGCCCGCCGATCGGCGGGCCTGGCATTCCCCGGATGGGGAAATCGGTTAGTGATGATGGCGGTAGTGGCGATGGCGGGTGGTGCGTCGGGTGCTGGCCTGCACCTGGTGCGTGACGGTCGGGCCAGCGGCGGCGCCGATCGCTCCGCCGACGAGCGCGCCGGGCGGACCGGCCACCGCGCCGACGCCCGCGCCGACCGCCGCGCCGCCGACACGCTCTTCCGTGGTGGTGCAGGCTGCGGCCGCAAGGCCGATCAGAACGACGAATGCGAGCTTCTTCATGAAAAACCTCCCGAGACAGCGGACGGCATCACGGGCCAAACCCGCAGCGCCCGCAGCGTCCGCATCCCTGCGGGCTTGCGGGTAACGCACATCTCCAGCCAAGGTTCAGGAAAATAATCGAGCGGCGGCGGCTCGAATGGATGAGGGCAGGCTCGTGCGCGCCTCCTTCACGGTTTCCACTCGCGCGCCGGGCAGCATCGGAAAGGTCACGACGGAGATCTCCCACAGATCGAGCTTTTCGAGACGCCGCAGGCCGGTCGGCCGCTCCGCCCGCGCCCGCTCCACGCGAAAGCCGATGGACAGGCCGTCCACCGCTCCGTCGCGCATGAGCGCGTGGATGTCCCGCGCGCGCTCGACGGCGAGGTTGAGCCGGCCGCGCACGCGAAGCCCGCGCCGGTCCTCGACGATCGAGAGCCAACGGCCGATGGGGGTCGCCGGATCGTGCTGCCAGAGCAGCCGGACCGCGGCGGCATCGCGCTTCTTCAGGCTCTCCGAGAATGCGCCGGGCATCACGACGTCCTTGCCGAGATCGGCGACGCCGAACAGGCTGGCATAACCCTCGAACACTCCGTCCGAATCCACCGCGCTTGGGCGCTCCGCGAGAAACTTCATCTCCCGTGTGGTGGGAATGGCCGCCTGGTTCATGCCCGCGCTCCGCGGGGAGGCTTCTGGCGCCTGGCGTCGAGCTTCTCGAGCTGGCGGACGAAGTCGCGGAACACGAGCGATGCGCGGCTCGGCCGAGTTCGCGCGGGAATCGGCTTGCGGGCGGGCCGGGGCAAGGTGCGGGTCATGAAGGATCTCCCGTATGACGGCGGTTGAAGAGGGACAGCTCGCGCACGAACTCGTCGAAGCGGCGGTTGGCCGCGAACAGATCGCGCAGGGTCATGGCGAGCAGCGTGGAGGCCCCGCTCGCCCACACGAACAGGGCCAGATGGGCGAGATCGCCGCGACTGATGATGGCCTCGGTGATCCGGTCGAATGTGTTCATGATTTGTTCTCGTGCAATAAGGCCCCCGATGGCTGAAATTCATTGAATTTTTGGCGAGACTGATGAGCCGGGAAAAGGCCGGGGCGTCCCGTCGTCCCGGGCGCGGCGAGCCGGTCACGGCATGCGGGTCTGCCCCACTCTCCCCGTCATGGCCGGACTTGATCCGGCCATTCCCGTCAGGAAAGTGCCTCGCTTCCCAAGACGGGGATCCCCGGGACAAGCCCGGGGACGACGGCGGAGGGTGTCAGGGCGTTTCTCTTCACTCGTCATGGCCGTGCTTGCCACGGCCATCCACGTCTTGGAAACGCAGCCCTGAGGAAGACGTGGATCCCCGGATCACGTCCGGGGATGACGATTGTGCGCCTTCGCGGTCGCGGGCCCCGACCTCTGCCCATAGCCCACCGCCTCGCGCTTCTCGTCGTCGGTCAGGAACGACGCGGACGAGACACGGCGCCAGAGGCTTTCGCGCTCGTCCGCCAGGGCCTCGACGGCGTCGAGATCGGGTTCGAGCCGAAGCGCCTCGCCGAAGCCGGGCGCGAGCCATTGCGCGAAGGCCTCCATGGTGCGCTTCGCGAGCGGGATCACGGTCTGCCGGTAGAAGGCGCGGTTGGCCTCGGCGTAATTGGCATGGGTGCTGTCGCCCGGCAATCCGAGCAGCAGCGGCGGCACGCCGAAGGCGAGCGCGATCTCGCGCGCGGCCGCGGCTTTGGCCTCCACGAAATCCATGTCCTTCGGGGACAGGGACAGGGGCTTCCAGTCGAGCCCGCCTTCCAGCAGCAGCGGGCGGCCCGCGTTGGACGCGCCCTGGTAGTTCGCCTCAAGCTCGCTCTTCAGGCGATCGAACTGCGCGTCGGTGAGCGCGCTGCCTCCGACGACGAGCGCCCCCGAAGGGCGCGCCGCGTTGTCGAGCAGCGCCTTGTTCCAGGCTCCCGCCGCATTGTGGATGTCGAGCGCCGTCGCCGCCGCCTCCATGGGCGACAGCCCGTAATGATCGTCGGACGGATGGAACAGGGTCAGGTGCAGGATGGGCGGCACGGCCTCCCCCTGCCCCATCACAAAACGGACCGTCTCCGAGCCGACGTGGTACTCGTAGGCGCAAGGCCACCCGTCGCCGCCCGGCACCACGCGCATGCGGTCGGGCCTCAGGGCGTAGAGTTCGGCGGGTGCGCCATCCACCCCGACGGCTTCCACATAGGCGTTGCCCGACACCATCAGGTGTCCGTACACGCTCTCCAGAAAACGCTGCCCGCCCTCGCGCGCATTCGGCCGGGCGAGCAGCGCCAGGAGCGGATGGGCCGACAAGTCGCGGCCCTCCTGCTTCAGGGTCAGCGGCAGCGAGGCCGCCGCCTCGGCCACGAGCCGCACTGCGCGGTGCACGATCGCATTCTTCTGAAAGCCCTCGCGGGACAGCGCCGCGTAATCGCGCGGCGTCCAGACGGCGCGGCCCTCGAAATAGAACGCAACGGCCGAATGCGCGCGCGAGGCCTTGGCTTCGGGCGACGCCCGAAACCAGCGGGTTAATGTGGTCAACATAAAGGTCTCCAGAATCGCATAAGAGGGCGCGACGGCGGACGCTTCCTGGGGCGTCAGGACTTCCACCCGCATGGCAGAGCATGCCTTCCGCACCTCTCGTCATCCCCGGCCTTGTGCCGGGGATCCACGTCTTTAACCCGCCGTGGATCCTAAGACGGGGATGGCCGGGACAAGCCCGGCCATGACGACGGATTGGTTGGCGTGATGAAAAGACAACGGCGACAGCGTCCTCACGCGGCGACGATGCCGCGCATGGCGATGCTCTCGGCGCCCATGACGCTGACGAACCGTGCGGTCGGCTCGCTCTCGATCATGGGAGCGATCTCGTTCCAGAGCGCGCGCACATGCGCCAGCGAGTCACGAGCGGCCTGCTCGTCGTCGAAAAGGGCAACGACGGTGAACTCGCCGCTGTCGTCCATCAGCCCGATCCATTCCCGGAGGCCGGGCTGGCCGTAGATCCTGGCCTGGTTCGCCTCGCTCCATCGGCGCATGTCTTCGATCTTGTCGGATTTGACGCGGAATGTCGTCAGTCGTGCGTACATGACGGCCTCCTTCGGGAGGAAGAACTGGCATCAGGCCAGCGCTGCACTCGATACGACGGGCGGAGTCTAGTCCGCCCTGGACCGGTTGTGAAATCAAAAGCATCCTGGCGAAACCCAATCCGCCGGCGGCCGCACACGGCTAGAGCACCCGCACCCGCGGCTCCTTCCTGTCGCGCAGCATCAGCTCGGTGAGCGCCCAGACGAGGGCGTCCATGCGGTCCGGCGAGCGGCCCGAGGTGAGGCCGCCCGGACCGAAATCGCAGAGCTCGTCCTCCAGCTCCGGCATCGCGCCCACATGGCGCACGCGGCCCTGCGCGTAGAGCACCGAAACGGGCTCCGCGCGAAGATATTTGCCGCGCGTCGCGCGCACGCTCGCCACCGGCACGGAGGGATCGACCTCGCGGATCACGCCGGTCGCCATCTCGCCGCCCTGGTTCGTCTCGACGATCAGCGCATCGGCCTGGAGACGGCGATAGAGCGCCACCGCCTTCGCGGCCCATTCGGGCGGCTTGAGACCGGACGCGGTCGCGTCCTCCAGCACATAGGCCGTGCCGCCTTCGTCGAGTCCCGCCGCGACGATGCCGCAGGCATCCGCGCGCTTGGACGAGGAGGCGGGCGGATCGACCGCCACGACGATGCGCATGAGCGGCGGCGCGGAATCGACGCGATGGGGCTCGATCATGTCGCGCGTCCACAACGCATCGGGACGATCCTCGATGATGTCGCCGTCGAGTTCCTGCCGTCCGAGCCGCGTGCCCGCATAGCGTCCCACCACGGCGTCCAGGAAGGCCGGCGCGAGATGGGCGGCGTTGTCCGCCGTCCTCGCGCGGGTGACAGCGACGGACGGGTCGGCGAGGAAGCGCTTGAGCAGCGGAATGGGCCGGGGCGTCGTCGTCACCATCTGGCGCGGATGCGCGCCGAGGCGCAGGCCGAATTGCAGCATGTCCCAGGTTTCCTCCGCATGCTTCCACTTGGCGAGCTCGTCCGCCCAGGCGGCCTCGAATTGCGGGCCGCGCAAGGAATCCGGATCCTCCGCGGAGAACACATGCGCCACCGCGCCGTTGGGCCATTCGAGCTTTCGCAGGGACGGCGACCAGGTGGGGCGCTCGTGGCGCGCGTGGACGGCGAGGATGCCTGCGGGGCCCTCGACCATCACGTTGCGGGCATCGGCGAAGGTTTCTCCGACGAGCGCGATGCGCCGCATGGGCGCGTCGGAGAAATCGGGCTCGCCAAGGGCGATGCCGCGCACCCATTCGGAGCCGGTGCGGGTCTTGCCCGCCCCTCGCCCGCCGAGCATGAGCCAGATCGTCCAGGGATCGCGGCGGCGGCTCAGGCCCGGGATGCGTTGCTCGGGACGGCAGCGGATCGGCCAGAAGCGCAGAAGCCGTTCGAGTTCTGCTTCAGAGAAGGAGTCCGTCGCTTCCGCGAGCCTCCTCCTCCGCGATAACCCGCTCAAGACGCCGAGCAAGCTCGTCGCGCAGCTCGTGGAGCGAGCGTCCCTGCTCCTCGCGCGGAGCGTTCTCGTCTTCATCGACCGGGACATCGCCAGGCGCGCCCGTCGGTGTGGAATCGTGCCCGGCATCGGACATCTTGCCTTGTTGCAGAAGCAGCCGCGCGGCCGTCAGCGTCTTGACGTAGGACGCGAGCATGCGGGCTGTCTTGTCGTGATCGTTGAGGGATTCATCGTCGGCTCGCGACAACGCCTCGATGCGCGCGCTGGTGGTCGCGATGAGAGCGTTGGCGGCCTCGCGCAATCCGTTTTCGAAAGCCAGGCGCGCCTCGTTGCGGCGCGCCTCCTCGGCCTCCCATTCGCGCACCGCCTCCGGGCGCGGCGGCCAGCCCCACCGGCGGCGCAGATCGAGAAAGGTGGTGGTGCTGATGCCCAGATCCTTCGCGATGTCCTTGAGATCGATCTCGGGACGGCAATAGGCCTCATAGGCCCGCGCCTGTCCGGCGGCGGAAACGGCGGTGGCAGGACGCATGGAACAACCTGTTCGGCGGATGGACAGTCAAAATCGCTCGGATGCCGAGGCGTTCGTGAAGCCTCTCGTCATGGCCGGGCTTGAGCCGGCCATCCACATCCCGGAGACGATGCGCTCGGAAGACTGAATCGTCGGGACACGCCCGGGGAAGAAGCGCGACATCCGAAACGGCTTTTTTGCGAAAATGCGACCCAACAAAAAACCGCCCGAGCGGCGCTCAGGCGGTGGAGGCGTTTTCGCAATGAAGCCGGGCGGGGTTTCATTCACACTTCGTCAGTGTTCATGTTTTGTACTCTATTAGCGTTGCGCTGTCAAGCTGCTTTTTCGAGACCGCCTCCGGGGCGGCTCCTGAACAGCCATGTCCGGACCTGATCTGACCATCCATATCTTGAGGCGTCACGCCATGAAGACGTGGATCCCCGGGACTGATCCCCGGACGAAGTCCGGGGACGGGGATGACGGGGAGACTATCAAGGCGCGTCCCTCCACCGTCATGGCCGCACTTGTTGCGGCCACCCACGTCTTCAGAAAACACACCCCGCGAAAGACGGAGGTCTCCGCAACAAGGCTGGGGATGACGGCGGAGGTGTCAGACGTCTTCGTCGAGGATCACATCGACCGCGATCATCTCGTGATCGGAGAAAGGCTCGCCTTTGTCGTCCAGGGACGCGAGGACCTGCGGATTCTCCGCTCTCACGCCGCGCACGAAAAACCAATCGAGCTTGCCGAACGGGCGCGGATGCGTCTTCGAGGGACCGTCGCGCTGAGTCGGCGCGGCGAGATTCGCATCGGCCCAGGAGAAACCCGCCTCACGAAAATCCGCGAAGAGCGGCTCGAATCGATCCGGCTCCTCGATCAGAAGGCGGCTGTCTTTCTCGCCGCGCGGCAGGGCCTTCGTGTTGAAATCTCCGCCGATGACGCAGGCCTCGTTCGGCGCAAGCCGTTCCAGAGCGCGCAGCAGGTCGAGGACCTGCGATCGCCGATCGGCGGGATCGGTTTTGCTTTCGAGGTGCAGGCTCACCAGCCAGAGCGGCCGCGAGGCCTGCGCCACGCGCGCGGCGAGCGCGATTCGTCCGCCGATCCGCCGCTGCGCGCCTTGAAATCCCGCAAACCACCGGCCGCTTTCCTCGAGGGGAATCACATGCGGCAGCTCCAGGGCGAGGCTGCTGACGATGGCGTTGCCGTGCAGGGCGCAGGCATTGCGCTCGCCCGCGTGGCGGCGCATCTCCTCCTTGTCGCCGAGATCCAGCTCCACGAACTCGACGCCGAAGGCATAGCCGTCCCCGCCCGCTTCCGCGAGGTGCCGAACGGTGTGAACGTTGCCGGATCGCGCCATGCCCACATCCGCCTCGCTCAGGAAGATCGCGTGGGCGCCGGCCATCTCCCTGAGCCGCGCGACCGCGCCGGGCCGCTTCAGCCGTTCGGCATTCAGGGCCGCGATCCGCAACCGCTTCGGACACGGCTTCGCGTCTCGCGCGGGCTGGAATTCGAGGGCATGGAAGGCTTCGCTCCGCTGCAGAAAGCCGTCATGCGCCAACGGATCGCGGGTGGCCCTGCGCGCCGTCTCCAGAAGGGCCGCGTCCGGGCAGGGAAGATCTCCGACGCTCCGATCGATCAAGGGTCGCACGACACGCTCCGTTGCCATTCGCTCCGCAGCCGCAGATAACGCGCCCGGCGGCATCCGCGAGCGGCATGCCGCGAAAAAATTCGGGAGAGGATTAGGAACTTCTTTGTCTCTTTGGGATTATTAGGTCGCACGAGAATATGTCGGGAGAAGGCCCATGCTCGCCTGGGCTACAATCGTTGCGCTCGTCACGGGCGCGCTTTCCTCTATCGCGGATCCGGTCGCCATCGCGCTCAACATCGCGGAGCTGATCGGCGTCGTCGCCCTGTTCGCGCTCGTCTGCGCCGCTGAAGCCTTCAGCGGGCCCAAGAGCTGATATCCGATATCCTCATCGACAGGCGGACCGGCTTCCTGCACATGCGGCCATGACCGTGGGTGCGTGGGCTCCGGCACCCTTCGCCGTCATCCCCGGATCGAGTCCAGGGACGGCCATGACGAGAGAGTCCGGAACGGGGGATGAGTGTCGGCGCCGGTGGAAGGCGGCGGGGCGGCACGGCGCGCCGGAAGAAGCATCCATCCACCTCGAAGGCGAAGGCGCCTTTCCGGGCTCATTGTCCTAAGATTTTGTTCCGACTGACGTTTTCACAACCCATAGCGGCATGAGGATTGCACGTTACGGCAAATGTGATTATATATCATGTCATGAACGCGACTCGCTCTACCCTCTCTGCCGCTTCTGACTTCCAAAAGCTTTCGAACGATCTGATCGTGCCGAATGCCTTTGAGCGGCTTCGGGGCGTGGCCGGCGCGCTTCAGCCGGTGGCCGCCCAGCCCGCGGGGGCGAAGGTCGACGGGCGGCTGGCCGTGATTCTCGAAGGCATCGGCGATGCCTTCTATTCCCTGGACGGGGATTGGCGCTTCACCTACATCAACCGCGCAGCGCAGGAGCATTTCGGCCTCCCGGCGGACGACATGCTCGGGCGCGTGATCTGGGACGTCTTTCCCGATTCCGCCGGGACGGAGCTGCGCAAGCGCTATGAAGACGTCTTCAGCACGGGCGTCTCGGCGTCGTTCAAGTCGAGGTCCGTCAGCGCCCCCGACCGCTATCTGGAATTCCGGATATTTCCCTACGACGGCGGCATCGCCGTCAGCTTCCGCGACCGGACCGAGCGCCGCAATGCCGAGGAATATCTGAGGGAGAGCCAGGCGCAGCTGAGCGCGCTCGCGGATCATCTGCCGCTCGGCATGGTCTATCAGCTGAAGGACGCGGACAATTTCTTCGACCGCCGCTTCCTCTATGTCTCGGCGAGCTGCGAACGGCTCAACGGCGTTCCGGCCGAACGCGCGATCGAGGATCCGACGGCGCTCTACGAGCTGGTCCTGCCCGAATTCCGCGAGCTGATGTTTCAGACTCAGATCGAATCCCACCTGACGGGCAAGCCCTTCGACATGGAGGTCGTCATCCGCCACGGCGTGACGGGCGAGCTGCGGTGGCAGCGGATCGTGGCGACGCGCCGGATGCTGCCCGATGGCGGGGCGGTATGGGACGGGCTCCAGATCGACATCACCGATCACAAGCAGGCCGAAGAGCATCTGCGCCTTCTCATCAACGAGCTCAATCACCGGGTGAAGAACACGCTGGCGACCGTCCAGTCCCTGGCGACCCAGAGCTTCAGCCGACTCGCGGCTCACGGGGACGACGAGGTGCGGGCTGCCCGCAGCGCCTTCGAGGCGCGCCTGTTCGCCCTCGCGCGCGGCCACGACGTGCTCACGCGGGAGAACTGGGAAGGCGCCCACCTCTCGGACATCGTGACCGAGGCCTGCGCGCCCTATGGCGCGGACGCCATGGAAGGCGGACGCATCGAGATCGAGGGGCCGGACCTGCGCATTTCCCCGCCGATGGCGCTCAGCCTGTCCATGACCCTGCACGAGCTTTTCACCAACGCGCTCAAATACGGCGCCCTGAGCAACGCGTCCGGGCGGATCCGCATCGGCTGGTCGAATCCTGAGACCGCGAGCGGTTCGCGGCTGACGATGCGCTGGGAGGAACACGGCGGTCCTCCGGTCAGTTCTCCGTCGCGCAGGGGCTTCGGCTCCCGGCTGATCCAGGGCGGTCTCGCGCGGGAGCTGAACGGCTCGGCGCATATCGCCTACGAGCCGGCCGGGGTGGTCTGCACCATCGACGTGCCTGTTCCCTGAGCACGTCCGGAGAGGTTTTCAAACGTTGTCTCAGCCATTGGTCGAAAATGCACGATACCTTCTTGCAGAGAGAACGAAATTAGGTGTCAATTGAGCGCAAGTGACTGAAGTCACGACTGAACAAGTGGCTGAAGTCACGATCCAGAGAGGAAAATAAAACGATGAAACGTCGTCAATTCTTGCAGGCCGCCACGGTCGGCGCCGCCTCGACGGCGGTGGCGGCTCCCGCCATCGCGCAGTCCATGCCCGAGCTGAAATGGCGCCTGCAATCCGGCTTTCCGAAGTCCCTCGACACGATCTACGGCGCATCCGAAGTGATCGCGAAATACGTGTCCGAGGCGACGGACGGCAAGTTCCAGATCCAGCCCTTCGCGGCCGGTGAGATCGTCGGGACGCCCCAGGTGGCCGATGCGGTCGGCAACGGCACCATCGAGATGGGCCACACCTGCTCCTATTATTATTTCGGCAAGGACCCGACCTTCGCCATCGGCACCGCCCTGCCCTTCGGGCTCAATGCCCGCCAGCAGAACGCTTGGCTCTACCACGGCGGCGGCAACGATCTGCTCAACGAGTTCTACGCCAAGCACAACATGTACGGCATGCCTGCGGGCAACACCGGTGTGCAGATGGGCGGCTGGTTCCGCAAGGAGATCAAGACCGTCGAGGACCTCAAGGGCCTCAAGATGCGCATCGCGGGCCTTGCCGGTCAGGTCATGGCCAAACTCGGCGTCGTGCCGCAGCAGATCCCGGGCGGCGACATCTACCCGTCGCTGGAACGCGGCACCATCGACGCCGCCGAGTGGGTCGGCCCCTATGACGACGAAAAGCTCGGCTTCGCCAAAGTCGCGCCGTTCTACTACTATCCGGGCTTCTGGGAAGGCGGCCCCTCCATCCATCTCTTCATCAACCAGGCGAAGTGGAAGGAGCTCCCGAAGGCTTATCAGGCAATCCTGACCGCCGCTGCGGGCTATGCCAACAACGACATGCTGGCGAAGTACGACGCCCGCAACCCGGCGGCGCTTCGCCGCCTGCTCGGTGCCGGCACACAGCTGCGTCCCTTCTCGCAGGAGATCATGGAAGCCGCCTACAAGGCTGCCAACGAGGTGTACGACGAGGTGTCCGGCAAGAACCCGGATTTCAAGAAAATCTACGAAAGCCTCCGCGGATTCCGCAACGAGGAGTATCTCTGGTTCCAAGTGGCCGAGTACGCCTACGACACCTTCATGATCCGCGCCCGCGCCCGCGGGTAAAGCATCGGACGCGAGAAGCGGATGGGTCCTTCAGGGTCCATCCGCGGCTCCCTTCCGCAGGACATTCCCGTTTCCCGCCATGGCCGCACCTGTTGCGGCCATTCGCGTTTTGAGACGCACAGCGTTTCCGAGTGCGTGGAGCCCCGACACGGGGCGAAGCATGACGAGGCGGGGATGGCGGCTCAGCGCGACCACTTGTTCTCGTTCACCTCCGGCGCGCCGCGGAAGCGCCGCTCCATGCGGATCGTGAGGCGGCGCACGATGGCGTGGCTGCGGTCGAGCAGGACCTCCAACCGCTGAAACGCCTTCAGATCTCTCGGGCTCGGCCGGTAATCCGTGTCGCGCCAGTAGCGGTACACGAGGGCAACAGCCTCCTGCACCAGCTTTTCCGCCTGCGCGAGCGGCGGCTTCGGTTTGCGGCGGAAGAACATGGCGGCATAACTCCCTGGTGAAGCAGCCACCAGCGGGAGCGCTGGTGGCCGGGAGTAGTAAGACCGCACAGAGACGGCCGCATTGGCCTTTGGGCTTTCGCCTTGGACATGCGCCAACACCTCCCGGCCATAGGGGCAAGGAGGCATCGTTTGCGGTCGATGCCGACCGCTCTGTGAGGGGCTTACTAGACCCCAGAGCCGGATGCGTCCGGTTCCACGGACAGGCTTAGCACGTCATGGTAGTGCAGGGTCAATGGTGGGATGCACAGCGGCCACCGCTAGCCTCTCCCGTCATGGCCGGCCTTGAGCCGGCCATCCACGTCTTGGAAACGCAGCGCCATAAAGACGTGGATCCCCGGCACAAGGCCGGGGATGACGTGGAGGGTGTCAGGGCCCGAGCCCTCTCCAGCTTCATGCCGAGGCTGCGCGGCGCAGCCCGGGATCCACAACCGCCGGCGACGGAGAATGAAGCGCAGCGGATGCCCCTCCCGCTCCGACGTTTCGCTCAGCAGACAGACCAACCCTTGCGAAAGGGCGGCCATTCGGTCGCCCTTTTTCTGACTCGGGCGTTGCCCACACTGAGCCCCTCCCGGCTGTCCTCCGTCCCGTGCGGGTGCGGTGACGGCTGATCGCATCGACAAGGGATAACGAGCCCCATGCGCTGGACAGTACGGATCTGCTTTCTCCTTTTCCTGGCCTGGGCGATCTTCATGGTCTCGCCCTTCGTGGCCCTTTACGATCTCGGCAAGGCCGTCGAGGCCAAGGACCTGACCCGGATCGAGGAGCGCGTGAACTTCACCGCCCTGCGGGCCTCCCTCTCCCGCCAGATCCTCGGCGAATACCTGAAGGACAAGGATCTCGACGGAACCGAGCTCGACGTTGCGACCCAGGCGGGATCCGCCGTTCTCAATCCGGTCGTGGAACAGCTGGTGACGCCCCAGGCCCTCGTCGACCTGTTCGAGGACGGATGGCCCGAGCGGGCCGTGGGCCGGAGCGCAAGCGGCACGGGCACCGCGACGGCCCGCCTCCAGCTCGGCTTCGACTCGCTGGAGATCGCGTGGAAGACCTTCTTCTTCTCGGAATCACAGGGTTTTCGGAGCGTGACGATTCCCGTCCCGGTCGAACAGCCGAAGGACAAGCAGTTCAGGATCACCATGCGCCTGAAGAACGCGACTTGGCGCCTGAGCGGCATCGAGCTGCCGGCTCCGCTGCGGGAGGAGCTGATCAAGCGCGCGGCGGTCGCCTCCCGCTGATCCGGCATCCGGCCCCAAGGACCGCCGGACCGGAGCCGCCGTCGCGCTCCGACCATGGAATCGGCCAGGGAGCTTGCGACCGGCAGGCCGCCGCCGTATATCAGGCCCTCGACGCGCGGCTCCCCCGCATGCGTCATATCGAACAGGATACAGGCATCGATGGATCTCAACCCGACAGCACTGCCACTCTGCTTTGCCACGGGGACGATCCATATCCATGCCTGCTTCGATCACGCTCTCTCATCTTTCATGGTCCACGCCTGACGGCCGCGCTCTCCTTTCCGATCTCGGGCTGAGTTTCGGCGCGGAACGGGCGGGTCTCGTCGGCCGCAACGGCGTCGGCAAAACCACGCTCCTCAAGCTGATCTCGGGCGAGCTTCGCCCGCATTCCGGCACGGTCGCCGTCGACGGCAGCCTGGGGATCCTGCGCCAAGCCGTTCAGTTAGACCCCGGCGAAACCGTCGCCGACCTGTTCGGCATCGGCGCAGCGCTGGCGCTCCTCCGCCACGCCTCAACCGGCAACGCCACCGCCGAAGAGCTCGCGGACGCCGATTGGACCCTGGAGGCGCGGGTTGCCTCCGCTCTCGCCCAGGTCGGGCTGGACGTGCCCCCCGACACCCGTCTGGCGACCCTGTCGGGCGGACAGGGGACACGGGCCCGGCTGGCCGCGCTCATCTTCGCGGAGCCCGACTTCCTGCTGCTCGACGAACCGACGAACAACCTCGACCGGGAGGGACGCGCGGCCGTGATCGATCTTCTCGCCGATTGGCGGGGCGGAGCCATCATCGTCAGCCACGACCGCGAGCTGCTGGAGGCCATGGACGCCATCGTCGAGCTGACCTTGCTGGGGGCGACGCGGTACGGCGGCGGGTGGAGCCGCTATCGCGAGCGCAAGGCCCTCGAACTCACCGCCGCCCGGCGCGATCTGGCGGATGCGGAGAAGCGCGTCTCGGAGATCGATCGCAAGGCGCAAGCTGTGATCGAGAGGAAGGCGCGCAAGGACCGCGCGGGCCAGAGGAAACGTGCCAAAGGCGACATGCCACGGATTCTCGCGGGGATGCGCAAGGACCGCAGCGAGGACACGAGCGGCGAGAACGCCCGTCTGGCGGACAGGCGTCGCGCGCAGGCCCTCGAGGCCGCCGCCTCTGCACGTGAGCGCATCGAAGTCCTTCAGCCGCTCTCGGTCACTCTCCCGCCGACGAACCTGCCGGCCGGCAAGCCGGTCCTGGCGATCGATTCGGTGAGCGCCGGCTACGAGCCCGACCGGCCCGTCATCGAGGGTCTCTCCCTTGCCGTCACCGGACCCGAGCGCATCGCCGTCGTCGGTCCGAACGGCTCCGGCAAGACGACGTTTCTGGCGCTCGTCACCGGGCAGCTGCGGCCCTGGACCGGGACCGTGCGGGTGATGACCGCTGCCGCCATGTTCGATCAACAGGTGAGCCTTCTCGACCCGTCCGCGTCGATCCGCGACAATTTCCGGCTCCTCAATCCGACGGCGGACGAGAATGCCTGCCGCGCGGCTCTCGCCCGGTTCATGTTCCGGGCCGATGCGGCGCTGCAGATCGTCTCCACCTTAAGCGGCGGGCAATTGCTGCGGGCGGGCCTGGCCTGCGTTCTGGGCGGGCCGACACCGCCCTCCCTGCTCATCCTCGACGAGCCGACCAACCATTTGGACATCGACTCCATCGAGGCCGTCGAGGCGGGATTGCGGGCCTATGACGGCGCGCTGCTGATCGTCAGCCACGACGAAACGTTCCTCGATGCCATCGGCGTTTCGCGCAGGCTGGATCTCACCCGCTGATCCCTCCCAGACCATGAAAAACCCGCCGGAGATCGTGGCGGGTTTTTTCATGTCCTGACGCATGGCATCGCGCCATCCTTTTGTTTCATCTCACGAAAGAATGAATATCCAGCTAGTGATGAGCAATCATCCAGCCAACCGCGGCCAGAGGAAAAACGGTTCCAAGCAGAAAGCAGATTACGTTCGAGGTCATTACCTATTCCTCCTTCCGTAAAATTAACCTTCTGCCTCTTTTTACGTTCCTCGATGCAATGAAAACTTCTTCCGAGAGACGTTTAAAGCCAAGCTGGAAGAAATCCGGCCCGCAACGGCGATGCCCCTTTTGGAAGGAACCCAGCTTTGCCGTTTCCATTGTCCCCCTGACGAGGCCGGGGACGGGTGATGGACGAAGACGGTTATTCCTTTCGCAAGATCATGGGCGACGCCGAGTTCGTGCGGAAAACCCTCATCGTTCTGGGGCTGACCCTGCTCGCCCTCCTGCTCTGGAAACTCGCGAACGTCGCCCTGCTGGCCTTCGGGGCCGTCCTGGTCGCGATCATCCTGCATGCCTTCGCCGAGCTGCTGGCGCGCTATCTTCGCGTGCCGGAACGCTGGAGCCTTGCCGTCGCCTCCCTGCTCATCTTCGGCCTCTTCCTGACCCTGGCCATCCTGTTCGGCACGCAGATGCGCTCCCAGGTCGCCAACGTGGCCGAGCGGCTTCCTGCCGCCATCGACAGCGTCAGCGAGACTTTCGGCTTCGGCCCTGTGACGGATGATCTGGGCGACATGCTGAGCGACGTGCCGACCGGCGGCATCGCCTCGCGGCTGGCCGGGATCGGCGGCACGATTCTCGGGGGCCTGACGGATGCCGTGCTGGTGATCGTCGCGGGCGTGTATATCGCGGCCTCCCCGAACACCTACCTTCAGGGCCTGATCAAGCTCTTCCCCATCCGCCACCACCAGCGCGTGGAAAGCTCGCTGCGCGCTTCCGGCGAGGCCTTGAGGCTCTGGCTGGTCTCACAGCTCATCGCCATGACCTGCGTGGGCGTTCTGTCCGCCCTGGCCTATTGGTGGATAGGCCTGCCCTCTCCCTATGCGCTGGGCCTGATCGCGGGACTGACGGACTTCATTCCGTTCCTGGGGCCGTTCCTGGGAGCGGCTCCCGCGGTCCTGATCGCCTTCACGATCAGCGGCGAGGCAGCCCTCTGGACGATCCTGGCCGCGCTCGTCATCCAGCAGATCGAGGGCAACGTCATCCAGCCGCTGGTGACGAAGAACGTCATCGCGACGCCTCCGGCGCTCGCCCTCTTCGCCATCCTGATCGGCAGCGTCCTCTTCGGCACGCTCGGGCTGATCTTCGGCTTCCCCCTGGCCGTGGTCGTGTTCGTGCTCGTGAAGAAGCTCTATGTCCGCGAGACCCTGGGCGAGGCCACGACCGTTCCGGGCGAGGACAAGGCGCACAAGGCCGAGGCCGGCCGTTAGCGATCCGCCTCCTCCATCGGCCAGTCCGTGAGCCGTTCGAGCAGCTCCGCCAGGCTGAAATCCTCCTCCGGACCCGCGACCCGGTCCCGCACGGACACGCCCGCGGCATGGACGGTTTCGGGGTCTCCCGAAACGAGGGGGTGCCACCAGGGCAGGTCCCGTCCCTCCGACACGAGGCGATAGGCGCAGGTCCTCGGCAGCCAGGACAGGCCCCGCACGGTCTCGGGGGTCAGGCGCACGCAATCGGGCACCTTGGCCTGACGGTTCGGGTAGTCCCGGCAGCGGCAGGTCCCGTCGTCGAGGAGCGTGCAGGCCACGTCCGTGTAGAGAACCTCGCCCGTGTCCTCGTCCTCCAGCTTGACGAGGCAGCAGCGCCCGCAGCCGTCGCACAGGCTCTCCCATTCGTCGAGGCTGAGCGCTTCGAGGGTCTTCACGCGCCAGAACGGCTGCTCCCCGGGCTCGGAGCGAAGGGTGGATGCGGTGTGGGACATGGGGGCTCTGTGGTCTCTCTTTGCGGCGGTTTGAAGGACGGGTGCGGCAACGCACCTCTACAAACCTTTTCCGCAGGCTGGGTAGATCTATTTTGAACCGGAGAAGCTGTTCGTGAGTTGTTGAAAAGACATCCCATAACAGGCAAATATTGCCGTAAGGGAAACTAACGACCATAAGCAAGGTATCAGGCTTTCCTGACCCTCCCCGAAGGACCACCGTGCGCCCGCATCCCTCCCCCTCCCTCCCGACACGGATCAAGCGTGCCGCGCTCTGGCTGGACGCGTGGCTGAACTCGTTTCTGTTTCAGAGCGGACGAGGGCTGGCCTCGGCCTATGAATCCTATTCGGAAAAGATGAAGTGCCTGCGCTTCCGCGGGCCCATGCGCGTGGTTCTCGACCTGACGAGCGAAGCGACGACCCTGGGCACCGTCGGCGGCATCGTCATGCTGGCCCTGGCGCTTCCGGCTTTCCGGGAGACCGAGGACGACTGGCTGAAAACCCAGGATCTCGCCGTCACCTTCGTCGACCGCTATGGGCAGGAGGTCGGAAGGCGCGGCCTGCACCTCGACGATTCCTACAAGCTCGAGGACTTCCCGGACTACATGATCAAGGCCGCGCTCTCGACGGAAGACCGGCGCTTCTACGATCACTGGGGCATCGATCCCATCGGCACCTTCCGCGCTCTCCTGGTCAATGCCCAGGGCGGCGGCGTGGTCCAGGGCGGCTCCTCCATCACCCAGCAATTGGCCAAGAACCTGTTCCTGACGAACGAGCGCTCCCTCGAACGCAAGATCAAGGAAGCCTTCCTGGCCGTCTGGCTCGAATTCCACCTGTCCAAGGACGAGATCCTCAAGCTCTACCTGGACCGCGCCTATATGGGCGGCGGTGCCCATGGCGTCGTGGCCGCCGCCGACTATTATTTCGGGAAGCCCGCCAAGGACCTGACCCTGGCCGAATCCGCCATGCTGGCGGGCCTGTTCAAGGCCCCGACCAAATATGCGCCCCACGTGAACCTGCCGGCGGCCCGCGCCCGGGCGAACGAGGTTCTGCGCAACATGGTCGAGGCAGGCTTCCTCACCGAAGGCCAGATCCAGACCGCCCGCCGGAACCCGGCCACGCCGGTGAGCCGCGAGCGTGAAACGACTCCCGACTTCTACCTCGACTGGGCCTTCGAGCAGGTGAAGGCCCTCGCCGCCGAGAAGAAGTTCGGCCATGAGCGCGTGCTCGTCGTCAAGACGCCTCTCGACACGTCCCTGCAGCGGCACGCGGAAGAGATCCTCGAAAGCGAACTGCGCCAGAACGGGCGCCAGTACCGCGCGGGCCAGGGCGCCCTCGTGGTCATGGACGTGGACGGCGCCGTCCGCGCCATCGTCGGCGGCCGCGACTACGGCCAGAGCCAGTTCAACCGCGCGACGAACGGCCTGCGTCAGCCGGGCTCCTCCTTCAAGCCCTTCGTCTATGCCGCCGCCCTGACCACCAATCCGAAGCTGAAGCCCAGCTCGACGGTCGTCGACGCCCCCATCTGCCTCGGCAACTGGTGCCCGCAGAATTACGGCCGCTCCTATTCCGGCTCGATGCCCCTGGTCTCGGCCCTGGCGCGCTCGATCAACTCCATCCCGGTGCGGATGTCGGTGGAAATCGGCAAGGGCAACGCGAAGGCCGGCCGTTCGATCATCATCGACACCGCCAAGCGCATGGGCCTGACCCATCCGCTGGCGAACGAGGCTCCCCTTCCCATCGGGGCCGCCGAGGTGACCCCGATCGACATGGCGGCGTCCTATGCGGTGTTCGCGAACGGCGGCTACCGGGCTAATCCTTACGCCGCCTGGGAGGTGCGCAATTCGTCCGGAGAGGTGATCTACCGGCACGACCGCGACACGCCGCCCAAGCAGGTGCTGGAAACCCGCGTCGTCAACGACATGAATTTCATGCTCAACAAGGTGGTCACGGAAGGCACCGGCAGGCGCGCGGGGCTCGACGGCATCCCCACCGCGGGCAAGACCGGCACGACCAACGCCTACAAGGATGCCTGGTTCGTGGGCTTCACCGGAAATCTCGTCGCCGCTGTCTGGTACGGCAACGACGATTCCAAGCCCATGAACAACATGACCGGCGGCACCCTTCCGGCCCATACCTGGCACGAGGTGATGGACTTCGCCCACCAGAACCTCGAGATCCGGCCGATTCCCGGCGTCGATCCCGCCCCCTTCGCCCGCGTCGCCAGCTCTGGCCGCCCGGCGGCGGATCAGGCGCAGGGGCCGACATCCGCCTTCCTCGCGGGCACCCTCTCCCGGAAATCCTATGAGGTTCTGGGCGGGATCGGCGCCCTGTTCCAATCCGCCGAGCGCTCCATATCCACGGCGAAGGAGAGCAGCGTTCCGCGTGTGACGGGCTCTGTCGAAGCGTCCCGACAAGTGGCGATGCCGTAACGATGACCACCGAGGCCATATTGACGAACGCCCCCAGGGCGGGTTCGATGCGCGCCCATGACGCCGCCGCACCCAAGCCCGTGACCTTTCGATTCGTCCCGACCGCCCTTCTGGTCGTCTACGCGCTTCTTCTCGCGCTCGCGCTGGGCCTGGGCTCGACCTATTGGATCCTCCAGGGCGACCCGCCGTTCGGCCGATTGCGCATCGGCCCGTGGACCGCGTGGCCCACGCTCGGCTCGACCTCGGCCGATCCCTATATGCGCGCCATCCTGGCCGAGCGCGGCGATGTTCCCCTGGCGACAGGCGAAGGACTCGGCTTCACCGCGAAGGCCGACAGCCAAGGCCGGGATCTCGATTCCGCCTGCACGTACCGCGTCGGCTCCGTCGCCCCGGCGGCCCGCCTCTGGACGCTCTCGCTCTACGACCAGGACGGCCATCTCGTTCGAACCGATCTGGGCCGGAGCAGCTTCACCTCCGCGGAACTCCTGCGTGACGCCGAGGACCAGTTCGCGATCAAGCTCTCCCGCAGCCTCCAGGACGGTAACTGGCTCCAGCTTCCGCCCTCGGGCCGGTTCAGTATCGTGATCAGGCTCTACGACACGCCCGGCGCTGCTGGCACGGGCCTGAGCGAGAGCGTCTTCCCGTCCATCCAGCGCGTGGAGTGCGGCGCATGAGAGGTTGGGGCCGCTTTCTGATCGCCACCCTCTGCGGCCTCGTGCTGGCCGCGGGCGTGCATATCGCATCCATCCTGGCCACCCCCTACCTGGCCGAGAACGACGCCTTCGCGAAGGTTCAATCGACGCTCACGGCCACCAAGGCGCAGATCATCAGCACTCCGGGCGGCGCGGACACCTGGATGCCCCTGCCCGATCCGGCGGTGGCGGTCGCGGCCTGCGCCTTCGATCTGCGCAACGGCCCCATTCGGGTGGCGGCCCAGACCGGCCCGAACCTCTTGTCCTTCTCGTTCCACCGGGAATCGGGCGGCGTGTTCTTCGCCGTCACGGACCGCGCCGCCGTGCGCGGAGAACTCGAGATCGTCGCCATGACCGCGCGTCAACTCGACGAAGCGCGAGCCGCGGAGGACGAGAACGAGCCGTCACGCGATGTGCGGATCGTGTCCCCCGAGCAGCAGGGCTTCGTCATCGTGCGGGTGGCGGCTCCCACCCCCAGCCAGCGGGCGCAGGCCGAAGAAGCCGCGAAGGCCGTGTCCTGCGCCACCGAGTCCATCGATTAAACTGACGATTAAACTGAGCAAACCATGCCCTGGCGCCCCATGACCGCGCAGGATCTCGCCGAGGTGCGGATCCTGGCGGATACGATCCATGTCGACCATCCCGAGGACATGCAGGTCTTCGAGGAACGCCTGCGTCTCTATCCGCAAGGCTGCCTCGCCCTCGAGGAGGATGGCCGCCTCCTCGGCTACGCGCTCACCCATCCCTGGCACTTCGGAACTCCGCCCGCGCTGAACTCGCTCCTGGGACGCATTCCCGGCGACGCGACGACCTATTACGTCCACGACGTGGCGCTGCTGCCCGCGGCCCGCGGCAAAGGCCATGCCGGACAAGTGGGCGAGCGGCTGGCCCGCCACGCGCGAGACGCGGGCTTCGACACGCTGTCACTGGTCGCCGTCAACAACTCGCAGGCCTTCTGGGAGCGGTTGGACTTTCACGTCAGGAATGTTCCCGGTCTCGAGGCGAAACTCCTCACATACGGACCGGACGCGGTGCTGATGGTGCGCGATGTGGCACAGGCCCTCAGCTGACGCACAACGCGTCTCGACTGAACGATAAACTCAAGAAAAACTAGGAGCGCCGGCGACCCGGACGGTTGCTGGCGTAAGGGCGGGACGGGCCGGGGCTCGGCTCGGGCCTCTCGTAGCGCACGCCCGTGAAGAGGAGAATTTCGCCGCGCGGCTCGTCCGCATTCAAATGCGGACGCTGCGGCCTGTCGGCGGCATCGGGAAAAGCGATCACCACTCCCGGCGATCTCGTCCACGCATCCTGCATTGTGTCCTCCTCTAACGTTCCAAAATCTGCCTCTGCAACTCGCTCACGAAAAAAGCCTTATGGTTAACAGACCGTTTCCTGCACGCGGGGGATGTCGGAAAAACACCGGGTCTTACAAGAAAACAACAGATACGGCAGCGCTCAGTTCCGGAGGACACGAACCTGTGTGCCGGAGCGCATACCGAACCCGACTTCGGCGTCCGCCATAAACATCCGCTTAACCGACGTTCTCTAGGGTGCCTGCCGGGCTGCGCTGGAGAAGGTGTTGAGTATGGCGTCCTCTGCGAACCCGGGTCTCTGGCCCCACCTGTCCGACTTGAGCGGCACGGATGCCTGCGCCGCTCTTCTGAAGGTCAATGCGGAAATGTTCGCCGCCGCTCCCGCGCGCGACCGCGAGAGCATCGAAACCTTCGAGGCTCTGGCCCTGGGCTTCCTGCCGAAGGCGGATCGCGCGACCCTTCTCGACATCGCGGGAATCCTCGCGCGCTGCCAGGACACGCCGCATTCCGTTCTCGACTATCTGCACCGGCACCTGCCGGAAACGCGCGCGACCGCGCCGTCCTTCGAATCGTCTTCCGATCCCGGCCTCGACAAGCGGCTTTTCGCGACCGCAGAGGGCCGCGCGCACTTTGCCGCGCGGGACGATCTCGATGCCGCGAGCATCGAGCGCCTGCTGGTGCTTCGAGAGGAAGCCTGCGAGGACATCCTCGCCGCCAATCCGGCCTTCGCATCCTCGACACCGGCGTTCCACGCACTGGTCCGGCGCGCCGTCGAGCGCCCCACCCTCGCCCGCATTCTCCTCCAGCGCACCGATCTCTCCGTGGCGCAGGAATCATGCCTCTACCTGGCGGCAGATCGTGAACGGCAGCGGCTGATCCGGCAGCGGATCGCGGCCTCCTGCACGCAAGCCTCCGCCGCATTCCTCCGCCTTGCGGAGCACGACGTGGCGGCGCTCCGCAAGGCTGCGAACGACGGCGATCATGCGGGATTCGAGCGATTGCTGACGCAAGCCTTCGGCTTTGCGAGCCCTGTCGAATGGCGCCTGCTTCAGATCGGCCGTCATCCGCTTCTCGCCCTCGCGCTGAAGGCCTTGGGAGTGCCGGAACAGGACGCGATCCGCATCGTCCTGACCCTGCATCCCGCCCTCTCCTATCCGCTCTCCGCGATCCGTGAGCTGGTGCGCGGCATGCGGGATGCTTCCGGCCCGGTCGCCCTCACCCTCGTCGAGACGATCCTGGGTGCGAAGGCGCTCTACGGCGAGAGCCGGCCGCTTTAGGGCATCGTGCGAACGCGGAGGATTGGGTCCCGACTGGCGATGCGGCTCGTCCTCTCGTCATGGCCGGGCTTGACCCGGCCATCCACGTCTTGAAAACACAGTGGGTCAAGGACGTGGATCCCCGGCACAGGGCCGGGGATGACGACGGAGATTGTCCTTTTCCGGCGTGTCGTGCAGCTCTAGGTTTCAGACGCGAGATCGAGGAAGTGGCGGCCCTGGCGGTCGTCCACCTCCACCAGCCAGAGATCGGAATCGAAGCGCTGCTCCCGCGCCATCCGCTCCTCCACATCGAGAGGCGTCACGCCCTGAAGGATCGGCACGAAGAGACGCTCGCCGCTGTCATCGACGAAAAGCTGCGGCGCAGGCCCATAAAGACTTGCCGTCCCGTCCAGATGATCGACCTTCACGAAGATGGCCCCGGCCTCCGCGGCGCCGCGCCTGCGCAAAGCTGCATCAACGCCCTCGACGCCGCAGCGGCGCAAATAGGCGGACACGAAGAAATCGGAGCGAAGACGAGCCATTACTGAACGGCAATGCCCGACGCCGTGGAGAGTTCACGCATCGTGCGCGGGCTGAAGGCGCCGGTGACCGGGAGGCGCCGGTCCTGCTCGAAGCGCTCGATGGCCTGGCGGGTTCCCGGCCCCATCATCCCGTCGACCTTCACGCCGTATCCCAGCCGCGCGAGGGCCCGCTGGCCGGCGAGCACGACATCGCCCCCATCGGACCGTCCCACATTGGCGGGCGGCGTCGGCACCGGCCCGCCGAGGCGGATCATTTCCGCGATGGGATCGCGCACCGTCGGCGCGCGGCTCGGCGGCGGCGGGGGAGCCGCTGCCTGGATCGCGGCCTGCTGCGGACGCTGCGGCGCGGGACTCGGCACGCCGTTGTTGCGGATCAGGTCCGAGATCCCGCTGCGCGACGCGGCGCGCGGTGCAGGGGCTGCGGGCGCAGCCTCGCTATGGACCGCAGGTTCGGCCTGCTCGTGCAGGGCCATCGCCTGCGCCTCGTGGGCTTCGGCCCCGGGCCGCATCGGCGGCAAGGGCTGGGTCGATTGCTGCGTCGGCTCGGGCGCGGCGGCGGGGACCGCTGCGGCCACGGACGGCTCGCGATGCGAGAACAACGGCGCGGGATGGCGGGTGCTCTGCAAAACCAAGGCATTCCAGGCGATGGCGCCGGCGCAGCCCGCCAGGAGCACGAACGCGGCCACGCGGCCGGGATGCTTCAGAGCCTGAGCCGCCAGCCGCTCGCCCATGCCGATCTTGCGCGGGGCCTTTCTGGACGTCCGCTTCGTCTGCGGACGCGGCGAAGCCTTCCGCCGCACGACGGCGGGCAGGTCGAAATCGTCATCGGTCTCGGCAGCGAAAGCATCACGCACAACAATCATCCCATCGTTGAAGGAGCAGCACGACGATCAGGCACCAGCGTCGCGTGACAGCCCCGGCCGAAGCCGAGGATCACGTGCGGAAGTCCCTGGAGCCGCTCCTCCCTCTTCTTGGCGAAAGCGTGGCAGAGGCCCGTTAAACGAACGCTTAAGCGAACGCCCTCTCGGCCCCGAAACCACGACGCTCCCCGGCAGAATGAAGCCGGAGGAGACCGCAGACAAGGCGAAGGCCAATGTTTTTTCCTTACAAATCAAAGATCTTAACGGCCAGGGCCGGACAGGCCCCGTGTTTAACCTTCCGTTCACTCTGTTCCGAAGTTCCACCTTCGCCGCCTACGCGGGACCGGCGCCACACGTTATGATGCATCATCTTTGATCTTTCGATTGGTACCGGCAGCCGCCTCATGTTTTCGATTCTGCGTTTTGTCCTCATCGTCGGCGCAATTTTCTACTACTCGCCCGTCCGTCAGCGCGGCGAAGGCCCCGATCCGCTTCAGAACGTCTTCGCGCCGAAGGCCAGGGAGCAGGCGGCGCCCGTGGCTGCCAAACCTGCGGCGAATGCAGCGGCGGGCCATCTCGAAACCGTGTGGCAGGCTTTGCCCGAGAACGCCAAGCAGGCCGTCGTCGACAAGATCCTCACCGCCTCCGGCGTCACGCCCCCGGCCACGAAGCCGTCGGATACCCTGAAGCCGGAGGACCGCGCCCCCTCGACGGACAGGCCGCGCGGCTGATTGCGGGCGTCCGGTCGCCAAACGCCTCCGCAGCGATTATATGACCGGCAGACAAAGCAGGATTGCCATGCTGCCGACCATTGACGAGATCGTCTCCAACTTCGAGCTGCTCGACGACTGGGAAGAGCGCTATCGCTATGTGATCGAGCTGGGGCGGATGATGGATCCGCTTCCCGCGGAGGCCCATACCGACGCCAACAAGGTGAAGGGGTGCGCGAGCCAGGTCTGGCTCGAAACACGCCTCGACCGCTCCCAGGGCGAACCCGCGCTTCATCTCCTCGGGGACAGCGACGCCCATATCGTGCGCGGCCTCGTCGCCCTGATGATCGCGCTTTACAACGGCAAGACGCCGGAGGAGGCTCTCTCCACCGACGCCCTCGCCCTGTTCAAGGATCTCGGCCTCGCGGAACACCTGACGCCACAGCGGTCGAACGGCGTCAGGTCCATGGTCGAGCGCATCCGCCGCGACGCCCAAACGGCGCAGGCGGCTCTTTAAGAGAGCCCGCCGTCGATCACGACCGCCTGCCAGGCTCTGATTCCGCGCGAGGCCGCCGGGCCCCGCGCCGCCGCCTCGATGCCGTAATGCTCGGCGAGCCGCGCCAGGGCGAGGCGCACGACGATCTTCGCGGAGCGTTGCGGCCATCCCCGCTCCCGCTCGATCAGCTCCAGGCCCTTCAGGAAGCCGCAAAGGTCCATCAGCAGGTCGCTGAAATCCGAACCGATGGCATCGAAGGCGTGCCGGATGCGCTGGCGGGCGGCGATTATGCGGTCGGTGGCCTCCGACGGCGAGGCAGGACCGCCACCCGTCGGCATCGCGTCCCAGCGGGCCGTGACGCCCGGCAGCAGGCCCGCCAGCATGATGTCCGTGCGCAGCCTTTCCCCGGCCTGATAGGCCGCCTCGTCGATCAGCGGCGCTCCGTTCCGGTCCTTGCGGCGGCGCAGCCAGTCGAGCGGGCTCTCCTCGGCATCCATTCGGACGCGGCTCGGCCCCGTCTCGGTCTCGATCGTGGCCTCCACGATGTCGCGGTGCTGGCTCAGGAAGGCGGTCTCAGGCTCGTTCCCGGCGACGCGGCGAAGGTAGGAGCGCCCGACCTCGCTCAAGGATAGGGTCTTCGGGCCGGACCCGACGCGCTGCCAGACCGCCAGATCCTGCCGGACGAGCACCTCGGCATCGGCCCGCCCGAAGCGCCCGGCCCCGACCGAGATGCCCGCGCGCTTCCTGTGGACGATGACGCTGCTCTCGTCGGTCGGATCCACCATGGCGCGTGTTTCCGCAACGTCGAGTACAGCCAGAAGTCGTCGTGCCTCCCGCGAGAGGGAATCGGCTCTCGCTCCATGGGGAGCGGATGCGCCCCGTCCCCTCATGCGCCTTGTTTCCTTTATCTTTTTTACCCGCCGGGACTTGAGAGATCCGGCCGGGGCAATGCCTTGATGAAAACTCTCGTTCTCAATTTTGTTCATGTTTTGTTCCTATAAATAAAGAAAGAAAGGACTCGCCCCCTCCACTTCTGATAGTGGGCGCATATTCCTAATTGTCAACGAGATTCAAAACTGTTGATAAGACTGAGGATAAGTCAGGCAACGCCCGTTCCGGGCCCATTGGCGCCATGATGGGAAAACTCTCCCTGGTCCGAGTCGCGCATGCAAAAGCCGCCCCGAAGGGCGGCTTGAAACGTCACGCCTGTCAGGCCGCTCAGCTGCTGCTGCGCGACGAACGGCGCTTCCGGCGCTGCTGGCCGAGACCCATTTCCTTTGCGAGCTCGGAGCGGGCCTTGGCGTAGTTCGGAGCCACCATCGGATAATCGACCGGCAGAGCCCACTTCTCGCGGTACTGCTCGGGCGTCATGTTGTACTGCGTACGCAGATGGCGCTTCAGCGACTTGAACTTCTTGCCGTCCTCCAGGCAGACGATGTAGTCGGGAGTGACGGACTTCTTCACGGGAACGGCGGGCTTCGGAGCTTCGATCGGAGCTTCGACGGTGCCGCCGCCGACGCGCATGAGAGCGGAGTGGACGTCGTTGATCAGCGTCGGCAGATCGCCCGATGGAACAGAGTTGTTGCTCACATAGGCGGATACGATATCCGCGGCCAGCTCAATGTAGTTTGACGCAGCGATATTGTCGCTCATTTTGATTTTCTTCCTTTCCGGCCCGCAAAAACAGCTCAAATGCCTTACAGGCTGAATTTTGAGCAGTCATTGCGCAAGCAATGCTTGCCTCATTCTTGAACCGCACTGTAAACGCGCGGCGAACGTTCCTGCCCGTTCAGGTATGTCAATTCCGAGTGAAACACAAGATCAATAAAAGGAAAACTTTGGAAAACTTGGGGTCAACTTTCAGTGTGCAATAAACATAGGTTTAACGGATGGGAAACCGATCGCCGGCCTGCAGCAGCACAATACTGAATTCGCCCCCTTCCTAAGCAGAAGAAGCAGCTATAGCGGCCCCGCCCTGCGGACGAACATAGCACGCGCCAACGCCCCGGCACGGACCCGACGTGGGAAATCCGAGTTATGTATGCATAATTGCCCTGCCTTAAGCCTCCTATCCGGGTCCTTCCATGAAACGCGAACGTCTCCTCTCCAATCCCCTGCCTCCCGCGCCGGTCACACCGGCAAGGCCGCACAGCTTCGAGGTGCACGGGGTGAGAATCCAGGACCCCTATGCCTGGCTCAAGGCCGAGAACTGGAAGGATGTGCTCAGGGACCCCGCTGCCCTCGATCCGGCCATTCGCGCGGCCCTTGAGCAAGAGAACGCCTATGCCTCCGCGGCCTTCGCCGGGACCGAGGATTTCCAGGCCCGGCTCGTCGCCGAGATGCGCGGGCGCATCAAGGAGGACGATTCCACCGTTCCCCAGCCCGACGGCCCGTTCGCCTATTTCACCCGCTACCGTGAAGGTGGGCAGCACCCTCTCGTCTGCCGCCAGCCCCGCGACGGCGGCGCGGAGGCCGTCATGCTCGATGGGGACAAGGAGGCCGAGGGCTTCGCCTTCTTCGACCTGGGCGGCGCGGACCATTCCCCGGACCACAGGCTCCTGGCCTGGGGCTCGGACGTGAAGGGCTCCGAATACTTCACGATCCGCATCCGCGACCTCGAATCCGGCCGGGACCTCCCCGACGAGGTGCCTCAGACCTCCGGCGGCGTGGTGTGGCTCAACGACAGCTCCGGCTTCTATTACGTCGAGCTCGACGAGAACCACCGCCCGGTGCGTGTCAGACGCCATCTGATCGGCTCTGACCCGGCCGTGGATGAGACCATCTACGAGGAGAAGGACCCGGGCTTCTTCGTGAAGCTCGGCGTGACCCAGTCGGACGCCTTCGTCCTGATCGAGGCGAGCGACCACGAAACCTCGGAAGTCTGGCTCCTCGACCGGTCCGACGACGCCGCGCGCCCCCGCCTCGTCGAGGCGCGCACGCCTCAGCTGCAATACGATGTGGAACATCACGGCGACCGCCTGATCATCCTCACCAATGCGGACGGGGCGGAGGACTTCAAGATCGTGACGGCCCCCGTGGCCACCCCTGGGCGCGCGCACTGGACCGACCTCATTCCCTACCGTCCGGGAATCATGATCCTTTCGGTCGTGGCCCTGGCCCGCTATCTCGTCCGCCTGGAGCGGGAGAACGCCAGCCCCCGGATCGTGCTGCGCGAGATCGCGAGCGGGCGGGAGGAGAGCATCGCCTTCGACGAGGAGGCCTATTCTCTCGGGTTCACCCCCGGCTACGAGTTCGACACGGATGTGATCCGCTACCATTACTCGTCCCTGACGACCCCGAACGAGGTGACCGATTACAACCTCCGGACGGGCGAGCGGACGCTGCGGAAGCGCCAGGAAGTTCCGAGCGGCCACAACCCGGCCGACTACGTCACCCGCCGCCTCTTCGCCACGGCGCCGGACGGGGAGCAGGTGCCGATCTCGATCCTGCACCGCCGGGAGACCGCTCTCGACGGCTCGGCCCCCTGCCTGCTCTATGGATACGGCTCCTACGGCATGTCGATGCCTGCCAGCTTCCGCACGAGCATTCTGTCGCTCGTGGATCGGGGCTTCGTCTATGCCATTGCCCATGTCCGGGGCGGCACGGAGAAGGGGTGGCGCTGGTATCTCGACGGCAAGCGCGAGAAGAAGACGAACACCTTCAAGGATTTCATCGCCAGCGGCGAGGCCCTGGCCCAGGCCGGCTATACGTCGCGGGGGCGGATCGTGGCCCATGGCGGCAGCGCGGGCGGAATGCTGATGGGGGCCGTGGCCAACATGGCGCCGGACCTCTTCGCCGGCATCATTGCCGAGGTGCCCTTCGTGGACGTGCTCAACACCATGCTGGACGCCGAACTCCCCCTCACGCCGCCCGAATGGCCCGAATGGGGAAATCCAGCCGCCGACGAAGCAGCCTTCCGTACTATTTTCTCCTATTCGCCCTATGATAACATAATGCCTCAGGCCTACCCGGCGATTCTGGCGCTCGCCGGCTTGACGGATCCGCGCGTGACCTACTGGGAGCCCGCCAAATGGGTCGCGCGGCTGAGAGCAACGAGGACGGGAGGCGGCCCCATTCTCCTCAGGCTCAACATGGACGCGGGCCATGGGGGCGCGGCAGGCCGGTTCGACCGGCTCGAGGAAGTCGCGCTGGCCTACACCTTCGCCCTCGCCTGCGTGGAAGGCTTTGGCCGCCGACCGGAATCCTTCCCCGGGCCGGAACTAGCGTGAGAGGAGCGCGAGCGGCCCTCATGTTCGAGAGCGTGCATTCATGACGAGTCGAGCCGGTTCAGACATAGCGGATGACGTTACTCCCGAGCAGCGCATCGCCGAGCTGGAGCGGCGTGTGCAGCAGGCCGAGATGGCGCTCCGACTGAGCGCGTCGAAACTGCGCATGGCGCTCGACGTCAGCCGACTCGGAGCCTGGCAGCGGAACCAGGAAACCGGAGAGGTCAGCGGCACCCCGGCGTTCAAAGCCTATTTCGGATTGCCGCCGGATGCGCAGCTCACCTATGACGGGCTGCGGGCGATGTTCCATCCCGACGACGTGGCGCGGATCGATCAGGCGATTTCCTATGCGTTGAAGACGAAGACCGACTTCAATATCGAGCATCGGATCATCCGCGCCGACGGCCGCCCCGGCCGCATTCACGTCCGCGGCGGGGTGATCGCCGAAAACGGCAAGCCGGTTTATACGCTGGGCGTCGTGCAGGACATCACCGAGCGGGAAAGGGTCAGGGAGGAGAGCACCCGCGCCCAGCGCCGCCAGGAGTTCCTGCTGGAGCTCAACGACCAGCTCGGCACGCTGGAAGATCCCGACCAGATCCTGGAGACCTCGGCGCGGCATCTGGCCCGTTTCCTCGACATCGATACGGCGGGTTACGGCGAGGTCTTCGAGGAGCGCGGCGTCATCGCCATCGAGAAGGAATGGTCGAAGGGCCTCATCTCCAATGAAGGCAAGGTGGAGAGGTTCGACCAGCTCGCGGACTTCGAATTATCCGCGCTCAGGCAGGGCGAGCCGGTGATCATCGAGGACGTCAAGGCGGATCCTCGTCTGAGCGGCCCTGCGCAGCAGGCCCGCTACAGCGGCATGAACATCAGGTCCCTCGTCAGCATGCCGGTGCTGAGAAACGATCACCTCAAGGCCGTTCTTTACACGAGTGCCTCCACCCCCCGGATCTGGACCGGGGAGGACGTGGCGCTCATCGAGGACGTCGCGGAGCGGACCTGGCTCGCCATCGAGAAGGCGCGCGCGGAGCGAGGCCTGCGGGAGACCGAAGCGCGGTTCCGCATCATCGCGGAATCGCTGCCGGCCCTCGTCTGGATCGTGGACCCGAATGTCAGCCTGACCTATGCCAACGAACGCTGGGTCAAGTATTCGGGCCTTCCTCCCGAGGAAGCCCTCGGCCACAGCTGGATGCAGGCGATCCATCCCGACGACATGCGGCGCATGCATGAGGAGCTGAAGAGCGTTATGCTGAACCGCACGCCCTACGAGACCGAGGTCCGCTATCGATCTCATACGGGCGCCTATCGCTGGCACCTGATCCAGGCGGAACCCTTCTACAAGGAAGGCCAGTTCGGCGGTTGGGTCGGCACCAGCGTCGACATTCACGACCTCAAGGAAACGGAAGCGGCGCTGCGCATCAGCGAGGAGCGCCTGTCGCTGGCCCAGCGTGCGGCCGGCATCGGCGTATTCGACTGGGACATCACCGCCGACCGGATCACGTGGACCGCCGAACAGGAGCGCCTGTTCGGCCTCGAGGCTGGCGCCTTCGAAGGCTATATGGCCGCTTTCGAGAAGCGGGTCGTTCCGGAGGACTTGGCTCCCGGCAAGAGGCTGATGGAGGAGGCCCTGGCGCGCCACGACGGGGAGATCGGCCTGTCCTATCGCATCCGCCATCCCGACGAGGGCATCCGCTTCATCGACACCACGGCGCTGTTCTTCTACGACCGCGAAGGCCGGCCGACGCGCATGATCGGCATCAATATCGACGTCACGCGCTACAAGCAGGCGGAGCAGCGTCAGCATCTTCTGATCCGCGAGCTCCATCACCGCGTCAAGAACACCCTGGCGACGGTCCAGGCCATTGTGGGCTCGACCGCCCGGACGTCGTCGAGCATCGACGAGTTCTATCAGGGCTTCGTCGGACGCATCGTGTCGCTTGCGCGCACGCACAACCTGCTCACGGAGGATCTCTGGCAGAGAGCTGATCTTCACGAGCTCGTGGAGACGGAGCTCGGCCCCTACGAAGACGAGGCCCGCAACCGGATTCTCATCGAAGGCCCGCATGTCGAGCTGCCGTCGGAAGCGGCCGTGCCAATCGGCATGGCAATCCACGAACTCACCACCAACGCGGCCAAGCACGGCGCCTTGTCGACGTTCGGCGGGCAGGTCGAGGTTCGCTGGTCCATCGAGATGGGCGAGGCGGGCCCGATCCTGCACTTCGCCTGGACGGAGCATGGCGGACCGCGCGTCGCGACCCCGGCCCGGCAAGGCTTCGGCTCGCGCCTGCTGCAGCGGGTGCTCTCCACGCAGCTCCAGGCTCAGGTGGCCATGGACTTCCGGGAGGAAGGCCTCCACTTTACGATGAGCTTGCCCATTCCTGGAGCGCCTCCCCTCTTCAAGACGGACGAGTAGAAGCGGCCCGCGGACAGGCGAATGCTTCCTCGCGCCGCGGGGTCCGGGCAGCTCCAAATGGCAGGGACAATGATCTCAGGCATCCCGACGAGGGGAGAGACGTCATGTTGTTGAACGCGAACCGATCGCATCTTCTCGTGGTGGATGTTCAAGCCAGGCTCATGCCCGCCATCCACGACGGTGACGCTACGATCCGGAATATCGGCATCCTGCTGCAGGTCGCCTCCCGGCTCGGCGTTCCGGTGACGGTCACGGAGCAATATCCGAAAGGGCTCGGCCCGACGGTCGAATCCGTGACTGATGCTCTCCCAGCCTCGACCCTGGTTCTTCCGAAGACGACCTTCTCAGCGGCCGCCGATCCGGCGATCGCGGAGCGCGCCGCCAGGCTTCGGGGAGAGGGACGCAGCCAGCTCGTGATCTGCGGGGCCGAGGCGCATATCTGCGTGCTGCAGACCGCGCTCGCCTTCAAGGAGATGGGCCTCGACGTCTTCGTGGTCGCGGACGGGGTTTCGAGCCGCTCGCCGCACAGCGTCAACGCAGCCTGCGCCCGCCTGCTCCATGCAGGCTGTCACTGGGTCACCACGGAGATGGTCGGGTTCGAATGGATGGAGAGGGCTGCGACGGAGGATTTCCGGGCCCTCTCTCCGCTGTTCAAGTAGCGGAGCTTCCGCCCTCTCCGCCGGACGCGATGAAGGCTTTCAGCTCATCGAGGGACTGGAAGCGGAAAACGCCTCCTGGAGTCTGCGCCTCGATGGAGCCGTCGGAGAACATCACGTAGGTGTTGTCGCCGGAATTGTACGTGCCGATGATGGTGGCGCCGGAGCCCGGCGCTCCGCCTGCCTTCTCCTCCTCGGCCCCTTCCTCGGACTTGGCGGGTTTCTCTGCCCCGGAAAGCCGCTCGAAATCGCGCATGGCCTCGGAGTCCGGCCCGAATGCCGGCGCGGGCTCTGCCGACGGCTCGCGAGGCTCATCGCGCTCCCGCTCGTCCCGAGGCTCTTCCTCGGCTTCCGTCAGCTTGGGCTCCTCGGCGAACAGTGACGTGTCTTCCGGAACGTCACGGATTTCGACATAGGTCTCCTCGAGGCGTTCGGCGAGCAGGAAATCCGGAACCTTGGCCTCGATCTCGCCCTCGTCTTCCTCGGGCCGCGCCGTGTCGCCGGACGATGTCCCGGACGGACGAGGTTCGGCGGCTTTCTCCACGACGGATTCCACACGGCTCTCCGGAGCGGGCTCGGATCGTTCGTCGTGGGAGAAAAGCGGCAGGTCCGGCTGCGCCTCGTCCTGGGCCGCCGTCTCGCCACGGCCGAACATGCGCCCGCCCAGCAACCCGCCGGCGAGAGCAGCTACCGAGAGCCCAGTCGACGAGGCGGATGCCTCGTCCCGAACCGTTTCGTCGAAACCGATCTGAAGGCGGGAGATCTCCGACTGAATGCGGGCGAGCTTGGAAACCACCGCCGTGATTCCCAGGAGAAGCGCGCCGCAGGCGGCGCTGAAGCTTCCGGCGATCACCATCGTCCAGCCACGTTCTATCAGAACGATGTCCCACCCGAAGAAAGCAGCCAATAATCCGCCGACGATCATCGCAAAAGCGAGAGCCAGAAGAGCGATGATCATGCCGTCTCCATCATACGCAGAACAAGGTTTTCAAGGGCAAAGCTATGCCTCTATAGGGGAAAGGCAACCTCATGAAAAGATTGGGTAGAAAAAAGTCCGGGCGTCAGCCGTTGCTCTTGGCGGCAGGGAGCTTTAACTAACCCATCACAGGTCGCTCAATCCAAAGGAGATGCCGATGTCGTTCACTCTGCCCGAACTGCCCTATGCTTATGATGCCCTGCAGCCCTACATGTCGCGTGAAACCCTCGAGTTTCACCATGACAAGCACCATGCGGCTTACGTCAACACCGGCAACAACCTGCTGAAAGGCACGGAATTCGAAGGCAAGAGCGTCGAGGAAGTCGTGAAGGGCTCCTACGGCAAGAACCAGGCTCTCTTCAACAATGCCGGTCAGCACTACAACCACATTCACTTCTGGATGTGGATGAAGCCCAATGGCGGCGGCGCGCTGCCCGGCAAGCTCGAAAAGAAGATCGTCGAGGATCTCGGCTCCGTCGACAAGATGAAGGAAGACTTCGTTCAGGCGGGCGTGAGCCAGTTCGGCTCTGGCTGGGCCTGGCTTGCCGTGAAGGACGGCAAGATCACCGTGATGAAGACTCCCAACGGCGAGAACCCGCTGGTCCACGGCGCTCAGCCGATCCTCGGCTGCGACGTGTGGGAGCATTCCTACTACATCGACTACCGCAACCGCCGGCCCGACTACATCAAGGCCTTCCTCGAGAACCTGGTGAACTGGGAACATGTCGAGGAAATGTTCGAAGCGGCTGTGAAGTAATCCTTCCCTTATCGCTACGTCAGACGGGCCCCTTCCGGGGCCCGTTTTGCGTGTAGCCTACGGGCCGGGAACGAGCCTGATCCCGCGTTCCTTCAGCAACGCGCCGAACGCATCCGACTTCAGATAATCCAGTTCGGCGACACGGCTTTCCACCGCCGGATCGAGCCTGCGAAGCTCCTTGTCCACATAGCCGGGATGGCACATGACGAGCGGGCTTGGACCCATGTGCGAAAAGGCGGCCTCGAAGATCCGGTCGGTCGGAACGGACAGATCGAACGGCGCGAAGCCGGAAAAGCCCTTGTTCGTGGCAAAGCCCGCGGCATGGGCCTCGCGAGAGAAGCCCCGCGCGAACCCTCTCACGATCAGCGCCTTTCCGCGTCCGATGGGGCGGCGCAGGATCGAGGGCACGGTGTCGGCGGGATCGCGCAGCCAGACGCGTCCCGCATATTCCCTGTCCCGCAGCGCCTGAAGCAGAGGCCCCCTCACGCCGGGCAGCACATGCACATGCTGATGCCCATCGACGAAGGACGGCGGTTCCCCGTGAGCATCCTCGAAGGCATCGAGCTGACGCGCGATCTCTCCCGCGATCTCGGCCCTCTTAAGCCGCCCCCGAGCGGCATGGGCGATCAGTTCCTTGAGGCGGGGAAAGCGTCCCGAGGGAGCAAGCTGCGCCATGGGCCCCAAGGGCGCGCCGGTCGTGAGATTGAGATGAAGGCCGATCCCGATCCGGCCCTTCAGCGGTCTCAGATCCGGCGCATTCCGCCGCCATCCGGGCATGTTGGTCATGGCGCCCGTGGCCGACAGGCGGCCCATCTCCGCCAATTCCGCGATGCCCCGGCTGACGCCGTCGCTGAGACCATAATCGTCGGCGCAGAGGATGACGCTACAGAGGGAAGACATGGGATCCTTGGACATCGGCTTCGCCGCACCCTAGCGCATTGTGCGGGAAAATGGATCCGGTTTTCAGACGGGCTCATGCGGCAATAAGAGGCCAGGCCAGCACGCCACATTCTCACGCGAAACTGAACATAGGCCCTTGAGCAAAGCCGCAAACTCGGCTCTTGATGCGCCGGATCACAAGGGGTTTCCCAACCGTGGCTTCGCCCAAGCTCAGCGTCATCATTCCCGTCCACAACGAGAGCGCCAATATCGGGCCGCTCTGCGAACGCCTCTTCCCAGTGCTCGACCGGATCGGCCTCGCCTGGGAGGTCGTATTTGTGGACGACGGCAGCAGGGACGACACCCTGGACGCTATCCGTGCGTTGAGCGAGCGGGAGCCCCGGGTCGGAGCGCTCTCGTTCAGCCGCAATTTCGGCAAGGAAATCGCCATCGCTGCCGGTCTCGACCACGCGAGGGGCAATGCGGTCGTGATCATGGACGCGGACCTGCAGCACCCGCCGGAGATGATCGAGGCCTTCGTGGAACGCTGGCGGCAAGGCTACGACATGGTTTACGGCCAGCGCACGGACCGTTCGGACGAGACCCGGGTCAAGCGCGGCTTCGCCCACCTGTTCTACCAGCTCTTTGCACGCTTCGGAGAAATCGGGCTTCCCGAGGGCGCGGGCGATTTCCGCCTCATCGACCGCAAGGGGGTCGAGGTGCTGCGCGCCATGGGTGAGAAGGCGCGTTTCTCGAAAGGGCTTTACGCCTGGATCGGGTTCAAGAGCATCGGCGTGCCCTTCGTGGTGGAGGAGCGCCGCTTCGGCACCTCGAAATGGAGCTTCCGAAAGCTCTTCCGCTTCGCCTTCGACGGCATTGCGGCCTTCTCGACGGTGCCTCTGCGCATCTGGACCTATCTCGGCTTTCTGATCTCGTTTCTCTCGATTGCCGCCGCCCTCTACTTCCTGATCAGGACCCTCATGTTCGGCACCGATCTCCCCGGCTTCCCGAGCCTGATCGTGTCCATCATGTTCTTCTCCGGCATTCAATTGATGTCATTGGGCATCATCGGCGAATATGTGGGCCGCATCTTCGCGGAGGTGAAACGTCGGCCGCTCTATGTGGTCTCCGAGCGGATCGGCAGCACCACGGAGGTCTCGGACAGCCTCCTTCCCGTCCACGAACAGCAGCGCCGGGCCTGACCGATGTTCAAGAAAATTCTGTCCGTCGGGGGATGGACGCTCGTCTCGCGCCTGACGGGCTTCATCCGCGACGTGGTGATCGCCGCCGTGATGGGCGTCGGGCCCGTGGCCGATGCGTTCTTCGTGGCCTTCCGCATTCCGAACCATTTCCGCGCCATCTTCGGCGAGGGCGCGTTCAACAACGCCTTCCTGCCCGCTTATGCCCAGGTGCTCGAAACTGGGGGCGAAAAGGCCGCGAAATCCTTCGCCGGCCGCATCGTGACCCTGATGCTCATCGTGCAGATCGGCTTGCTCGTCGCGGCCTTCCTCGCCATGCCGAGCGTCGTGCGGCTTCTCGCGCCGGGCTTCTCCGAGGACCCTGCGAAGTTCGATCTCGCCGTCTCGCTGACGCGGATCACGTTTCCCTATCTCCTGCTGATCACCATCGTCACCATCTACTCGGCGATCCTGAACGCCCACGAACGCTTCTGGGCCGCCGCGGCCGCGCCCGTTCTCCTGAACGTGGCGATGATCGCGACGCTCGCCGTGGTGTTCCTGTTCCCGAATGCGGGCTATGCCGCCGCCTGGGGCGTGACGATCTCCGGCGCGCTTCAGCTCATCCTCGTCTGGTGGGACACGAAACGCGCCCTCGCCGCGCCGGGAATCGAGCGCCCGCGCATGGACCGGCCGATGAAGACCTTCTTCAAGGCGCTCGGCCCCGCCGTGATCGGCTCCGCGGGCGTGCAGCTCGCGATCTTCGCGGACACGATCATCGCTTCGTTCCTGCCCACGGGCGCCGTGTCCTCCCTCTACTACGCGGACCGCCTCTATCAGCTTCCCCTCGGCGTGATCGGCATCGCGGCCGGGACCGTGCTGCTGCCGGAAATGAGCCGCCGCATCGCCGCCGGCGACGAAGCGGGCGCCTACGCGGCGCAGAACCGCACGATCGGCCTGACCCTCGCGCTCGCCGCGCCTTTCCTCGTGGCGTTCCTGGTAATGCCGGACCTCATCATGTCCGCGCTCTTCCAGCGCGGCGCATTCGATGCCGAGGCCGCGCGGCGCTCGGGCGCGGTGCTTGCGGCCTACGGCCTGGGGCTTCCGGCCGCCGTTCTCATCCGCTCGGCCGTTTCGAGCTTCTATGCCCGATCCGACACCGCGACGCCGCTGATCGCCTCGCTCACGGCGGTCGGCGTCAACGTCCTCGTGAAGATCCTGCTGATGGACACCTACGGCGTGGTGGGCCTCGCCCTCGGCACGGCCATCGGGGTCTGGGTCAACCTCGCCCTGCTCTTCGCGCTCGCCTATCGGCGCGGATGGACGGCCCCGAACCGCTCCCTCGGCAGGACCTGCCTCGCCATCGCGGCGGCGAGCCTGCTCCTGGTCGTCTTCGCATGGTTCGCGCCTGCGCCGCTGGAACGCTGGACCGCCCTCCTCCCGGTCTGGCGGAACGAGACCCTGCTCGGGGCGCTCGGCCTTGCGGGCGCGCTGATCTATGGGGGCGTCCTGCTGGCGGGGCTCAAGGCCATGGGGGTGAGGCTCGCGCGGCGCTGATCCTGTTGCGCCGCGTGGCGCGTCGCGCCTCCGATCCCGGCGATCTCCGTCAGCAGCTTGCGCCGCGCCGCCACCGCGAAGGGCCGCGTCTCGTCCGCGATCTCCACGAAGGCGCCCGGCCCGCCGATGACGCTTCGGGCATAGTAATCCTCCAGCGACATTCCGCCGGGCCCGCCGGGGCGTCCGCTGCCCGGACGGCGGATCGCGAGCGCGTTGATGGTGAAGCCTTTCGAGAGCGCGTCCGCGCGGGCCTGCTCCAGGGAGCGGCCGTTCATGTTGGGACCGTCGCCCGACACGTCGATCACCTTGCGCGTGCCCTCGTGGGCGTTCTGCTCCACGAGGCGCACGGAGAAGTCGATAGCGTTCGAGATGGAATTGTAGCCGGTGGCTCCGCGCGGCGCGCTCGTGAGCTTGTCGGCGAAGATCCTGGAGCCCGCCTCGTCCCGGATCACGTGCCAGTCGACGATCAGCACCTGCGAGCCCGGCCCGCCCCATTCCATGAAGGCGACCGCGATCGCCCCGATGGGGCCGTCCTTGATGCCCGCCAGAACCTCCGGGTTCATGAGCGCATCCGCCCAGCCCTTCCGCTGCAGGCTGAGCTCGTCGTCGTCGATGGAGCCGGAGCCATCAGCGGCGAAGACGAGTTCGAGATCCACAGGCTCGGCGAGGGCCGGGGCCGTCAGGAGGCCAAGAGCGAAAAGGCCGTTCAGGATCGGACGCATCGGAAGCTCCGGCAAGGCGCGATGCCGGGGCCATTTAGGGCAACAAAAAACCGGTGCCTCTCGGCCCCGGTTCACAAGTCCTTGAGGAGGCGAGGCAGTCCCCCTGTCATCACCGGCCTTGTGCCGGCGATCCCGATTCCAAGAAGCATTGTGCCCTTCTCGGCGAGATGGCCGGGACAAGCCCGGCCATGACGAGAAACCGCTCCCGTGTCAAAACCTTAAGCCGCCTTCGTCACCGGCTGGGAATGGGCATAGGCCCAGTAGAGTTCGCGCGCGCGGCGGTAGAACGGGCCGGGCTGGAGATCGCGGCTGTCGATGCGCAGTACCGGCATCACCTTGGAATAATTGCCTGAGATGAAGATCTCGTCGGCCGTCGCGAAATCCTCGTAGCGCAGCGTGCCCTCGACGACCGTCGCGCCGTCGTCGCGCAGGAGCTGGATCACGCGCTGGCGGGTAATGCCATTGAGGAACGTGCCATTCGGGTACGGGGTGTAGACCACATTATCCTTGGCCATGAACACGTTCGAGGTGCCGGTCTCGGCCACGTTGCCGAGGGCGTCGAGGACCAGGGCGTTGTCGAAGCCCTTCTCCTTCGCCTCGCGGATCACGCGGGCGTTGTTCGGGTAGAGAGCGCCGGCCTTGGAATCGGTGGGCATGGATTCGAGCGTCGGGCGGCGGAAGCTCGACTTCATCACCGACAGGCCGCCGGGCACCGGCATGGGGGCCTCGAAGAGGGAGAGGCAGAACTGGGTCGATTCCGGATCGGGCGCGATGGTGGCCAGGCCCTCGGCCTCGCCCCAATACATGGGCTTCACGTAAAGGGCCGTGCCGGGGGCGAACTTCTTTACACCCTCGCGCACCAGCTCGACGATCGCCTGCGGATCCATGGTGGGCTTGAGGCCGATGGTGGCGGCCGAGCGGTTCACGCGCGCGCAATGCAGGTCGATATCGGGCATGACGCCCTCGAACACCCTGGCGCCGTCGAAGACCGACGAGCCCAGCCACGCCACGTGGGAGCGAGGTCCGATCAGGGGCGGGTTGCCCTCATGCCACGCGCCGTTGAACCAGTTCCAGGTCTGCGAATACCAAGCCACTTCCGTTATCCTTTGGGTCAGAATACCTGCCCTATCGAATCCCTTTGCGTCACCCTCGTCAATCGCTTGGGGAACTTGGACAGGATAAAGTCTTGTGATGAGATGCATGAGAGAGGATGATCAGTCCCGATCAGCCGCCTCACCCTTGGTTCAAGGACCCGGAGCATGTCGTCGTCCCTCATCCCGGCCGGAATCAAAGCCGTCGTCTTCGACGCCTACGGGACCTTGTTCGACGTGCATTCCGCAGTCGCCCGCCACGCGGCGCAGATCGGGCCGGAGGGGACGCGCCTGTCCGAGATCTGGCGCGCCAAGCAGCTCGAATATTCCTGGGTGCTGTCCTTGGCCGGGCGTTACCGGCCGTTCTGGGCTCTGACCGAGCAGGCCCTCGACTACGCCTTCGCCCGCTGCCCGACGGCGGATTATTCCGTCCGCCCGCTCCTGCTCGACGCCTATCGCACCCTCGACGCCTATCCCGAGGTGCGCCCGACCCTTGAGAGACTGCGCTCAAGGGGCCTGCGTACCGCCATCCTGTCGAACGGCGACCCCGGAATGCTCGGCTCGGCGGTGGCCTCCGCCGATCTTGCGGCGTGTCTCGACGCTGTGCTCTCGGTGGATTCCGCGAAGGTCTTCAAGACGAGCCCCGATGCCTATCAGGTAGCGATCGAGGCTTTGTCCCTCAACGAAGACGAGATCGTCTTCGTCTCCTCGAACCGGTGGGATGTCGCGGGAGCGGCGGCCTTCGGCTTCACCCCGATCTGGGTGAACCGGCTCGGGCTGCCGGACGAATACGAGGACCTCGCCCCACGCGCCGTCATCGATACGCTCGCGGGATTGCTATGACCCAACCGCTAGGCTCCCCACCTCTCCCCGGTGGGGAGAGGTCGAGCGAAGCGAGGGTGAGGGGGGGGCGCCCTGTTCGGACATGGCTATACCCCCTCACCCGGACCTGACGGTCCGACCTCTCCCGCACGGGAGAGGTGAAAGGGGGCGCTACACATGGGTACGGTGCTCCAATTCTGCCAGAATGGTTTCTAACACAACGTCGATGTTGTCGTAGATGTCGGCGTTCTGCAGGCGCAAGAAATGATAGCCGCAGATTTCGAGAACACGCGTCCGCTCGCTATCCCGCGTCATCTCTTTCGACGTGGAGTGCGTTGCCCCATCGACCTCAATCACGAGTTTCGCATCCAAGCACACGAAGTCGACGACATACCGGTCGATCGGATGCTGCCGCCGAAATTTCCATCTGGCTAACTTCCGGTTTCGGAAAGCCTGCCAGAGCAAAGCCTCGGCGCTCGTCTGCTGCTGACGAAGCTGTCGCGCCCTCTGGATGAACCGTTGCATCCCCCCACCCGCGCCAATGGCGCAACCTCTCCCCGGCGGGGAGAGGGATAGCCGTGCTTTCTGACCTCTCTACTTTGCCAAAGCCGCGAGGATGCGCGCCCAGGAGCGCGTGCCCTTGTGGAAGCTCTTGAGGTCGTACTTCTCGTTCGGCGAATGGATGCGGTCGTCGTCGAGACCGAAGCCCACGAAGAGGGTGTCGAGGCCGAGGATGCGCTTGAAGTCGCCGCCGACCGGGATCGATCCGCCCATGCCGATGACGATCGGCTCCCTGCTCCATTCGTCATGCAGCGCGGCCTTCGCAACGGTGAGCGCCGGGAAATCGTGCGGCAGCGCGAGCGCGCGCGAGCCCTTGTGCTTGATGAACTCCACCGAGCAATCGGCGGGGATGCGCTCGCGCACGAAAGCCTGGAAGTTCTCCGAGATCTTCGCCGGGTCCTGATCGCCCACCAGACGGAAGGAGATCTTGCAGCGGGCTTCCGCCGCGATCACCGTCTTCGTGCCCTCGCCCGTATAGCCGCCGATGATGCCGTTCACGTCGCAGGTGGGGCGGGACTGGATCTGCTCGATGAGCACGCGGCCCTTCTCGCCGGCCGAGTGCTTCAGGCCGACCTGGCCGAGGAAATCCTCCTCCGTGAGGTTCAGGCCCTTCCATTGATCGAGAACCTGCGTCGGCGTCTCGGGAACGCCATCATAGAAATCCTTGATGGTAATGCGGCCGTTCTCGTCGTGTATCGCGGCGATGATCTTCGAGAGAACATGGATCGGGTTGCGCGCCGCGCCGCCGAACTGGCCGGAATGCAGGTCGCGGTCCGCGCAGCGCACGATGACTTCCTCGTACACCATGCCGCGCAACGATGACGTGACGGCAGGGGTATCCTGGTCCCACATGCCCGTATCGCAGACGAGCGCCACATCGGCCTTCAGCTCGCTCTTGTTGGCCTCGATGAACTCAGGCAGGAACTTGGAGCCGTCCTCCTCCGCGCCTTCCACCAGGAAGGTGATGTTGATGGGCAGCGAGCCGGTCACCGCCTTCCAGGCGCGGCAGGCCTCGACGAAGGTCAGGACCTGGCCCTTATCGTCGGAGGAGCCGCGGGCGCTGATGGCCTTGCGTCCGTCCGGCAGGGTGATGATGCGCGGCTCGAAGGGCGGCTCGTCCCACAGCTCCAGCGGGTCCACGGGCTGCACGTCGTAATGGCCGTAGAAGAGCACGTGCGGCTTCGCCTCGCCCTTGGCATGGGCCACGACGGCGGGGTGCCCGCCCGTCTCGCGCAAAGAGGCCTCGATGCCGATGCCCTTCAGCTCGTCCACGAGCCACTGGCCCGCCTTGCGGCAATGGTCCTTGTAGGCGGGATCGGTAGAGATCGAGGGAACCTTCAGCCACTGGAACAGGCGCTCCAGGGACGCGTCGAGGTCGGAATCGATCTTGGAAAGCACTTGGTCGAGCTGGGACATGGCATTTTCTTTGTTTAAGCGAATCTGTCGGTCGGAGGGTGCCTCCGTATGGAGGTCAACTGCAAGGCCCTCTCTCATTTTGTAACTTCATTACAATGCGATATTACCTCATCGAGCTGAAGATTGTGAGCCTTGGATATAAACCCGATGAGTTACGCCGACTTTCTAGCAGCCTGCATGGAGATTGACATATCTGGCGAAGGAGATTTCTCCGGCCCCTGCAGCCAAGAGATCGTTGCCGTTGCAGAAGATCTTATCGGCCACAAGTTCCCACCAACCTATCGCGATTTTCTTCTCCGTTACGGCTGCGGAGATATCAGGAGCCTTGAATTCTATGGCATTACACGCGGCGCCATCGACGATGAAGGCATTCCGAGCAGTATCTGGTATACGCTCAGTGAACGGCAGCAAGGGAATCTGCCGCACCATCTCCTCGTCGTGTACGCACTCGGTGAAGGCTCACTCAGCTGTATCGACTTTTCTCAGCGGCGCACCGATGGCGAATGTCCAGTCGTGATCTGGCATCTGACCTCTCAAACAGGCGACCGTCTTGAGGTTGAGGCGGAAGATTTCGGCCAATTCTTCCGCCTCAAAGTCTGTGATGAGTAGCGAACACCTCACCGCCGCAACAGCCCGCCCAGGGTCCCTCGCACGATGGCGCGGCCGATGGAGCCGCCCTGACGGCCGCCGATGGACTTGCCGATCTCGGCCGCGATGGTGCCCACCGTCTGGTTGACGACGGTGCGCGTCACCTCGCGGGTGACCCGCTGGCCGACGGTGAGGCTTCCCTTACGCTGACCGGAGGTTCCGAAGAGTCCCCCGAGTATGTCGAGGATGCCGCCTCCGCCCTCCGCCGCCTTGGCGTCGGCGGCTGCCTTCTCGGCGCGCTTGGCCAGCATCTCGTAGGCCGATTCCGGATCGATGGGCTGATCGTATTTCCCTTTCATGGGGCTCGCAGCCAGGATCTGCTGACGCTCGGTCAGCTCGATGGGTCCGACCTGGGCCATGGGCGGGGCGATCAGGGTGCGCTCCACCATGGAGGGAGCGCCCTTGCCTTCGAGCATGGAGACCAGAGCCTCGCCGACGCCGAGTTCCGTGATCGCCTTTTCCGTGTCGAAGGCGGGATTCTGCCGGAACGTCTGGGCGGCGACGCGCACCGCCTTCTGCTCGCGGGGCGTATAGGCGCGCAGGGCATGCTGCACCCGGTTGCCGAGTTGCGCGAGCACGGTCTCCGGCACATCGACCGGGTTCTGGGTGATGAAATAGACGCCCACGCCCTTGGACCGGATGAGGCGAACCACGCGCTCCACGGTTTCGAGAAGCGCCTTCGGCGCATCGTTGAACAACAGATGCGCCTCGTCGAAGAAGAACACGAGCTTGGGCTGGTCGAGATCGCCCACTTCCGGCAACTCCTCGAACAGCTCCGACATGAGCCACAACAGGAAGGTGGCGTAGAGGCGCGGATTGTTCATGAGCTTGTCCGCCGCCAGAATGTTCACGACGCCGCGCCCGTCGCGGTCCGTGCGCATCAGATCCTTGATGTCGAGCGCGGGCTCGCCGAGGAACTCGTCGCCGCGCTGGTTCTCCAGCACCAGCAATTGACGCTGGATCGTGCCGATGGTGGCCTTTGACACGTTGCCGTAGGTCGTGGTGAGCTCGCTCGCATTGTCGGAGATGAGCTGCAGCAACGCGCGCAGGTCCTTCAGGTCGAGCAGCAGCAGGCCCTGCTCGTCCGCGACGCGGAAGGCGATGTTGAGAACCCCTTCCTGCGTGTCGTTCAGTTCGAGCAGGCGCGAGAGAAGCAGCGGGCCCATCTCGGAGATCGTCGCCCTGACACGGTGGCCCTGCTCGCCGAAGATGTCCCAGAACACGACCGGGAACTTGTCCGGCCTGTATTCGATTCCGATATCCTGCGCCCGCTTGACGAGAGGCGCCTTGCCGTTGCCGGGAGCCGCCATGCCGGAGAGATCGCCCTTGATGTCGGCCGCGAAGACCGGGACGCCGGCATTGGAAAATCCTTCCGCCAGCACCTGCAGCGAAACGGTCTTGCCCGTGCCCGTGGCCCCCGTGATCAGGCCGTGGCGGTTGGCGAGCGTCAGATCCAGATATTCCGGCTTGGTGCTCTTGCCGATGAAGATCTTGCCGTCCTCGAGCATGCTGTCTCTCCCGATTCCATCCAGGGATCTTAGAAGTCCTGTCGCCAGTTTCCACTCCAGGACTTTTCGATGGGGGTTTTCCTCATAGATTGTTTAGAACTAAACCATCACCTCGTAGCAGCACAGGAGAATCACATGGACGAGCTCATCGAACGCATCACGCAGAAGACCGGCCTCGATCAGGCCACCGCCCGCAAGGCCATCGGCCTCATCCTCGGCTATCTGCAGAAGGAGGGTCCGCAGAACGAGGTCAACCAGCTGATCGCCGCCCTTCCCGGCGCCCAGGACGCCATCGAGCAGGCCAAGACCGGCGCCGGCGGCGGCATGATGGGGATGATCGGCTCCATGGGCGGCGGCGTGATGGCGCTCGGCGGCCAGCTCATGGGCATCGGCGTGTCCATGGGCCAGATGCAGCCGCTCGGCAAGGAACTCTTCGCCTATGGCCGCGAGAAGGCCGGCGAGGACACCATGGGCACCATCATGGGCTCCATCCCGGGCCTGTCGCAGTTCGTCTGAGGCCACCCTCTCCGCCGTGGCCGGGCTTGTCGCGGGGATCGCTTGGCGAAAATGGCGCAGGAACCCTCCTCCCCCTTGTGGGGAGGAGTTGGAGGTGGGGGTGTGATCGATAGCCGATGAAGGTCTGGCGCCCCCACCCCCACCCTTAATCCCTCCCCACAAGGGGGAGGGAAGCCCGCGCTCTATCCTGCGCCCGATCCTGGTTCTCACGTCGCTCGGCCGGGATGGCAGTATGGTCGCCACCCTCGTCCTTTAGGGCATTCCCACATCCCGTCCGACCCACTATCTTCCGGCGCAACTCACGCTGCCTTTCTCCGGACGGGGATATTCATGGACGATCTGTCTCTTGCCGCCGACTTCCCTGACGCTGACCGCGAGCAATGGCTCAAGCGGGTCGAGGGCGTGCTGAAGGGGGCCGACTTCGCGAAGAAGCTCGTGGGCCGCACCCATGACGGCATCGCGATCCAGCCGCTCTACGAGAAGGCCGAGGGCGCGGCGCGGATCGCGCGCGGTGAGCCCGTCCGCTGGCGGGTGTCGCAGCGGATGGACCATCCCGATCCGGACAAGGCCAACGAACTCGCCCTCCTCGACCTCGAAAACGGCGCGGACGCGCTGACCCTCGTCACGCACAAGGCCCCTGCGGCGCGCGGCTTCGGCGTGAAGGCCGACGCGGTCGAGGATCTCGACCGGGCCCTGTCCGGCATCATGCTCGATCTCATCCATCTGCGCCTGGATGCGGGCGGCCAGGGCCGCGTCATGGCCGAGCGCCTCGTCGCTCTCAGCGAAAGGCGCGGCCACACGCTGTCGGACCTGTCGCTCGATCTCGGCATGGATCCGATCGGCGCCCTCGCCTCCCAGGGAAGCCTCTCGGACGCGTGGGACGTCGTCTCGGCCCGCATGGGGGCCATGCTGGCGGACCTCGCCGGGAAAGGCTTCAACGGCCGCGCCTTCCTGGCCGATGGACGCGCTTATCACGAGGCGGGCGCGAGCGAGGCGCAGGAACTCGCCGCCGTTCTCGCGACGGGCCTGGCCTATCTGCGCGCTCTCGAAGCGCAGGGCCATTCCCTCGACGCCGCGCGCCAAAGCCTGTCCTTCCTGCTGGTCGCCGACGCGGACGAGTTCCTCACCGTGGCCAAGTTCCGGGCGCTCCGCCGCCTCTGGGCCAGGGTCGAGCAGGCCTGCGGCCTCGCGCCGAGGCCGATCCGCCTGCATGCGGAAACCGCCTGGCGCATGACCACGAAGCGCGACCCATGGGTGAACATGCTGCGCGCGACACTCGCCACCTTCTCGGCCGGGATCGGCGGCGCGGATGCGATCACCGTGCTGCCCTTCACCGAGGCCCTGGGATTGCCGGATGCCTTCGCCCGCCGCGTGGCGCGCAACACGCAATTGATCCTGCTGGAAGAATCCAACCTCTGGCGGGTGGCCGATCCCGCCGCGGGCTCGGGCGGCTTCGAGGCGCTCACCGATGCGCTGTGCGAGAAGGCCTGGGGCCTGTTCCAGGACATCGAGCGCGAAGGCGGCATCCTGGAGAGCCTGAAGCAAGGTGCGCTGCAAGGCCGCATTGCCGCCGTGCGCGCCCAGCGGGACAAGGCCGTCGCCACCCGCAAGGAGCCGATCACCGGCACGAGCGAGTTCCCGAACATCCACGAGGCGGATGTGGCGGTGCTGATGCCGGCGGCTCCCCCGGCGAAGCGGGAGGCCGATCAGGCGGCCGTGTCGGTCACGCCCCTGCCCTCCACCCGCGCGGCGGAGGCCTTCGAGCGCCTGCGCGATCTGTCGGACGCCTACCTTGCGAAGACGGGCGCGCGCCCGAAGGTCTTCCTGGCCAATCTCGGCCCGGTCTCCGCGTTCACGGCGCGGGCGACATTCGCCAAGAATTTCTTCGAAGCGAGCGGCATAGAAGCCGTCATGAGCGATGGCTTTTCGGACCAAGACAAGCTCCGCCGAGCCTATATCGACAGTAAAGCAAAGCTTTCATGTATTTGTTCTTCCGATGACATTTATGTGGCGCACGCCGAAGAGGCTGCGAAAACCTTGCGCGACGCCGGATCTTCGGTTATCTACATGGCCGGCCGCCCGGGCGAACGCGAAGAACAGCTGACCCGCGCCGGCATCACCACTTTCATCTACGCTGGGTGCGATACCCTCAAGGTTCTGAGCGAGGCCCTCGACAAGGCCCACGCCTGAGCCTTAGGGCCGTCTCTTCCCGGCCTCGAGACCGGGAGGACCACGGTTCATGAACTTCATCAAGACGACGGCGATGGGCTTGTGCCTCGGCCTCATCATCGGCGGCGCCGCCGTTGCGGCCCCCAAATACAAGCATGACGGGATCTGGCAGGTGCAGCTGGTCACGGATTCCGGCATCTGCGGCACGAACACCTATGCCATCACCGTCGAGCAGGGCAACGTCCGTTACCAGGGAGCATCCGGAGCGTCTCCGGCGGTGATCAACGGACAGATCGGCTCCAATGGCGCCATCAATCTCGACATCCGCAGCAGCGCCGCTCAGGGCCGGGCGTCGGGCAGCCTGTCGAGCCAGTCCGGCTCCGGTGTCTGGAAGGTCGACAGCTATGGCTGCTCCGGCCGCTGGAGCGCGCAGAGGCGTTCGAGCTTCGCCCAGAGCTGAACCCGTCCTGCCTGAGATCCGTGGCCGACGTATCGCGCGATGCGTCGGCTTTCTCATGCGTTTCGCATCCAGGAACCCGTCCCCCGACCTCACGTTATTCAAGCCTGTCTTGGAGGGTATGGAGTTTTCGATGCGGATGATGACCTGGCTCGGCGCGGCGATGTTTGCGGTTTTTGCCCTTGCGCCCGAAGCCCACGCGCAGACGAAGAAGTTCGACGGCACCTGGAGCGTGGAGGTCGTGACCGAGCAGGGCGCCTGCGACCGCGCCTATCGCTATTCGGTGATCGTGCAGAACGGCCGCGCCCGCTATGGCGGGCCGGAACGCTTCGACGTGAACGGCCAGGTCCGCCCCAGTGGCTCCGTCACCGCCAGCATCGCGCATGGTCAGGATCGCGCCCATGTCACCGGACAGCTTTCGGACGGTTGGGGCCGCGGCACATGGACCACGTCCGGCGGACGGGTCTGCTCCGGCTCCTGGAACGCGGAAAAGCGCGGCTGATCTCCAGAGCTGCTTCCCCTGGCGTGGAACCAGCTCTGTTCTTTGGCCCGGCCGCATTTTTGGCGGCGAACCGGAGCCACTTCGCCGAAAAATGCTCTAGACGTTGCGCCGATAGCCTCCCGGCAGCGGATGCCCTAGAATGCGAGAGCACCCATTCGTCTCCCGTTCGGTAAGGGCATTCGCTTCAGGGCCATGACACGCATTCCGGATTTCTCGAACCTCGGCTGGACCAGCGCCTCCGAAGCCTCCCCTGCAGCGCAGCCTCAGGGGGAGCCCTGGCTCACGCCGGAGGGGATTGCGGTCAAGGCAGCGTACGGCCCCGAGGACCGGGAGGGCATCGACTTCCTCGACACTTATCCGGGCATCGCGCCTTTCTTACGTGGTCCCTACCCGACCATGTACGTGAACCAGCCCTGGACCGTGCGCCAATACGCGGGCTTCTCCACCGCCGAGGATTCCAACGCATTCTACCGCCGCAACCTCGCGGCAGGCCAGAAAGGCCTCTCCGTCGCCTTCGATCTCGCCACCCATCGCGGCTACGATTCCGATCACCCGCGCGTGGCGGGCGACGTGGGCATGGCGGGCGTCGCCATCGATTCCATCTTCGACATGCGCACGCTCTTCGCGGGGATTCCCCTCGACCAGATGAGCGTGTCGATGACCATGAACGGCGCGGTGCTGCCCGTCCTCGCGCTCTACATCGTCGCGGCGGAGGAACAGGGCGTTCCGGCCGAAAAACTCTCGGGCACGATCCAGAACGACATTCTCAAAGAGTTCATGGTGCGCAACACCTACATCTACCCGCCCAAGGGGTCGATGCGCATCATCTCGGACATCTTCGCCTATACCTCGGCCAACATGCCGAAGTTCAACTCCATCTCGATCTCCGGCTACCACATGCAGGAGGCGGGAGCGACGCAGGATCTGGAGCTCGCCTATACGCTGGCCGACGGTGTGGAATACGTCCGCGCCGGTCTGGCCGCGGGGCTCACCATCGACCAGTTCGCGCCGCGCCTCTCCTTCTTCTGGGCGATCGGCATGAACTTCTTCATGGAAGTCGCCAAGATGCGCGCCGCGCGCCTTCTCTGGGCGAAGCTCGTGAAGGGATTCGATCCGAAATCCGAGAAGTCGCTTCCCTTGCGCACGCATAGCCAGACCTCCGGCTGGTCGCTCACCGCGCAGGACGTGTTCAACAACGTGACGCGCACCTGCGTCGAGGCGATGGCGGCGACGCAGGGCCATACGCAATCGCTGCACACCAACGCCCTCGACGAGGCGCTCGCGCTGCCCACCGACTTCTCCGCGCGCATCGCCCGCAACACGCAGCTCTTTCTCCAGCAGGAAAGCGGCACCACGCGCATCATCGATCCTTGGGGCGGCTCCTATTACGTGGAGCGCCTGACGAAGGAACTCGCGGAGAAGGCCTGGAGCCATATCCAAGAAGTGGAGGCGCTCGGCGGCATGGCGAAGGCCATCGAGGCGGGCATTCCGAAACTGAAGATCGAGGAAGCCGCCGCCCGCACGCAGGCGCGTATCGATTCGGGCCACCAGAAGATCATCGGCGTGAACGCCTTCCGTCCCGCGGACGAGGCGTCCATCGACATCCTGAAGGTGGACAACGCGGCGGTGCGCGCGCAGCAGATCGAGAAACTGCGGAAGCTGCGCGCCGAGCGCAACCAGGCGGACGTGGAGGCTGCTCTCGATGCGCTGTCCAAGGGCGCTTCGACGGGCCAAGGCAACCTGCTGGATCTCGCCGTCAAGGCCGCGCGGGCCAAGGCGACGGTCGGCGAGATTTCGGACGCCCTCGAAAAGGTCTGGGGTCGTCACCGCGCCGAGATCAAGGCCATTTCAGGCGTCTACAAGCGGGAGGTCGGCATGGCGTCGCCAGCCGTGGAGAAGGTCCGCCAGCTGGTGGAGCAGTTCGAACACGACGATGGCCGCCGTCCGCGCATTCTCGTCGCCAAGATGGGACAGGACGGGCACGACCGGGGCCAGAAGGTGATCGCTTCGGCCTTTGCCGATCTCGGATTCGACGTGGATATCGGCCCGCTCTTCGCGACGCCCGCCGAGGCCGCGCGCCAGGCCATCGAGAACGACGTTCACATCGTCGGCGTGTCGTCCCTCGCCGCAGGCCACCTGACCCTGGTGCCGGAGCTGAGGGCCGAACTCGCCAAGTATGGCCGCGACGACATCATGATCGTGGTCGGCGGCGTGATCCCGCCGCAGGATTTCGATGCCCTCATCGCAGCCGGCGCGTCGGCGATCTTCCCGCCCGGCACCGTGATCGCGGATGCGGCGGTGAACCTCATCGAAGACCTGAACCGACGCCTGGGCTACAGCCCGAAGCAGGCCGCGGAATAGCCGCTTCGGCCTTTCCCTAAGTCACTCTGCGGGTCACCAACGCTGACCTTACGGTTCCGCGTCACGCGCCCGGCTGCCCGAACCGCTGCCAGCCCCTCCGCCATGTGCGCTCCCGCACGACGGAACTTGCAGGACATGTTAGGTATGTTATTACGTACCTCAAAAGAGTGAGCGCCATGAGCAGAATCAGAGAAATCACGAAGACCGGCAATCCCCTCATCGACGGCGTCTTCGCCGCCGGCAACGTCTGGGACATGTCCTTCGGGCCGGTCACGATCAAGATCGGGACAGCCAACGGCGCCAGCGGCGACGGGGGATGGTTCAGGGCGGTCGAGGTCAAAGGCCGCGAAGTCTATGATCCTAACTCGCCCGCGACTAACGGGTCCGACGGAACGCTACCCTGGACCTTGAGTGACGAGATAGCTCTGGCGAATGCCGTTCGCCCGATCGAGGCGGTCTGCGGCGTGAAATTCACATTCACGAATACGTTCGAAGGTGCCGACGCGGTCTGGTGGAGGGTCCCCGGCGGTACATTCGTGGACCTCGACATCAGCGGCCAGTTCTTCCATGAAAAGCCGGTGGAGCCCATTTACGGCGTTCAGCAATCCTGGGGGTACCTCGTCAACCTCCACGATGGTTTCTGGAGTTACACCCCGGGCGGCGTGGGCTTCCAGACGATCCTGGGCCTCGCCGCGCAAGCGGTCGGCCTGAACTGGGCCCACCAGGAGGGGCTGCCGGCGGAATTCAACAAATCGCCCTACACGTTGATGAGCGTCAACAACCTGCCCGCCAATCACTCCTATTACGGCGGCTACGGCTTCCTCAAGACTCCGAGCGCGATCGATACCGCGGCCCTCCAGGCGATCTACGGAGCCAACATGCAGACCGCGACCGGCAACAACGTCTATTCGCTGCCGACCGCCAACGTGCAGGGCACCGGCTGGACGACGATCTGGGATGCGGGCGGGATCGATACGATCTCGGCGGCGAGATCGACGGCGCCGGTCAGCATCAATCTGGGCGAAGCGTCCCTGCAAGCCGGAGACCCCAGCGCCGCCGGCTATTTCTCGCGGCAGATCAACGTCTATGGCGGCTTCACCATCGCCAAGGGCGCCGTCATCGAGAACGCCATCGGCGGAACGAGCAACGATCTGATCGTCGGCAACAGCGCCGCCAACGTGATCAACGGCGGGCTTGGCAACGACACCCTGAAGGGCCTGGGCGGAAGGGACGTCTTCGCCTTCAAATCCACGCCGAACAGCAAGACCAACTGCGACAAGATCCTCGATTACAATGTGACGAGCGACACCATCCAGATCGCGCGGAAGTATTTCAGCAAGCTCGCCACCACGAGCGGCACCCTGAAAAGCAGCGAGTTCTGGAAGGGCGCGAAGGCGCACGACAGCAACGACCGCATCGTCTACGACCCGGGCACCGGAGCTCTCTATTACGATTCCGACGGAACCGGATCCGCTGCCGCCATCAAGTTCGCGACGCTCAGCAAGTACCTGAAGATGGCGGCTACCGAGTTCATCATCGTCTGATCGGCAGACCGGCGTCGTCGGCTGCTTCCTCTGACAGGATCACAACACAGGAAAGAGCTGATTTCACGCAAGTGGAATCAGCTCCAGGCATAAGGTTTCATGATGTTCCGCTCTCGCGCATCCAAAGGCATCCTATCGATAGCTCTTCTCGTCGGCCTCACCCTGTCCGGCTGCTTCGATACGGAAACCAAGGAGCGCGAGGCGTTCAAGACCTTCCTGCAGACCAGGATCATCGACAAGCCCGGCCTTCATGTCCCGCTCCTCACGCCCGCCGAGGGCAAGGCTCTCGGCCGCTACAAGGAGCATTACGAGGTCATCACCCGCTTCCATGACAAGATGAACGGGCAGGTCTCGAAGCCTTTGCAGGATGCGCTCAAGTCCGGAACGGTCCGAAGTGTCGCGGACCTGATGGAGAACAAGGCTCAGCTCTGGAAGGTTCAGGAAAGCGTGAAGCAGCTTCGAACGACTCTCGACAAGGCTCAGGCCGACGCGGAGGCGGAGAAAAACAAGCTCGTCCAGCCGGATGATCTGAAACCCGTCTATGCGCAGGCCTTCGAGCGGGACGTGACCCGCCCGGCCGAGACGTTCCGGGCGATTTTTCCCACGATCGAACGCATCTACGACACGTCCCTGCGCGTCGTCGCGTTTCTCGAGAAGAATCAGGGACAATGGGCCATGTCGGGCAACGCGGTCGAGTTCAAGAATCCTCGGCTGGTGAACCAGTTCAACGCCCTCGCAAGCGAGCTCGCCGCCCAGTCGCGGGATGCGATAGAAAGCCAGCAGAAGATGCGCGCGCTCATCTCGGGATAGCGTGCTTTCGATCGCGGCGATCTTCCAGCCCGGCACAGCCGCAACGCTGATCGGGAACGAGATCGATGGATCGAGGGGGCATCATCCCGTCGGTTCGAGCCGGGGCGGCAGGTCCTCGGGATCGAGGCTCCGGCTGATGCCATGCCGGTAGAGCATCAGCTGCCCGTCCGCGTTCCTGTAGATGCCGTAGAGCAGACAGCCTTCCGGCAAAGCAGGCTGCTGGTTCGCAGGTTTGGGCCTCCTGCCTGTCCGTGACCGCAGCGCTTCGCGCAGCACCTGCGCGGCGAGATAGGCGACGCCCAGGATCGTCATGGCCGGAACGATCAGCCACAGGGCCTGGATCCCCTCGGACGAGGTGTGGAACTTGTTGAGCCAGTCGGCCCAGAACGAATAGGGCTGGTCCATCGCGGCAACTCCCTTCGGGTGAAGCGACCACCAGGAGCCCTGGTGGTCGGGGAGTTGAGAAGCCGCACAAGGACGACCGCGATGACCTTTAGGCTTGTGGCCCTGGACATGCGTCATCGCCTCCCCGGCCATAAGCTGGGAAGGCATCGTTGACGGCCGATACCGGCCGCCTTGTGAGGGGTTCTCACGCCCCAGAACCGGATGCGTCCGGTTCCGGTGACGAGATAACACGGTTGCAGGGTGAAGGGTCAATGGGGCACCCTTGCTCCTTGGGAAAGCCGTTGTCCCCGTCATCCCCGGGCTTGTCCCGGGGATCCCCGTCTTTTTGATCGCAGCGACTCAAAGACGGGGATGGCCGGGACAAGCCCGGCCATGACGGAAGAGGAAAGAAGCGGTCATGCCTGGCCTTGTGCCGGGGATGACGGGTGGGGTTATCGAGGCGGGACGCCTCAACTCGCCTTCGCCCTCGGCGCGGCGCGCTCCAGAGCCGCCAGGGCTTCCGAGAGGCGTCGCCGGGCCCGCTCGACCTCGTTGTGCTGGATCGCGTCGAGATCGAGAAACAGGTCGAGCCCCGTCACATGCTCGATGATGACCTGCTGCCGCTGCGCGAGTTCGCCCAGGAGACCCTCCACGGCGTAGGGCACGACCTCGCGCTTGATGCCTTTCATGATGATGGGCTCGAGGGGCCGTGCCCGCACCATGTCGCGCACGAGGGCGTAGGTTTCGTAGCTCAGGCAGATCCCGCCCGGCTCGGCGATGGCCTGGAGGCGCGCGGCCAGGTTCGCCTCCGCGCCGATGATCGTATAGGCCATGCGGTCGTCGCTGCCGAAATTGCCGACATTGCAGAAGCCCGTGTTGATGCCCATGCGCACGCACATGGGCAGGTCGATCCCGCGCTTGCGCCAGACGGCGTTCAGGTGATCCATGTGCTGCTGCATGTCGACGGCCATGCGCAGGCAGGCCCTCGCGTCCTCCTCGACGCCCTTCGTTTCCGGGTCGCCGAAGAAAATGAGGATGGCATCGCCGAAGAACTTGTCGATGGTCGCCCCGTGGCGGAGAGCGATCGCCGACATTTCGGTGAAGTAGTCGTTCAAGAGCTCCGTCAGGTCCTCCGGCTGCAATCGCTCCGAGATGGCGGTGAAATCCTTGATGTCGGAAAAGAAGATCGTGAGCTTCTTGCGCTCCGTAGCAATCGCCACGTCCTTCTGCCCGCTGAAGATGCTCTTGTAGATCTGGGGCGACAGATATTTCGCGAGCTTCATCGAGATTCCGGCCAAGAAATCGTTCGCTTCCGTGAGCTCCTGGTTCATGCCGCGGATCAGCCTTTCCTGCCGCCGCTGCAGGAGGATGCAGGCAAGCCCCGCCATCGAGGCGAGCGAAAGATAGGCCAGGGAATATTTGAACGAGAAGATGTTCGAGAGGATCGGCTGGTTGACCGAGATCTCCTGGATGCCCCGCACGTCCCCGACCTTCCAATCCGTCTTGGGACTGTCGGGATGGGTGTTGTGGCAGCTGACGCAGACCGGCCCCATGACGACGGGAGCGGCGGTCCTCACATTCTTGTCGAACAGCGAGCCCGACACCTCGACGATCGGCCGCTCGGGATCGGCCCGCAGGCGGGCCAGGGCATTGCGTTCGAAATCGTCGAGCGGATGCGCCTCCCGGCCCTTGAACGGCATGTCGGAAACGAAATGGTACTTCACCGATCCGTCATGGGCGCTGATGCGCTTGCCGAGCTCGATGGACAGGGTGGCCGGAATGGGAATGGCGCCGGGCACGTCGTTGTAATTGTGGGTGACCGTCACCGGACCGGGCGCCTGAAGCACGCGCGCGACCACATCGCTGCCGTAGAAGCTGCGCATGTCGTCGATGATGCGGCTCGTCTCCCGCGCCTGCATCCGCAGAAGGTTTTCCGAGAGGATCCGCAGGTCGAGCCAGACGGCGATGGGCAGCCCCAGCACGCCCAGGATCACTGTGACGACCAGCAGCATCCCCATGGCGCGCTGCTGGTAGGAAGCCCGTTCACCCAGTCCAGGCATCGCCGGCCTCACTGTCGAACTTCGGTTCAGTGAGGCCGATCATTCGCCTTCGCCGCCGGGCACGCAACCCTTAATTTCCAGACGCTGCTGGGCTCTTACGGGTATCTATTCGAGCTTGATGTTCGCGCCCCTGATCACCTTTTCCCACTTCTCGCCTTCGGAGCGCATATAGGCGGCCATCTCCTCGGGCGAGCTTTGCAGCACGTCGATGCCGGCGCCGGTGAGCTTCTCGCGGATGTCCGGCTGGACGACGGTCCGGCGGTAGGCCTCGTTGAGCTTCGCGACGATCTCGGGCGACGTGCCTGTGGGCGCCACGATGCCCTGCCATGCCCAGGCCTCGAAGCCGGGAAAATCGGCCGCCACGGGCGGCACGTCCGGGAGCCCCGCGAACGGGCCGGGGGACGCCACCGCGATGGCTTTGACGGGGCCCGACAATTGCGACCGCGCCGTCGCGAAATCGATGAACATCATGTCGATGTTGCCCGCGACCAGATCCTGCACCGCAGGCGCCGCGCCCCTGTACGGCACATGGGTCAGCTTGATCCCGGCGCTTTGCGCGAGAAGTTCCGTCGCCAGATGGAAGGGGCTTCCGAGGCCGGGGGTGCCGTAAGAGATGCCGCCGGGATTCTGCTTCGCGGCGGCGACGAGTTCCTGAACCGATCCGGCCTTGAGCTTGTTCGTGTTGACCAGCAGCACGAGAGCGAAGCGGCCGCTCAGGGAGACGGGGCTGAAATCCTTGTAGGGATCGAAGGTCAGCTTGCTGTAGAGGGTGCGGTTGGTGGCATAGGTCGAGGTGTCCCCGAGAAGGAGCGTGTACCCGTCGGGCTCGGCCCTGGCCACCGCCTCGCCGCCGAGATTGGTGCCCGCCCCGGCCTTGTTCTCGATGACGAATTGCTGGCCCAGTTGCTTGCCGATCTCGGCGAAGACCAGGCGCGCGAAGAAATCCGTTCCGCCGCCCGCCGCGTAGGGCACCACGACCCGGACGGGCCTTGTGGGGTAATCGGCCTGCCCGAAGGCTGCCAAGGGGTGAAGGGCCGAGCCCGCGAAAGCAGCTGCCATGCCCGCAAGAACCCTGCGGCGCGTCCAGATCATCGTTTCCTCCAAAGCTGTTTTGCTTTGTCGGGAAATTAGATCCGGACCGCTTACGGACAAGCTCGCCGGAAACAAATGATCGCCGTCGCCCGGACCTCGCGGAAGCGGTGACTTAAGCATCCGGCTTTGAGCATCTTTCCACGCAAAACCGGTGCCCACTTTTGCGTTCGATGCTCTAGCTGGCGCGCTCGATGGCCCGCTTGATCACCTGCTGGACTTCCGTGTTCGACAGGAAGAGGTCGTGATTGATGATGCCGCTGCCGAACTCGGACGCATCGGCCACACGCACGCCCAGGGCTTCCAGGCGCTCGCGGTCGGCCGCCCCCGCGCGGACGATGCCGCCGGCGAGACGGCTCGAGACGGCGAGCGCGCGGTCGTTGGTGGAGCTGATCACGGTGATCTTCTTCGCATCCGGCCCGAGGCGCTCCAGGCCGCGCGCGAACAGGTCGATATCGATGTCGGGCGCGGCCAGCACGATGGCGCCGATGCGCTCCATGACGCTCTCGCCGCCATCCGCGCGCAGCATGCGCAGGGCCTCGAGGGTCAGCAGCGTGCCCATGCTGTGCGCGACGATGTGGATGCGTCCGCCGCTCGGCGTCTTGGCGATGGCCGACAGGATGTCCTCCAGCGCGTCGCGCGACCACATGGCGCTCTCGCGGTCGGCCACATAGCTGAAGGTCGAGGCGGCGGACGGCCAGGTGAAGAGCCCGGTGGCTCCCGGGAACTTGATCCCTTCCGAGAGATCGATCGTGGACGCGGCCGCCGTCTCGAAGCTCTCGCGATAGCCGTGGATGTAGAGCAGCAGGTCGCGCCCGAAGGCGGCCTGCGCGAAAGCCTTCGCCGCATTGCTGCGCTCGACCGAATCGACCTTCGTGATGGTCCATCCGGAACTGCCGATGAGGGAGCCCGACGGCGGGCTGAGGCGCGCTTCCGCGTAGATGAGGTCGGGAGCGCGCTCGCTGCTGAACCACGGCTTCTTCGGCGGATCGCCCACCGGCAGGCGCGTGGTCGCGACCAGCAGCTTGGGGTCCTTCTCCAGCCCCGGACGCGGCGAGGTCAGCGGGCTCGTCAGGACATTGTCGTCGCCGACGCACCCGGACAGCGTCACGGCGGCGAGGCAGACGATGGCGAGGCGAGAAAGGGAGAGCTGCATGAGGCCGGAGGATCAAACCTGGAGGAAGGAGGGTTGCTGCTGTGTTGCCTCCGATCATGGCATGCGCAAGGCAGAGCCAGTCGGTGCCCCCATTCCTCACTGCGGACGGTAAACCATTGGTGAACGGCGCGGCCCCTTCAGCGCCTTGAGGGCGCTCATCCCCGCAGTTACCGTGGTACAATGAGAGCCCTCGCCCGCCTTCTCCTCCTCGTCACCGGCCTTTTTCTCCTGCCGCTGGGAGCCCACGCCCTCTGGTGGGGCATGCGCGAAGATGTCGCGCCCAACTGGCGCGCCGCCGACTGGTCGAGCGCGAAGCTGCTGCCGCCCCCCTCCGAGGCGCCGCAGGCCATCGTCGCGGTCTACGCGGCGCGGGTGGGCCGCTGGCGCGGGATCTTCGCCCATCACACCTGGATCGTGGTGAAGGAGGCGGGCGCGAACCAGTACACCCGCTATGACAAGGTCGGCTGGGGCAGCCCCGTGCGGACCAACGGCTGGGCGCCGGACGGGCGCTGGTTCGGCAATGCCCCGCATCCGGTGACCGTCATCGAGGGACAGGCCGCGGAACGCCTGATCCCGCAGATCCGCAAGGCCGTCGCAAGCTATCCTTATGCCTCTTACGGGGCCTACAACGCCTGGCCGGGCCCGAACTCCAACACCTTCGTGGCCCATGTGATGCGGGAAGTGCCGGAGCTGAACGCCGCCCTGCCCCCGACGGCGCTCGGCAAGGACTGGCGGCCGCTGCAGGACATGATCGGCCTCACGCCGAGCCGCACCGGCATCCAGATCTCGCTCGCCGGCTATGCGGGCCTGGCGCTCGGCTGGGTCGAGGGCGTCGAGATCGACTTCATGGGGCTCGTCGCCGGAATCGACATCCGCCGCCCGGCCCTCAAGATCCCGGCCTGGGGCCGGATCGGGATGGATCCGATCACGTGGTGAAAGGCGCGCGAATCCGCTAAGGCTATCCCCATGACCGGGGGCACTCACAGGACGACGGATGTGACGGCGGACGCCGTGGCGCGGGGCGACCGCGCCGCGCTGGCGCGCGCCATCACGCTCATGGAATCCCGCCGCCCGGACCACCGGGAGGCCGCACGCGCCCTGCTGCAGGCGCTGATGCCCCGCACAGGCAAGGCCGTGCGCATCGGCATCACGGGCGTGCCGGGGGTCGGCAAGTCCACCACCATCGACACCCTCGGCAGCATGCTGACGGAGAAGGGCCACAAGGTCGCGGTGCTGGCCGTCGACCCCAGCTCGACCCGGACGGGCGGCGCAATCCTGGGCGACAAGACCCGGATGGCACGGCTCTCAGCCGACCCGAACGCGTTCATCCGCCCCTCCCCGTCCTCCGGGACGCTCGGCGGCGTCGCCGCCAAGACCCGGGAGACGATGCTTCTGTGCGAGGCTGCCGGATTCGACGTGATCCTGGTCGAGACGGTGGGCGTGGGCCAGTCGGAAACGGCCGTGGCGGACCTGACCGATTTCTTCCTCGTCCTCATGCTGCCCGGCGCGGGCGACGAGCTGCAGGGAATCAAGAAGGGCATCCTGGAGCTTGCGGACATGATCGCCGTCAACAAGGCGGACGACGCGGGAGCGAAGGCCAAGGCGGCAGCCGCCGAGTACAAGGCCGCCCTTCACATTCTCGCCCCGGCCTCCTCCGCCTGGACGCCGCCCGTGCTGACCATCTCGGGCCTGACCGGCCAGGGGCTCGACGAGCTCTGGGCCAAGGTGCTCGATCATCGCCGCCGCCTCGAAGCGACCGGCGAACTCGCCGCCAAGCGGCGCGCCCAGGATACGAAATGGATGTGGGCCCTGGTTCAGGAGCGCCTGCACGAGCGCCTGACGCGGGATCCCGCGCTGAAAAAGCGCGTACCGGACATCGAGAGGGCCATTGCCGAGGGCACCCTGTCGCCCGATGCGGGCGCGAGCGAGATCGTGAAGCTGCTCGGCCTCTAGCGCATCGTGCGGAAAAGTGGATCCGGTTTTCCGCGCCCCACGATGCGCTCATCCAAGAAGGGAGCATCGGATCGATCCCAAAAGTGCAAATCCACTTTTGGGTCCGATGCTCTAGCGGGTCGGCAAGAGATCTCTGGGAGTCGTAGGTTCGCCCTCATCGTCATCCCTGGGCTTGTCCCGGGGACCCCCGTCTTTGGAAACGCTGCGGGCTCAAGACGTGGATGGCCGGGACAAGCCCGGCCATGACGATATGAGACGGGAAAGGCTTATCCCATCAGCATGGGCGAAAGGCGGGTCCCGCCGACCTCGATGCCGTTCCAGTTCCGGAAGACCGGCTGAGCCATTTTCCCGATCGTAGCGCGCTCCTCGTCGCCGAGGGGCAGGAAGCGGAGAATCAAACCCGCCATGATGGCCTCGGCCGCGCGCGCATTCCCGTCGTCGGCCTTGATCGCGATCCCGTAGCCGAGTTCGGGGAGCGCGGCGCAATAGACGCCCTCGGCTCCCACCTTCACGAAGGCGCGCTCCTTGAGGATCTCCATCAGCCTGGTGTCGAAGCGCCCTGTGCCGGCCACCATGAAGGGATGCGCGGCCACGGCCTTGCGGATGCGCGCGGCAGCCGCCTTCCCTTCGATCGAGAGGCCCGAGCCGCTGCCGAACTTGGCGAAGCCGAAAGCGAGCGACGGCAGCGGAATCGCATAGGTCGGGATCGAGCAGCCGTCGATACCGCTGTTCTCCATGGTATGGCAGGCGCCCGTGGCATCCTCCAGGGCTTCGCGCACCATGCGCTGCACCGGATGGTTGGGGCTCACATAGCCCTTCGGATCCTCCCCGACCCCGCAGGCTAGGCAGATGAAGCCCGCGTGCTTTCCCGAGCAGTTGTTGTGCAGGGCATTCGGGGTGCCTCCCTCCGCCGCGAGGGCGCGGTTGGCCGCTTCGCCCATGGGCCAATGGGTTCCGCATTCGAGGCAGCTCACGTCGCAACCGGCCTTGGCCAGCATGGATTGCGCCACCCGCGCATGGTCGGGCTCCCCTGAATGGGAGGCGCAGGCGAGCGCGATCTCTTCGTCGGTCAGGCCGTATTTGTCCGCCGCCCCGCTCTCGAGAAGCGGCAGGGCCTGAAGGGCCTTGACGGCCGAGCGCGGGAAAACGCGCCGGTCGACGTCTCCGATCGACAGGACGGTCGAGCCGTCCGCATCGACCACGGAAACGCTGCCCCGGTGGCGCGATTCGACGAGCGGCCCGCGGGTGACCTCGACAAGGAAAGGGTTGTCCATGAATGCCCCGTGTACGAAACGGCGGTCTTTTGGGCGCGGTTTGGTCAGATGTCAAAGGGAGTTTTGTTTCAAAAAGGCTCCCTCCCCTTTCCTGCTCGGCTTGCGGCCAAGTCTCGAGCGCCCTAAACCCTCCGTCTCATGATGAAGGAGAGATCCTGATGCGCATTGCGATGATCGGGTCGGGCTATGTCGGCCTGGTGTCCGGGGCATGCTTCGCCGATTTCGGACACGAGGTGTGTTGCGTCGACAAGGACCCGAGCAAGATCGAGGCCCTCAACCGCGGCGAGATTCCCATCTTCGAGCCGGGCCTGGCCGAGCTCGTCGCCAAGAACGTGCGCGAAGGACGCCTGACCTTCACCACCACCCTCCCCGAGGCGGTCAAGAGCGCCGAGGCCGTGTTCATCGCGGTGGGCACCCCTTCCCGCCGCGGCGACGGCCATGCGGACCTTTCCTATGTCTACCAGGCGGCCCGCGACATCGCGGGAGCCATGGACGGCTATACGGTGGTGGTCACCAAATCGACCGTGCCCGTGGGCACCGGCGACGAGGTCGAGCGGATCATCCGGGAGACCCGCCCGGATGTGGAATTCGCCGTCGTCTCCAACCCGGAATTCCTGCGCGAAGGCGCGGCGATCGCCGATTTCAAGCGCCCCGACCGCATCGTGATCGGCACGGACGATCCCCGGGCGCAAGGGGTGATGACCGAGATCTATCGCCCGCTCTACCTCAACCAGTCCCCGATCCTGGCCATGTCCCGCCGCACGGCGGAACTGACCAAGTACGCGGCCAATGCGTTTCTCGCCACCAAGATCACTTTCATCAACGAGATCGCGGATCTGTGCGAGCACGTGGGCGCGAACGTGCAGGATGTCGCCCGCGGCATCGGGCTGGACAATCGCATCGGCTCCAAGTTCCTCCATGCGGGACCGGGCTATGGCGGCTCGTGCTTCCCGAAGGATACGCTGGCCCTGATCAAGACGGCGCAGGATTTCGAGGCGCCCATGCGCCTGGTGGAGACGGTGGCGGCGGTCAACGGCCAGCGCAAGCGCGCCATGGGCCGGAAGGTGATCACGGCCTGCGGCGGCTCGGTGCGCGGCAAGACGATCGCGATGCTGGGCCTGACCTTCAAGCCCAACACCGACGATATGCGCGAGGCTCCCTCCATCGACATCATCACGGCCCTGCAGGATGCCGGCGCCCAGGTGCGCGCCTATGACCCGGAAGGCATGCAGGCGGCGAGCGCCATGCTCGCCGACGTGGAATATGCCCGCGACGCCTATGACTGCGCCCGCGGCGCGGACGCGCTGGTGATCGTCACCGAGTGGGACATGTTCCGGGCGCTCGACCTCAGGCGCCTGAAGGCGACCCTCGCCGAGCCCGTGGTGGTGGACCTGCGCAACGTCTACCGCCCCGACGAGATGCGCCGTCACGGCTTCACCTATGTGAGCATCGGACGGCCATAAGATTTGGACGGGGCGGGATGTTCACGCGGACGCCGTCCCGTGTCATACGTCCCGTGACCTCGCCTTTATTGAAACCGATGCCTTTCGGAGCGCCCCATGCAGACTTTCTTCGTCGAGATCAAATGCAAGCTCGGCAAGACCTACGCGGTCGCCAACGCCCTCGCCGACCGGGAGATCGCATCGGAGATCTACTCGACGGCCGGGAACTACGACATCCTCGCCAAGTTCCATGTGGATGACGGCGTCGATATCGGCCATTTCATCGCCGAGAACGTGCAATCCATCCCCGAGATCGCCGACACGCACACGATCATCACCTTCAAGGCGTTCTGATCACTGCGCGACGGCGCTGGTCTGCGTGACCTCGGCACCCGGACGGGTGATTTCGGCCAGATACGGGCCGATGCCCTCATAGCGATCCAGGCGGCGCACGATCTTCGAATCGATCTTGTTGTAGAGTTCGGCCACCGAGACCGGGCGGCGCTTGCGGCCCTTGCCTTCCATGAAGAGGCCCGAATTGGCCTTCGCCGCCTTCGGGAAGAGCTTGGACGCCTTCATGTTCGGATCCTGGTCCAGCACTTCCAGGAAGCGCACGGCGCTCTTGGCGCCCAGGAAGTGCGCCAGGTAGAGCTCCGCCTCGGCGAGTTCGCGCTCGCCCTGGGCAATGAGGGCGCGCTCCACGTCCTTGATCAGCTCGCCCGCCATCAGGGCCGAGAAATAAGGATCGGTGCGAAGGCCCATGACCCACTCCCGGTCCTTGCCGCTCACCTCGGGCTCGCCATCGACCATGCGGATGGCGGCGGCCGCGGCGGCGAAGCCGTAATCGGCCGCGTGCATGGCGACCACTTCGAGCCACGTGCGGTCGATGAACTGGAACAGGCCCTCGGCGGAGGAGGTCGGCGCCTTGGCCTCGGGCGAGAGGCTCGATTCCACGTCGGCGAGCGTCATCATGTAGACCGGGTCCACGCCCGTGACATGCGCCGCCTTGAGAATCGAGTGAACCAGCCAGCGCGGGATGTTGCGCCCGTTGAACGGAATAATCTCGTCCGGATTGGCCGATTCGGAGAGCACCTCCTCGGGAGCGGGCTTCGGCGGGCGCTTCTTGGTCAGCGAGAACGCCTCGCTGAGGATTTCCGTGAAGAGGCCGGGCTGCTTGAGGAAGCCCGGCGTATAGGCGACCGATGCCAGGACGGGATCGGCCACCGTCACGGCCTTGGCATGAGACGAATGGTTGTCCCCAATCATGGCGGTCGGCAGGGTGGCGACGGCGGCAGGTCCCGCCGTCAGCCCCTGGAACCCGACCATCAGGCCCAGAGCAAGGGCCACTCGTACCGATTGGCGGCGAGCGCGGCCGCCTTGACACGGATCCGCAACAGGTTGCGGCACGGCGCATAGCAGCGTTCTTGCATTACTCGGCATCACACTTGTTCCCGCAGGGTTCGGCTTGGATGCCGAACCACCCCTTGTGTCATTCTGGGACAAGAGTTGACGGGTAGATGTGTCGAGAATCGGTCAGCTTGGCCGTAAGACCGCAATCTTAATCAATTTGAGAGTGTCTTTTCCCCGGGAAAGTAACCCTAAAAGGGAGCCTTCATGAGGAAGATTGGGCTACGAGCTGCGCATTGGTGCGTTCGAGACGCTGCGCCAATTCGCGCATGACCGCCAGGGACATCTGCGGGAACTGCGCCAGCAGTTCCAGGAACACGCGCTTGTCGATTCGAAGCGCCGTGGTCGGTTCCGCGGCCATGATCGTGGCGGAGCGGGGCGTGTCGGAGAGAATGCCCATCTCCCCGACGAGGGCGTTGCCGGCGAGCTCCGCCACCTGAATTTCCCCGGTGGGCGTATTGAGGAGCACGCTGGCCCGGCCGTCCAGGAGCACGTAGGCGGCGTCAGAAGGGTCGCCCTGCGAGAAAAAGCGCTGTCCGGCAGAGAACTGCACCCGTTCGCTGGTGAATGCGAGCAGCTTCAGACGGGCCGGATCGACGTCCCGGAACATCGGAACCTGCTTCAGGGACTGAACCTCGGTCTCAAGGGTCATGCCACCTCTCCTGCAACATTGCGCGCGCGCTCCACCTCGGGCTTCTGCGCCCGCCCCTGCGAATCCGCTGCTTTTTCCGTGACGATGGTGTCGTCGCTAAACCGCATCTGAACATCGAAAGCCGCGGCCTGTCGATCATTGGACAGCACCATGAACAGGCTTTGTTGCTCGAGATGATCGAGAAGCGCCCGGAGAATCCTCTCGGCGCGCTCCTCGTCGAAGGGGGCCAGGGCCCCGTCGATGACGAGAATGTCCGGGCGCTTCACCAGGCAGCGCACTAGGTTGATGCTGGCGCGCTCCTGCGGCGACAGGAGGCGGCCCGCGGCGCCGACTTCGTGGTCGAGGCCGATGCGCTCCACCTCCTCCAGGAGATCGAGCTCCCGTACGACGGCCGCGACGGCCTCCGCGACCCGGTGCCGGGCATCGGCCACCTGATAGTTCACCCGGCCGAACAGAAGGTTGTCCCGGAGCGGGGCCGCCATGCAGATCCCTTCCGGATCGTAGAACTCCACCCCGGTCGCCCCCTCCTTCTCCAGGGTTTCGCGCACGAAGCTGCGGGCCTCGACGATCCGTCTGCGCAGATCGTCATCGAGCAGGCCGAGACGGTGCCTCGCCTCGATATAGGCGAGCGGCAGGGCCAGGAGCCGCGTCCGCTCCTCCCGCCTCAGACCCGAGCCGCCCCGCGCCAGACGGCGCAGAATGGCCTGGAATTCCGGCAACTCGTCCGCCCCGATGAAGGAGAATTGCGCGAAGAGGGAATGCCCCGGCGGCAATCCCTGGAAGATCTCGGTCATCGTCTCGGCGATCTGCAGCCCCATCTCGGTGAGCTTGTCCGTGAGGTCCGCCCGGTCGATGGCGCTGCGGAATCGTGGATTGTCCGCGAGATTGCGGCCCACGAACTCCTCGGTGACGGGAACGCCGAAGAGCAGGTTCTCGGCGATCGTGGCCTGCTCGTTGTAGCGGTCGATGTCGAAGGGCTCCACGAGGTCCGCCATGCCGTTCGACCGGAAGTTCTCCCGCAGCCTGTTCCGGGCCTCGACCAGGCGCTCCGCGAGGGCGGCGTGCCGCTCCGGATCGATCTGTCCGGCGAGCCCGAACAGGTAGATGGAATCGCCCATCCCGACCTCTTCCAGCAGCCCGACCAGCACCCGGTCGAGATCGTGCTCGTCCTTCAGGCCGAGGCGTTCGTAGTCGATCCAGCGATCGCTGATGCTCTCGAAGGGATTGCCCGTCCGGGCGGCCTCGGCGAGGCGGCGGCCCGCCTCACGCCGGTCGGCCTCCGTGCGGCCTCCGGGCCTGAAGCGCAGTCCGTAGACGAGGTTGTCGCGAATGCTGCCGGGAAAGATGATGGGATCGACGCCTGCATAGGCGATCCGGCGCCCGGCGACGGATGCGGGGAGCCGCGCGATATCCCGGTCGGCGACGCAGACGCGTCCCGCATAGCCGGGGATGCGGCGGGCGAGGACGCGGGCCAGCATGCTCGCCGCAGGGCTCCCGTTGGAAATCAGCGCCACCGTCGCCGGCAGCTCCAGCGAGAACGACGCATTGTCAATCACCAGATCGCCGTGAGGTCCGGCAAGAGTGAGGCCCTCGGCCACGAGCGGACCGACGAGCGGCGCGTCCTCGACGGCCTCCTCGGCTTCGATCATCGGCCCCAGCCGCTCTTCCGCGAAGTGCTGGGTGACCTGGTCGTATTTCACCTGCACGTCGAGCCGCTGCTGATCCCAGTCGATCAGTTCCTTCAGCGGAGGCGGCAGCTCGCGATAGGCGCCGATCACGGCCACGAGCTGACCGATGTCGAGCGTGCCGCGCAATGCGAAATAGCCGCCGACCGCGTAGAACAGGAACGGCGTGACCTGCGACAGGAAATTGTTGAGGAATTTGACCGCGAATTTCCGGTTGTAGATCTTCAGGCGAATGGCGAAGAGGCTGAAGAGGCGATTGCCGATCTCCGCCCGCTCCCAGGCATAGGCATTGTGAACGTGCACGACCTCGATGCCGTCGAGCACCTCGCCGATGCGGCCCGCGAGCTCGCGGGAGGCGAGCTGGCGCTGCTTGCCGAGGCGCAGGAGTTCCCGCCGCAAGCGCGGAATGATGGTGAACTGCAGCGCGATCACGGCAAGCGCCATGAGGCCGAGCCACACGTTCTGCACCATGATGAAGAAGAGGGCCGTCAGGGCTTGCAGGCCGAGCAGGACCGGCGTGATGAACGCGTCTCCGATGAAGCCGCCGATAGGCTCCACCTCGTCCTTGATGATCGTCGCCGTCTCGGAGGATTTAACGGTGCGCAGCGCCTCCGGCGTGAAGCGCAGCACCATCGCGAACAGGTCGAACCGCATGCGCCGGAGCATGCGCTCTCCGAGGACGCCCTTAGCGAGATTGATCCAGTATTTGAAGCCGTTGTTGATGACGACGAAGAACAGGAAAAGGCACGAGAGCCCGAGCAGGAGCCCGACGCGGCCGACCTGGAATCCTTCGAACAGCCGAAGCGATCCTCCGCCGAGCCATTGCGGCCAATCGATATGCAATTTCAGGAAAGGTGCCGTAAGGTTTCCGTCTTTGAAGGCCTCACCCTGAATGGCCGCATTCACGATCTGGCGAGGTAGATCGAGAGAGACAAAATAAAACGGTTGAGACAGCAGCACGACAAAGCATATGAACAGCTGGTCACGCTTGGAGTGAGTCCAGATATACCGAAAGAGGCTCTTTTCCATTGCCGTAGAGTTATAACCTTCAAAGCTGAAGAGAACCTCTTCCCGATCTTCGATCCTGCATTATGTGATCGGTGGGGGCTTGAGAAGAGGTAGAGACGGAAGATGCGTCGTCAACCGATGCGCCTTCCTGCCAAGGGGCATCCGGATGGCGGATTTGGTGACCAGTTTGAGCAAGGACCCCGATTCGCGCCTCCTCCGGAGCGACCCAGACCGAGGTCCTCGGGTCCTGATCTACAGCCACGACACCTTCGGCCTCGGCCATCTGCGCCGGTCGCGGGCCCTTGCCAATGCCATCGTCGATGACCAGCCCGACGCTTCGGTGGTGATCATCTCGGGCTCGCCCGTCATCGGCAATTTCGAGTTCGGCAGCGGTGTCGATTACATTCGTATCCCGGGCGTCACGAAGCTGCCGGACGGCGACTATCGCAGCCTCAACCTCAACGTGAACCTGGACGAGGCGGTCGGCCTGCGCCAGGCGATCATCCTTCAGACAGCGAAGGCCTTCCGGCCCGACGTGTTCATCGTCGACAAGGAGCCCACGGGCTTTCGCGGCGAGGTCCTGCCTGCGCTCGACTATCTCAAGGCGGCGGGCTGCCGCCTCGTGCTCGGCATCCGCGACGTGATGGACGAGCCGAGCCTTCTCGTCCCCGAATGGGAGCGCAAGGGAGCGAAGGCGGCCCTCATCCGCTATTACGACGAAATCTGGGTCTACGGCCTCAAGGACGTGTATCAGCCGCTCGAGGCCCTCGATCTGCCGGCGGAGGTGAGCAGGCGCGTCACCTATACCGGCTATCTGCGCCGCGAGGTGCCGCCCACCCCGTCGCTGACGCGCTATCCGAAGATCACCAAGCAGCCCTTCATACTCGTGACCACCGGCGGCGGCGGTGACGGAGACGACCTCATCGATTGGGTGATCTCGGCCTACGAGGCCGATCCGGGCCTGGAGCAGCCCGCGCTGATCCTGTTCGGCCCGTTCATCGACCGCGACAAGCGCCGCGCCTTCGTGGAGCGCATCGCCAAGCAGCCGAAACTCGACGTCATGTCCTTCGACAACAAGATCGAACGGCTCATGAAGAAAGCCGACGCCATCCTGGCCATGGGCGGCTACAACACGTTCTGCGAGGCGCTGTCCTTCGACAAGCGCACGCTGATCGTGCCGCGCACCCGGCCGCGCCTCGAGCAATATATTCGCGCCGTCGAGGCCGAACGCCTCGGCCTCGTGCGGATGCTGAGCGATTACAAGGAGCCGCGCACGCCGGAGCGCATGGCCGAAGCCCTGCGCAACCTCTCCTCGCAGCCCCGGCCGTCCGAGGTGACCATTCCCGGCCTCCTCGATGGGCTTGACCGGGTGCAGGAGCGGCTTAAGGCTCTCCTCGAACCGACCCCCCTGTTCAAGCCCGCCTATCGTCAGGCGGCCGAGTAAAACATTCTGATGCTTCCCTCCCCTGAAGCCCGGCGGATCGCCATCGTCGTGAAGGGCTATCCGCGCCTGTCCGAGACCTTCATCGCGCAGGAAATCCTGGCCCTCGAAGAGCGGGGGCTCGATCTTGAGATCTGGTCCCTGCGCCACCCGACCGAGCGGGCCGTGCATCCCATGAACAAGAAGATCAGGGCACGGGTGACCTATCTGCCGGAATATCTCTACGAGGAGCCGCTGCGCGTTCTCAAAGGCGCTTTCTGGAGCATCGGAAAAAGCGGGTTCGGCCCGATGCTCAAGGCGTTCTGGCGCGATTTGAAACGGGACTTCACGGCAAACCGCATCCGCCGCCTGGGTCAGGCCTTCGTCATGGCACGGGAGCTGCCCGCGCAGGTGAGGCATCTCCACGTCCATTATCTTCACACGCCGGCTTCCGTCGTGCGCTACGCGGCGCTTCTGACCGGCCGCACCTGGACCTTCTCGGCCCATGCGAAGGACATCTGGACGACGCCCGACTGGGAAAAGCGGGAAAAGATGCAGGAGGCCCTCTGGGGCGTCACCTGCACGGCGCACGGCGCCGAGAACCTGCAGGCCCTGTCGTCCGCAGGCCGTGTCTCGCTCGTCTATCACGGACTCGACCTCTCGCGCTTTCCCGCTCCCCCCGAGAGCCGCCCGGAGCGCGACGGCACCAATCCCATGGATCCCGTGAGAATCGTTTCCGTGGGACGCGCGGTGGCCAAGAAGGGCTACGGCGACCTCATCCAGGCGCTTGCCGCCCTACCGGGCGACCTGCACTGGCGCTTCGCCCATGTGGGCGGCGGCGACCTTCTGAACAGCCTCAAGAAGCAGGCGCAGGAGGCGGGCATCGCCGACAAGGTCGCGTTCCTGGGCCCGAAGGCTCAGCCCGACATCATCGCGCTGCTGCGCGAGGCGGATCTCTTCGTGCTGCCGTCCAAGAAAGCGGCCTCCGGCGACCGGGACGGGCTTCCGAACGTGATCATGGAAGCGGCGAGCCAGAGGCTCACCATCGTCGCGACGGACTTTGCCGGCATTCCCGAATTCATCCGCGACGGCGCGGACGGCGAACTCGTGGCTCCCGGCGATTGGACGGCCCTGTCGAATGCGCTCAACCTTCTCGCGCGGGAGCCCGCGAAGCGGACGATGCTGGGCGACGCGGCCTATCAGCGTCTTCGCCAGGATTTCTCGATGGAGGGCGGCATCGACCTGCTCGAAGGCCGCTTCCGCACTCTTGTCGGCAACCCGTCGAAACAGTCGGAGCCCGTGTGAGCGCCCGTCGGCCCGTTGCGTTCTATGCCCCCCTGAAAAGCCCGGGCCATCCCCTTCCCTCGGGCGACCGCACCATGGCGCGGCTCATGATGAAGGCCCTCGATCAGGCCGGCTTCGTACCGCAGCTCGCAAGCGAATTGCGCACGCTCGACAAAGCCGGTGACGGACGGGTCCAGGAGGCGCTGAAGCGGCAATCCCTGGCCGAGGCCTCCCGCCTCGCCGCGCATTACGGCGCCCTTCCCGAGGACGAACGGCCCTGCCTCTGGTTCACCTATCACGTGCATTACAAAGCCCCCGACTGGATCGGCCCGCATGTCAGCAAGGCCCTCAACATCCCTTATGTGATCGCCGAAGGCTCCCGTGCCCCCAAGCGCGCGCAGGGCCCGTGGGCTCTGGGGCATGCGGGAGCGGAGGAAGCCCTCGACCATGCCGACGCGATCTTCGTGATGACGGCCAAGGACCGGGTCGCGCTGGAGCGCGCCCGCCCGTCGCAGCAGGCGTTGATCGACCTGCCGCCCTTCATGGATGCTGGGGAATGGCCGAAGCCCGCGCCCACGGGAGATTTCCACGAGCCGCGGCTTCTCGCCGTTGCCATGATGCGCGAGGGCGACAAGCTCGCGTCCTATCGCATTCTCGCGGACGCGCTTGCGCGCATGACGCATCTTCCGTGGCACCTCGATATCGGGGGCGATGGCGAAGCGCGCCTGGAGATCGAGCACGTATTCGCGCCGCTCGCACACCGGATTCGCTTCCATGGACAGATCGACGACAGGAGCCGTCTCGCCGCGCTCTATGGAGATGCCGATCTGCTCGTCTGGCCCGCGGTGAACGAGGCCTACGGCATGGTGTTTCTGGAGGCGCAGCTCTTCGGATGCGCCGTCGTCGCGGGCAATTTCGGGGGAGTGGCCAGCGTCGTGAAGAATGGAGAGACTGGAGTCTTGACTGCGCCGGGCGATGCGGCTGCACTCTCGGAGGCCATGACAGACTTGATCGAACATCCGGAACGGCTTCGAGCGCTCGGCGCCAATGCGCAGCGCTTCGTGAGCGACGAACGTAATCTCGACGGCGCCGCCAATCGTCTGCGCGAGGCGCTCACCTCTCTTTCGGCATCGGGAGGAGCCCGGCCTTGCGCGTCCTGATCGTCGTCACGCATCTCCTGGGAGCGGGCCACCTCACGCGCGCCGCGGCGCTCGCGCGCGCCTTCGCCGAGGCGGGGCATGACACCACCCTGATATCCGGCGGCGGCCCCGTTCAACCGGAAGGACTCGGCGGCGTCACCTTCGTTCAGCTGCCGCCGGTCCGGACGATCGGCACGGATTTCAAGACCCTGCTCGATGAGGAGGGCGCGCCCGTTCACAACTTCCATCTGGCGGAGCGGCGCATCCTGCTTCTCGACACCTTGAGAGCGGTCCGCCCGGACATCCTCGTCACCGAACTCTTTCCCTTCGGCCGCCGCGTTCTGGCGGATGAGTTCATGACGCTCCTCAAGGATGCGCGGAGCCTCTCTCCGCGCCCGCTCGTCCTCTGCTCGATCCGCGACATCCTCGCCTCGCCCTCGAAGCCGGAACGCGTCGAGGAGACCCATGCGCGCCTCCTCGAAGGCTACGACGCCGTGCTCGTCCACGGCGATCCCCACATCGTGCCCCTAGACGCCACCTGGCCGGTCGACGAGCGCATCCGCGCGCTCGTCCGCTATACGGGATACGTCGATGAGAACGCCGCTCCCTTGGAGGAGGGAGAACGCAGGGGCATTCTCGTGTCCGGCGGATCGAGCGCGGCCAGCCTTCCACTTTATCGCGCAGCCCTCGCAGCCGCGCAGGAGATCCCCGACGAACCCTGGCGCATCCTGGTCGGGCGCGGCGTCGGCGAGGCCGATTTTCTGGCCCTTCGTGACCATGCGCCCGCCCATGCGACGGTCGAGCGTGCGAGACCCGATTTCCGCGCGCTTCTCGCACGAGCGGAATTGTCCGTCAGCCAGGCCGGCTACAACACGGTCGTCGACCTTCTGCGCAGCAACGTCAAAGCGGTTCTCGTTCCCTTCGAGGCCGGTCACGAAACCGAGCAGCGCCTGCGCGCGGAACGGCTGAAGGTTCTCGGGCTGGCCGAGATCGTGCCTGAGGCGGACCTCTCTCCCCGCCGCCTCGCCGACGCCGTGCGGCAATGTCTGGCGCGGCGGTTCCAACCGGCCCCGCGGATCGCTCTCGACGGCGCCCGCGAGAGCGTCGCCATTGCGGAAAGCCTCGTCCTCGCCCGCCCTGTCCTTCACCGCCGCATCGACTGGTCGCCGGTGGATCGGGCGCTCGCCCGGGCGAGGGATCGCGGCTGCCCCATCCGGTTCTGGTGGCGCGACGACGACGCGGTGGCCGATACGCCCGGGCTCGACCGCCTCCTCGCCCTGAGCGCCAGCGCCCAGGCCGGTCTCGCGCTCGCCGTCGTTCCCCGCCGCCTCGAAGCCTCCCTCGGCGAGCGCCTCCGGCACGAGGGGAAGGCCTTCGCCTTCGTGCACGGCTGGTCCCACGCCAATCATGCCCCCGCCGGGGAGAAGAAGGCGGAATTCGGCCGTCACCGGCCCGTCGAGGTGATGGAAATGGAAGCGGAGCAGGCCCTGCACGCCGCGCGGGAGAAGCTCGGCCGCAAGCTCCTGCCGGTCTTCGTTCCCCCGTGGAACCGGATTTCGCCCGAGCTTTCGCGTCATCTGCCCCGCTCGGGCTTCACGGCTCTTTCGACGTTCGGCGAACGGAAGGCCGCCTCCCCTGCCGAAGGCCTGCTCCAGGTCAACACGCATATCGATCCGGTCGACTGGCACGGGACCCGGAGCCTGGCCGATCGGGATCGGCTCGTCGCGCAGATCGCCGCTGCCATCGACCGCAGGGCCAACGGCGACGCGGACTCGGACGAGCCTATCGGGCTTCTGACGCATCATCTGGTTCATGACCAAGCCATCTGGGCCTTCTGCGAGGCGCTGATCATGCACCTCGCCGTCCGGCAGATCCCTCTTCTGCGCCCCGACGAAGCGTTTTCGGCAAGGAACAGGATCACAGCCTTGGCTTGATGCGTTATGATGAAGACCAACAGGAGGAGCTCATGGACGCGCCGCTCCTGTCGATCCGTCAGCTGACGGTCGACTTCCACACCGATACCGGGGATTTCCGGGCGGTGGACGGCCTGTCCTTCGACATTCCGAAGGGCCGGACGGTGGCGCTCGTGGGCGAGTCCGGCTCCGGCAAGTCGGTGACGGCTCAATCCATTCTCCAGATCCTGCCGAAGAAGGCGCGGATCTCGGGCGGCTCCATCGTCTTCAACGATACGACCCTGGACGCCCCGGTCGACATCGCTTCCCTCGCGCCCGAGAGCGACGCGATGCATCAGCTGCGCGGCGGGCGCATCGCCATGATCTTCCAGGAGCCGATGACGTCGCTCTCGCCCCTGCACACGATCGGCGACCAGATCTCCGAAGCGCTCCTGATCCACGCCAGCGTGAACCGGGCCAAGGCGCTGCAGCGCACGGCGGAGGTGCTGGCGCGGGTCGGCTTTCCCGATCCGAAGCGGGCGCTTCGCGCCTATCCCTTCGAATTGTCCGGCGGCCTACGCCAGCGCGCCATGATCGCCATGGCCCTGATCACGCGCCCCGCCCTCCTGATCGCCGACGAACCGACCACCGCCCTCGACGTGACGACGCAGGCCCAGATCCTCGATCTCATCAAGGAGCTCCAGGCCGAGACGGGCATGTCGGTGCTGCTGATCACCCACGACCTGGGCGTCGTGGCGAACATCGCCGACGAGGTCGTGGTGATGTATCGCGGCAGGACTATGGAGGCAGGCTCGCGCGAGGACATCTTCCGCAATCCCCAGCACCCCTATCTCCAGGCGCTCATGCGGGCCGTCCCGCGCTTCGCCATGGCGGAGAACGAGCGCCTGACCCCCATCCGCGAGGTCAAAAGCACGGCCCTGGCGCGGGTGCATGCTCCCGAGAGACCGGAGCCTCAGGGTCCGATCCTCAAGGCGGAAGGATTGACGAAGTGCTTCACCCTGCGGTCCGGCAGCTTCTTCGGCAAGCCGCGCACCATCCGTGCCGTGAACGAAGTCGATCTGGCCTTGCCGGTCGGACGCACGCTGGGTCTCGTCGGGGAATCCGGCTGCGGAAAGACCACGGTGTCGAAGATGATCATGCGCGCCATCGAACCGGATGCAGGACGCGTCCTGTTCGACGACGGCACCGGCCCCAAGGACGTTCACCGCCTCGAAGGCGAGGAGCTGACGGCTTATCGGCGCTCCGTGCAGTTCATCTTTCAGGATCCGTTCTCGTCGCTCAATCCGCGCATGACGGTCTATGAGCTTCTCACCGAGCCGCTTCGCATTCACGACATCGGCACCTCCGACGAGCGCTATCAGCGCGTGAAGCAGCTGCTCGACCTCGTGGGTCTCGACCGGCGCTCGCTGCGCCGCTATCCACATTCCTTCTCGGGCGGGCAGCGCCAGCGCCTCGGCATCGCGCGGGCACTGGCGCTCGAACCGCGCGTGCTCCTGTGCGACGAGCCGGTCTCGGCCCTCGACGTGTCCGTGCAGGCCCAGGTTCTGAACCTGCTCAAGGATCTCCAGTCGGCCCTCGGACTCTCCTATCTCTTCGTGTCGCACAACCTCGCCGTGGTGGATTACATCGCCGACACCATCGCGGTGATGTGCCGGGGCTACATCGTCGAGGAAGCGCCGAAATCCTCGCTCTTCCGCAATCCCGTTCATCCCTACACGCAGGCGCTCCTCGCGGCCGTGCCGGATCCCGACCTCGACCGCCCGCTCGATTTCGCGAAGCTGCGGGCCGACGGCTTCTCGAATCCTGCGGAATGGCCCGAGCCCTTCCGCATCCCGGACGGCGAATTCGGCACGATGGAAGAGATCGAGCCCGGCCATAAAATCCGCCTGGGACGCGCCCGGACGCAGGAGGCCGCGTGATGATGCCCTGGCTGCGAACGGCGCCTCTCGCTCTCTCCCTCGTCCTGGCCTGCATGGTCTTTGCGATGCCCGCCGGAGCGCAGGACCTGCAGGAGACACCCTATTTCAAGAAACACGACAGGAAGCTGCCGCCGATCACCGAGCGCGTTCCCGCGACTCCGCTCGTCGTCGAAGCGACGGGCCAGCCCGGCGGCGACATCGTGACCCTCGTGCCGCGGGCCCGCGACATCCGCTACCTCTCGACCTATTCCTACACGCGCCTCGTCGGCTACGACAGGCATCTGGAGCTTCAGCCCGATCTGCTCGAATCCTACGACAATCAGGGCGACATGGTCTTCACCTTCACCCTGCGCGCCGGCCATCGCTGGTCGGACGGGACGCCCTTCACCACCGAGGATTTCCGGTACTACTGGGAGGACGTCGCTCTCAACAAGGACCTGTCGCCGGCCGGCCCCCCCGAATTCATGCTGGTGGACGGAAAGCCGCCGCGCGTCGAGGTGATCGACGAGCGCAGGATCCGCTACAGCTGGGACAAGCCCAACCCGCGCTTCCTGCCGCAGCTCGCGGGCCCCATCGATCCCGGGATCTACCGGGCGTCGAAATACCTCAAGCAGTTCCACGCGAAATACGCCGACCAGGCGTCCCTGGACGAGAAGGCCAAGCAGCAGAAGCTGAAATCCTGGTCCGCCCTCCACAACCGCATGGACGACATGAAGGAGCAGACGAACCCGGACCTGCCGACCCTCATGCCCTGGCGCGTAACGAACGCCGCGCCCGCCAACCGCTTCGTGTTCGAGCGCAATCCCTATTATCACCGCGTCGACAGGAAAGGGCATCAGCTCCCCTATCTCGATCGCATCATCATGGATGTCTCCTCGGGCGGCCTCTTCGCGGCCAAGGCCAATGCGGGAGAAACGGATCTCCTGTTCCGCGGCCTTTCCATGGGTGACATACCGGTGCTCAAGGAGGGCGAAAAGGTGCAGGGCTACAAGACCCTGCTCTGGCCCTATGCGCGCGGCACGGAGCTGGCGCTCTACCCCGATCTCAACGCAGTCGACCCGGTCTGGCGCCAGCTCAACCGCGATGTCCGTTTCCGCCGCGCCCTGTCTCTGGGCATCGACCGCAAGACCCTGAACAACGCCCTGCTCTTCGGCCTCGGGACGGAGGGCAACAACACGGTGGTGCCGGAAAGCCCGCTCTTCTCGCCCGAGCTGCGCACGCTGAACGCCGAGTACGACCCCGCCCAAGCCTCGCGCCTCCTCGATGAGATCGGCCTGACGAAGCGCAACGGCGCGGGCTTCCGCCTGCTGCCGGACGGACGCGAGCTCGAGATCATCGTCGAGACCGACGGCGAGAGCAGCCTCGTGGTGGACGGCTTGACCCTGATCGGCGAATTCTGGCGCGAGATTGGCGTGCGGCTGTTCGTCAAGCCGCAGGACCGCACGGTCCTGCGCAACCGCGCCTTCGCCGGCCTGACGGTGATGGTCGCCGCTCCCGGCCTCGACAACGCCGTTCCCACCGCGATCATGCCGCCGACGGAATTCGCCCCCATGCGCCAGGACAACTACGCCTGGCCCAAATGGGGCCAGTACATCGAGACCAAGGGCATGAACGGCGAGGCCATCGATCTGCCCGAGGCGAAGCGCCTTGCGGATCTCTACGAAGCCTGGATGGGGACGGCGGACAAAGCCGAGCAGACCCGGATCTGGCAGGAGATGCTCCGCAACCACGCGGAAAACCAATGGGTGATCGGCACGATCTCCGGCGCCCTCCAACCGATCGTGACACGCAACGGATTGCAGGGACTTCCCGCGAAGGCGCTCTACAGCTGGGAACCCACGGCCATGCTCGGCATCTACCGCGTCGACGAGATCCATTGGAACAAGGCCGCGGGCAAAGAGGCGCGCCGATGATCCGTTTCCTGCTGCGTCGCCTCGTCACCATGGCGGTCACGCTCCTCATCATCTCGGCCCTCGTGTTCTTCATCATCAAGCTGCCGCCGGGAGACTTCCTCTCCAATCTGATCTTCGAGCTGCGCGCGCAGAACGACAACGCCTCCATCGCCAAGGCCGAATTCCTGATCAAGCAATACGCTCTCGACCGGCCCGCCTGGGAACAATACCTGATCTGGCTCGGTGCGATGCCGGGGCCGAACGGCTTCTCGGGCCTTCTTCAAGGCGATTGGGGCTGGTCCTTCGAATACGACAGGCCTGTGGTGGAGGTCGTGGGCGACGCCCTGTGGCTGACGCTTCTGGTGAACCTCGCGGCGGTCGTCTTCATCCACCTGGTCTCGATCCCCATCGCGATCTATTCCGCGACGCGGCAATATTCCGTAGGCGATTACCTGGCGACCTTCATCGGCTATATCGGGCTTGCGACCCCGAGCTTCCTGCTCGCCCTCATCCTCCTCTATTATCTGAACCGCTGGTTCGGCATCTCCATCGGCGGCCTCTACGATTCCAAGTTCGCGGGCGAGCCCTGGACCTGGCCCAAGATCCAGTCCTTCCTCGCGCATCTCATCGTCCCCACCATCGTCATCGGGCTCGCGGGCACGGCTTCGATGATCCGTCGCATGCGCGCAAACCTGCTCGACGAGCTCGGAAAGCAATATTACGTGACGGCGAAGGCCAAGGGCCTCGGGCCCACCAAGGCCCTCCTGAAATATCCCTTCCGCATGTCGCTCAATCCCTTCGTCGCCGATATCGGCAACCTCCTGCCGCATCTGGTCTCCGGATCGGTGCTGGTCTCGCTGGTGTTGAGCCTTCCGACCGTGGGCCCCATTCTGCTGAGCGCCTTGAAGAACCAGGACCAGTTCCTGGCCGGCTTCATCCTGATGTTCGTCGCCGTGCTCACCGTCGTGGGCATGCTGATCTCCGATCTTCTCCTGGCCTGGATCGATCCGCGGATCCGCACGGGAGGCGGGCGATGAACACGCTCCAAACCCGCGCACGTCATTACGTCGATCCGACGCCCTTCGATCCAGGAGCGACGGAACCCATCGGCACGGAGAACGAGAGCTTCTACCGCGCCTCGTCGTGGCAGCTCATGTGGTGGAAGTTCCGCCGCCACAAGGTGGCGGTCGCGGCGGCCTTCGTGCTGCTCGCGTGCTACCTCGTCGTGCCCTTCGTCGAGATCATCGCCCCCTACAACCAGACGAAACGCCACGGCGATTTCCTCTACGCGCCGCCGCAGCCGATTCATCTCGTGCACGAGGGCCGCCTCGTCGGCCCCTACGTGTATCCTTACAAGTTCACCTTCGACCTGGAGACGTTCCGCCGCGTCTACACCGTCGACCGATCCCAGCCGCAGCCGATCCGTTTCCTCTGCCGGGGCGATGCTTACGCGTTCTGGGGTGTCTGGAACACGGATTTTCATCTCGTCTGCCCGCCCGAGAACGGCACCATGTTCGTTCTCGGCACCGACCGGCTGGGACGCGACCTGTTCTCGCGCATCACCTACGGCGCACGCATCTCGCTCACCATCGGCATCATCGGCATCGCCGTATCCTTCGCGCTCGGCCTCCTGTTCGGCGGCCTGGCGGGCTATCTCGGCGGCTGGGTCGATCACGTGATCCAGCGCATGATCGAGATTCTGCGCTCCCTGCCGGAGCTGCCCCTCTGGCTCGCGCTCTCAGCCGCTCTGCCGCCGAACTGGAGCCCGATCCTCGTCTTCTTCGGCATCACGATCATCCTCGGCCTCCTCGACTGGCCGGGACTGGCGCGCGCCGTCCGCTCCAAGCTCCTGGCGCTGCGCGAGGAGGATTTCGTGAAGGCCGCCGAGCTGATGGGCGCCTCCAAGAAGCGCATCATCGCGCGCCATCTCATCCCGAACTTCATGAGCCATCTGATCGCCTCGGCGACGCTCTCGATTCCCTCCATGATCCTCGGCGAGACCGCCCTCTCCTTCCTCGGCCTGGGCCTGCGCCCGCCCGTGACGAGCTGGGGCGTGCTGCTCAACGAGGCCCAGAACCTCGCCGCCGTGCAGCTTCACCCCTGGCTGCTCTTTCCCATGGTCCCCGTCATCATCGTGGTGCTCGCCTTCAACTTCATGGGCGACGGTCTGCGCGACGCGGCGGATCCGTACCATTGATCGGACGATGATGTGCTGGAGCGTCTCAAACATCGGCTCGCCGACTGGCTCGGCATCCCGCGGCTGAACCATGCGGTGTCGTTCCTGCTGATGCGGGACCTGAACGTGCTGTCCTCAGCGCCCAAGGGCGCAGACGGTCACGCGGCATTGCGAGCCGCGTTCCTGCACGTCACCGACGTGCTGAAGCCCGATATCGTGTGCGATATCGGCGCGCTCGACGGGTCGTTGTCGCTCGCAGTGCGCGACACAGCCCCGGGCTGCGAGGTCATCGCCTTCGAGGCCGATCCCGAAACCCATGCGCATCATGCTCCGGCGCTGAAGGCCCACGGCATCGACTACCGCAACCTCGCCGTCTCGGATGCCGACGGACGAGCCACGATCCATGCGCCACGCGGCCGACCCGAGGGCAAGTCCTCGCTGCTGCTGCGCAACGAGAAGATCGCCTATGACGATTACGAGGTCGAGACGCGGACTCTCGACAGCCTTTTTGCGGATCGCCCGAACCGGAGCTTCGCCCTCTGGATCGACGTCGAAGGCGCCGCCGAGCGGGTTCTCGCCGGCGCGGGCGATGTCCTGGCCCGAACGCTCGCCGTCTTCGTAGAGTGCGAGACCCTCCCCTTCTGGCAGGACGGCGGAAGCGCGGGCCATGTTGTCGAGATATTGATAGAGGCAGGCTTCGTGCCCGTGGCGCGGGATCGGGAATACGGCGACGAGCAGTTCAACGTCCTGTTCGTGGCAGGACATGCGGCGCATCGGCTTGCGCCTTCGCTGCTCCAGGCGGAGTCACCGTTACGGAGGAGTTTGATGATGCCTGCTGCGCAACAAGATCATCGCACACAGCGTAAAGGCAGCGCAGCGCATCCCCTCTCCCAGGCGGGAGAGAGGCAGGGGTGAGGGACGCAAGGTCAAAGCGATGCGCCTGCCCCAGACAGCACGACAGCCACACCGCGTCATGGCCGGGCTTGACCCGGCCATCCACGTCCTCGGAACAGTCGAGGCTCAAAGACGTGGATCCCCGGCACAAGGCCGGGGATGACGAGGCGAGCGATCTGGTTTGATCAGGCAATCCGTCACCTCACCTTCGCACTCCGCAGAGAGGAAACATGCCAAGAAAAAGGGCGCCCTGAGGCGCCCTTCTCGTTATTCGCTCAATGCCTTACCGGCGGCGCGGGCTCTTCTCGAGCCAAGCCACCTGGGCTCCGTCGCGCCGTCCGTCCGAAGAGCGGGCTGCGGCCGGACGGCCCTGTTGGGAGCGCTGGCCCTGTGCGGGCTTCTGGCCCTGCGCGGCGCGCTGCTGCTGATGGGCCCCGGGATGGCCGCCCTGCGGCTGGGCTCCCGGCTGGGCTCCCCCCGGCTTGCCCCCGCGCCGGCGGCGCTTGGGGCCGCTCGAAGCATTGGGATCGGCCTGGCGGGACTGGCCGTGCCCCTGCTGCCCACGGGCATGCGGAGCCGGACGACCGCGTTGCGGCTCGCGACGCTCGGACGTCTCTGAAGCGGCCGGGGCGGCAGGCAGCCCTTCGGGCAGCGGCATGACCGGCACCTTCAGGCGCGTCAGCTTCTCGATATCCTTCAGATAGGCCTTTTCCTCGTCGTTGCAGAACGAGATCGCGAGGCCCGAAGCTCCGGCGCGCGCGGTGCGGCCGATGCGGTGAACGTAGGATTCCGGCACGTTCGGCACGTCGTAGTTGATGACGTGGGTCACGCCTTCGACGTCGATGCCGCGCGCGGCGATGTCGGTCGCCACCAGAACCCGGCACGAGCCGTCACGGAAGCCCGCCAGGGCGCGCTCGCGCTGCGGCTGGGATTTGTTGCCGTGAATGGCCGCGCCGACGATGCCAGCCTTGTCGAGGCCGCGCACGACCTTGTCCGCGCCGTGCTTGGTGCGGGTGAAGACGAGCACGCGGTCGATGGCCGGGTCGCGCAGGAGCGTTTCGAGCAGAACCTGCTTGCGGTTCGTGGGCACGAAGATGACGCTCTGGTCCACGCGCTCGGCGGTGGTGGCGACGGGCGTCACAGCCACATGGGCCGGATCGCGCAGGAAGGAATCGGCCAGCGTCGAGATCGTCTTCGGCATCGTGGCCGAGAAGAACAGGCTCTGGCGCTCCTTCGGCAGCAGGGTCACGATGCGCTTCAGCGCATGGATGAAGCCGAGATCGAGCATCTGGTCGGCCTCGTCGAGGACGAGGATCTCGATGTCCCTCAAGGACAGCGACCTGCGATCCACGAGGTCGATCAGGCGGCCGGGCGTAGCCACGAGCACGTCGACGCCGTTTGCGAGCGCCTTCTCCTGGCGGGAGATGGTGACGCCGCCGAACACCACTTCCGTGGTGAGCCTGAGGTTGCGGCCATAGGCCTTGAAGCTGTCGGCGATCTGGCCGGAGAGCTCGCGGGTCGGGCTCAGCACGAGCACGCGGGGGCTCTTGGGCTTGCGCGGCTTCGGGTTCGCGGACAGGCGATGCAGGATCGGCAGCGCGAAGGCCGCCGTCTTGCCGGTGCCGGTCTGGGCGATGCCGCAGACGTCGCGACCTTCCATGGCATAGGGGATGGTCTGGGCCTGGATGGGCGTGGGCTTCTCGTAACCCTCGGCGGCCAGGGCCTTCAGGATCGGCTGGGCCAATCCGAAATCGGTGAAGAGTGTCAAAGTGATATCGTCTTTCGAACGGATGCGGTGAGCCGCAAAGCAGGTTCGGCAGGAATGCTAAGGCGCTTCAGGGCTCTCGTGGCGACAGCCCGCGTGATGGGGCCGTCCTATGGGTCAAGCGATTGAAGAAGGGGACCGGGTTTTCGCCGTCGAGGCGAATTTCCGTCACGCAGTCCCGCTCAAGCGGCTCGGATCGAGCGCTGACGCCGTGCTGTTCATATGAGGGCTAAAGGCCTATCCGTCAACCTCGGAGCCTGACATAAAGGCTTGAACGAGTTTCACGAACCTGGGCCGGATCCGGGAATCGTGCGTCACATTCCATGTGGGAAGCCATGCGGGGCAAAGTTTTCCTGTTCGATATGGACGGCACCTTGATCGATTCCACCGAGGTCATCGAGGAGATCTGGCATCGCTGGGCGAACCGGCACGGGATCGACGGGGATGCGGTGCTCGCCAAGTCCCACGGGCGGCAGGCCGCCGAGACCGTCCGCCTCTTCGCTCCGGCCGGGACCGATCACGCGGCCGAGACGGCCTGGTTCAACGAGCAGGCCGCGCAGGGAACGGAGCGGATCAGGGCCGTTCCGGGAGCGAAGGACTTCCTCTCCCGCCTGGAGCGGCACGAATGGGCCATCGTCACGTCCGGCAAGCGCTCGCTCGCGGAGGACTGGATGGCGGCAGCGGGCCTGCCGCTGCCTCAAACCTTCATCGCGGCCGAGGACGTGTCCCGGAGCAAGCCCGACCCGGAAGGCTACCGCAAGGCGGCGCAGCTCCTGGGCTTCGATGCGAACGACGCCATCGTCTTCGAGGATGCCCAGGCGGGCATGGAGGCGGGCCGCCAAGCCGGGGCGAAGGTCGTGGGAATCGGCCCATCGAGCCACCTCGCCCATCTCGCCGACGCCTGGATTTCCGACTTCCGGCAGATCGAGCCGCTCAGGGAAGGGACGGGCGGATTCAGACTCCCTCTGTGAGGCGCCGTCGCCCTGAAACAAACCACGGCTGAAGGAACATCATGTCCGCTCCCGCCCGCCTGCCCTGGGCCTTCGTCTCCGCCCTGTCGCTGACGGTTCTGATTTCCTACGGCACGATCTTCTATGCCTTCGCGCTCTTCGTCGATCCGATGGGCCGGGACCTCGGCTGGGACAAGTCCGAGATGATGGCGGCCTACTCGCTCGCCCTCGGCACATCGGCCTTCTTCGCCGTGCCGGTCGGGCGGCTCATCGATCTGGGCTATGGCCGCGCGGTGATGACCGGCGGCTCGGTTCTGGCGGCCGCTCTCCTGGCGCTCTGGTCGCAGGTGGAAAGCTATCCCGCCTTCGTCCTCATCTGGATGGCCATGGGGCTGTCCATGAGCAGCGTGTTCTACGAGCCGGGCTTTGCGGTTCTGGCCCGCAGGCTCGGCTTCGTCGCCCGCCGGGGCATCACCTTCATGACCCTGGTCGGCGGCTTCGCGAGCACGATCTTCATCCCCCTTACCCATCTTCTCATCGAGCATCTGGGCTGGCGCAGCGCTCTCCTGGTCTTGGCCGGGTTCAACCTCTTCATCTGCGCCGTGGTGCATGCGGTCTTCATCCCCCCGGCCCTGAAGGCGCAGGCCCGCCCCGCCGGCGAGCAGCCCAGGACCCTCCCGGCGAGCGCCCGCTCCGTGCTGCGCAGGGCCTCGTTCTGGTGCTTCGTGGCGGCATCCGTGCTCCAGGGCCTGATCGCGGCGGGCCTGCCGATCCACCTGATCCCGCTGCTGACGGAAAGGGGCTACAGCCTGGAGATGGCCGTGGTCGCGTTTTCCATTATCGGCCCGGCTCAGGTGGCGGGACGCATGGCCATGGCGGCGGGAGAGCGCGCCTTCGGCATGAAGGGAACCGGAATCGTCACCCTGGGGCTAGGCGTCCTCGCCTTCGGCCTCCTGCCCCTGCTTTCCGCGGGATCCTGGCTGGTCGCCGCGTTCGCTGCGCTGTTCGGCGCCTCGAACGGCATGATGACCATCGTCCGCGCCCTCCTGCCGCCGGAGCTGTTCGGCCGCGAGAATTACGGCGTCATCCAGGGCATGATCGCGATGCCCGTGCGCCTGACCACCGCATCGGCCCCCTTTCTGTTCGGTGCGCTCTGGGCCTGGTGGGGCGGTTACACGGCGGTCATGATCCTGTGCTTGGCCATTTCGGTGGCTTCGCTCGCCTTCTTCCTGGCCGTCCTGGTGCTGCAGAAGGGGCGTGACAAGCCTGAAAATTTACTTGCGTTAGACGGCTAAAGAACTCATTTGCTCACTGACTGAATGGCTTGGTTTACAGAAAGACGCGTTCCGTGACGGCAGTAACTGATCTTCTCATCGTTGGCGGCGGCATCAACGGTGCGGGCATCGCCCGCGATGCGGTGGGCCGGGGCCTCTCCGTGGTGCTCTGCGAACAGGGCGATCTGGCGGGCTACACCTCTTCCGCGTCGACGAAGCTGATTCACGGCGGCCTGCGCTATCTAGAGTATTACGAGTTCCGTCTGGTCCGCGAGGCCCTGTTCGAGCGCGAGCGCCTGCTCAATTCCGCGCCTCACATCATCTGGCCGCTGCGCTTCATCCTGCCCCATGAGAAGGGCATCCGCCCTGCCTGGTTCGTGCGCCTCGGTCTCTTCCTCTACGACCATCTCGCCCCGCGCAAGAAGCTGCCGGGCACGGAAACGATCAAGCTCACCCGGCATCCGGCCGGCCAGGGCCTGAAGCCCGGCTTCGACACGGCCTTCGTCTATTCCGACTGCTGGGTCGAGGACAGCCGCATGGTGGCGCTCAACGCCCTCGACGCCTTCGAGAAGGGCGCGGATATCCGCGTGCGCACCAAACTCACCTCCGCCCGCCGCGAGGGCAACCTGTGGGTGGCCACCCTCCAGGACGCGGAGACGGGCGCGACCCAGGAGGTCCGCGCGAAGGTAATCGTCAATGCGGGCGGGCCCTTCGTGGCCGACGTGCTCAACGCCAAGCTCGGCCTCAACACCACGAAGAACGTGCGCCTCGTGAAGGGCAGCCACATCGTGGTGCCCAAGCTCTTTGACACGAAGGAAGCCTTCATCCTGCAGAACACGGACAAGCGCATCGTGTTCGCAATTCCCTACCAGGAGAAGTTCACCCTCATCGGCACCACCGACATCCCGGTGGAATCGGTTCCGGACAAGAAGGTCGAGATCAGCCCCGAGGAAGTGCAGTATCTCTGCAACGTGGTGAACCACTTCTTCAAGAAGCAGATGACCCCGGCTGATGTCGTGTGGAGCTATTCGGGCGTGCGCCCCCTGTTCGACGACGGCTCGTCCAACGCCTCCGCCGTGACCCGCGACTACGTGTTCGACATGGACGCGCCGCAGGGCCAGGCCCCGGTGCTGTCGATCTTCGGCGGCAAGATCACCACCTTCCGCAAGCTCGCCGAGCACGCGCTCGACGAGCTGAAGGCTTTCTTCCCGGACATGAAGCCGTCCTGGACCGAAGCAGCCAAGATGCCGGGCGGCGACATCGTCGATGCCGATTTCGACAAATTCTTCGCGGGCGTGCGCCAGCGCTGGTCCTTCCTGCCCGAGCAGCTGGCCCATCGCCTCGCCCGCGCCTATGGCACCCGCATGGTCGAGCTCATGGGCGAAGCCAAGTCCATGGCCGATCTCGGCGAGGATTTCGGCGCCGGCCTGACGGGAGCGGAAGTCGATTATCTCATGCGCCGGGAATGGGCGCGCAGCGCCGAGGACATCCTGTGGCGCCGCTCCAAGCTCGGCCTTCACGTTCCCGCTGGTGCTCCGGCCAAGATCGATGCCTATATAGCCAAGCAGAAAGCAGCATCCATCGCGGCTCAGTAAGCACCGGAAGGCATGCCCATGGCTCAGTATATCGGCGCAATCGATCAGGGCACGACCAGCTCGCGCTTCATCGTCTTCGACACGGCGGGGACCATCGTGTCCGTCGGCCAGAAGGAGCACGAGCAGATCTATCCCAAGCCCGGCTACGTGGAGCACGATCCGCTCGAGATCTGGCGCAACACGCAAGACGTGATCCGGGAGGCGCTGGCCAGGAAAGGGCTGTCGCCCCGCGACCTCGCCGCCATCGGCATCACCAATCAGCGCGAGACCACGCTGATCTGGGACAGGCGAACGGGCAAGCCCCTGCACAACGCTCTCGTCTGGCAGGACACCCGGGTCGACCCGATCGTGGAGGACTTCGCGAAGGACGGCGGCCACGACCGCCTGCGCGCCAAGACCGGGCTGCCGCTCGCGAGCTATTTCTCGGGCCTGAAGCTGCGCTGGCTCCTCGACCATGTTCCCGGCGCGCGGGAGAAGGCTGAAGCCGGAGACGTGCTGTTCGGCAATATCGACACCTGGCTCGTCTGGAACCTGACGGGCGGCGTGAACGACGGCTGCCACATCACCGACGTGACTAATGCCAGCCGCACGCAGCTCATGAACCTGGAGAGCCTCGACTGGGACGAAGACATCCTGTCCCTGTTCGACATCCCCCGGGCCTGCCTGCCGACCATCAGGTCATCGAGCGAGGTCTACGGCGTCGCCAAGGACGACCTCGCGGGCGTCCCCATCGCAGGGATTCTCGGAGACCAGCAGGCGGCCCTCGTCGGCCAGGCCTGCTTCCAGCCGGGTGAGGCCAAGAACACCTACGGCACCGGCTGCTTCATGCTCATGAACACCGGCGAGACCCCCTACCCGTCGAAATGCGGCCTGCTGACGACGCTGGGCTACCAGTTCGGGACCGAGAAGCCGGTCTATGTGCTCGAAGGCTCGATCGCGATCGCCGGGGCCCTGGTGCAGTGGCTGCGCGACAATCTCGGGCTGATCCAGGCGAGCCACGAGATCGAGGCCCTGGCCGCCAGCGTGGAGGACAATGGCGGCGTCACAATCGTGCCGGCCTTCTCGGGCCTTTATGCCCCGCACTGGAACTCCCATGCCCGGGGCCTGTTCGGCGGCCTGACGCGCTACGCCACCAAGGCCCATATCGCCCGCGCCGCCCTCGAGGCAACCGCCTTCCAGACCCGCGAGGTGCTGGAAGCCATGACGAAGGATACCGGCATCGCGGTGAAAGAGCTGCGCACGGATGGCGGCATGGTGGTCAACGAACTGCTCATGCAGTTCCAGGCCGATATCCTCGACGTGCCGGTGGTGCGCCCGAAGGTCATCGAGACCACGGCGCTGGGCGCCGCCTACGCGGCGGGCCTCGCGGTCGGCTTCTGGGCCGGCAAGGACGACCTCGTTCGCAACTGGGCCATCGACAAGCGCTGGACGCCCGCCATGGAGGCCGACCGCCGCTCCCGCCTGAACGCGGAATGGGACAAGGCCGTCGCGCGTTCCCTCAACTGGGCGGAATAAGCATAGAAAGAAGGGCGAGCCCAACGCCCGCCCTTCCGATCTCTTCATCAGGCCTTCAAGGCTGCCCTGATCTTCTCGGCATGGGCGGCCAGCACGTCGTTGGCCTCCATCTGGCCCGTATGCGGCTTCAGCGGAACGCCCTCGAAGCGCGGAATGACATGCACGTGCAGGTGGAACACCACCTGCCCGCCGGCGCTTTCATTGAATTGCTGGATCGTCAGTCCATCGGCGGAAAAGGCATCCTTCGTCGCCCGTGCGACGACCTGGACGGCCTTGGAGAGTTCCGCGAAATCGTCGGGCTTCGCGTCGAGAATGTTGCGGGCCTTCGCCTTGGGAATGACGAGCACATGGCCCTCGCCACGCGGCATGATGTCCATGAAAGCCAGCACATGCTCGGTCTCGTAGACCTTGTGGCACGGCAGCTCGCCTTTCAGGATTTTCGCGAATACGTTCGTGTCGTCGTAGGTCATCCTGCCCTCTCATCACAGCTGTCTGGTGGGACTCATACACTGCCCGATCCACGCAATCACTCCCGTCGGACGGGTTGCGGGCCGGCCCGAACCTGAGACTTCACAGAAGAAAGCGCCGCAGCCGGGACCGTAGGTTTGAGTCAATCGCCTCCTGGGAGTGAAATCTTAGAGTCAAATCGGCCCGCACATAGTCGCCCGCGACCGTTCGCAGAATATTGCGGCTGCATCGGATCTGATCTCGCGGACCATTCGACAATGGAGGATCTTATGGGACGGCATTCTAGAGCCCTTAGAATCAAATACTAACGCGGTAATCGCGTTAACTTCTTAAATAGAATTGTTAATCTTCTATGCTTTTCCAACTTGTCGCACCCCCCACCTACAAAGGTACAAACAACAGAGTATTGCCATTATTTAAGCGTAGCAATCAAATCGGAAAACGTTCTTCATCTACTTTGCTTTTTTTCATAAAAATTTTTTGCAAAGGTTCCGGCTTTCCCTCCGGAACCATCGAATTAGCGAACGGTTGTTCAACCACGAACATCATTGGTCAAGGAGGCATAAGATGGCGCCAAGTGGTTCGACTTCGAAGCGCGGTTTCGCGTCCATGGATTCAGACCGGCAGCGTGAAATCGCAAGTAAAGGCGGAAAAAGCGTTCCCGCCGAGAAGCGTTCCTTCTCGCAGGACCGTGAGCTTGCTTCCGAGGCAGGCCGCAAGGGTGGCCAGGCTTCGGGCAATACCCGCGGTACGCAGGAATAGGAAAGGCAAGCCCGAACATGAAAAGGGGCCGCTGAGCGGCCCCTTTGTTTTTCGTCGCTCGGAAGCACGAAACATCAAAGGCCCAAATGCCGCTCCGGCTTGCCGAAGGTCTCGACGAGGATGTCCCGTCCCCTCGCCTCGACCCCGATCACGGCTCTGAATTCGCCCAAGCTCGGCATCGGGAAGACGATGGACCCCAGATCGATTTGCCGCGCGAGCTCTCCGGCCAAGGCAGACAGGAGGTCCAGGGGCGCGACCTTGAGAAAGGTCGACGCCTCGCGGGCGACTTCTTCGAAACCGGGCCGACGCGAGGCTCCGATCAGAGCCAGAAGGCCGTATTCATCACGACTGCCGGATCGCGAGTGGAGCGGGCGATGATCGAAGGCCCGCGCCCGCTGCCGGCTCAGCGCAAAAGCCAGCAACAGCGCATCCGAGACGATGCCCTTGGCGACACCCGGCCGCACATAGGCGGCGAGCGCTCGCTCGGGACCATCGAGAAGCGTGAGGTCGTATTGATCGTCCAAACTGTCGATGGATCGGAAGACGTCGATCACCGGCACTGCGGTGGGGTGAAAGAGAACGGCAACGGGATCGAGCCCGAACGGTTTCGCGTGTGTTTCATTCATTAAACAAACGAGCCTGAAGCAATGCGTTCTCTAGGGCCGGTGCTGAATGCCGGGAGCGATCCTCCGGGACCAGGCCGGCACGACCAGGTGCCGACGGAGCATGAGAGGGCACGTCACCTCGTCCTGCTGGCAATCCTGCACGATCCCGCTCAGCATCCAGGCGACGCTCGGCTTCTCACGGGGGGAGGAACTCGAAGCGAGCCGGGAGAACTCGTCGGGAAGCTCTTCCTGGCACAAAGCCGCATCCAGTTCGTTGGTCGCAGTCATCGGGGTCTCCGCATTCTCTCGGCGGGGCAACGTGCCCGAAACGGCCGGGTTCCTTGCATCCGAAACTTCCCATCCGAGCCACCGCGAGTTTTTTTGCGAAAAGCCCTGGAACCTTCCTCGGGGCGGAGCGTTGTCGAGGCAACCGGTTCGAATGCCCCCTCGAACTGGCACCTTTCAAGGCGCAGTCACCTCGGTGGCTGCGCCTTTTCTGTTTTGCCTCCGGGCCAAACGGAAAAGGCGCCCCGGAACGACCGGGGCGCCCTGAACCGGCCGGGGCCGGTCACCATCACTGCTGGGTCGTATTGCCGCCCGCGCCGGTCGAGCCGGTAGTCGAGCGGTTCGCGTCGTTGTCCGCGTTGGCCTTGAAGGCCGGAGCGGCCTGAAGTTCGGCCTTCGTCATGCGCAGGATCACGCGATCCGGCTCGTTCGACGAAGCCGCCTTGCCGCTCCCCGCCGTGGCGTTGTTCGTCGCCATGTTCGAGTTCGACGAGCCGCCCGCCGCAATGCCCGAGGCGGTCGAGCCGGTGGTCGACACGTTGCCGCCGGCGTTGTCCATGGCGTTCGCCTGCCGGCTGTCGGCGAATTCCAGGGAATTGAACGGGACGGCCACGTTCTTCTCGCCAATGCCGAGGAAGCCGCCGACGCCCACGACGACCGCCATCACCTGACCGCCGCGGTCCATGACCACATCATTGATGTCGCCGATCGACTCGTTGTTCGTGCTGACGACGCGGGTTCCGATCAGGTCGGACGCCATCACCTGGTTCGCGTCCATCCGGGTCATGAACTGTCCCTGCGAACCGCTCTGGTTCATCGCCGCCGACCCCGCGGACGACGGTGCCGCCGAAGGAGCGGTCGTGGACGAGGAGCCGGCTACGCCGGGCTGCATCGCCGGGGAGCCCGAGGTCGCCGAGCCGGAACCGGACGCGGTAGGACGATCGGTCGGAGCGGAGGGCGAGGTCTGGGCGAAGGCGGGCGCAGCCGCGAAAGCTGTCACGACAAGGCAAGCTGCCATATGCTTCTTCAGCATCGTGATGTTCTCCTGAATGTCCATTGAATCGCGATATGCGCCGAATGCGCAGAGGCAAAACGCCATGCCTCAGCAGCCGTTCCAAATATGCCGGTATTCAAAATCCTGTTATCGGACAATAATTTCCGGATTGGATCTTGAATACTTGATCATATCCAAATGACCGCCCGACATATCATGCGCCTCCGAAACTTTTGTTTTCATTCTTCATGAAAGGTGGCGTTCGAAGCGCGCTCATGAGGGGTGAGCGATTTCAGGACAGAGGCTGCTCCAGAGAGGCCAGACAGAGGCTCGGCATCCTGTTGGCGCTGGCCTTGGCGAGAGGGCTCACGTCGCCCATGCAGCCGACGGGCGTCTTCTGCTTCGGCTTCCGGGTCCCGTCGTTGCCTTCGCGCGCTACGGGCGGATTCTCGACGGACGGAGCCTGCAGCTCCTCCTTCATCGTCAGGGCGGGCAGATCCGTGTCCTTCGAGATGGTGGTGATGCCCGAGCGCGGATCCGATCGATAGAGAACCTCGCCGTTGTCGCCGCGGAGGATCACGGTGGCATGAGTGAGGCCGACGATTTCCACGATCGAGACATTGACCCCGCCGTCCGCGGGGCGGACCGTCGCCAGCCTGTCGCCCTTGGGGGCAGCCTGCTCCTCGAACAGCGCCGTCTTCAGCAAGGACGATCTGAGAACCCCGATTCCGGAATCCGCGAACGCGATGCCGCCGGCCAGCACGGCAGCGCCGGCCAGGACGCCTAATCTCGTAACGGTGAGGAGCATTCGTGTCTCCCTGCTGCTGAGCTCAACCATTCGAGAAAACAACGCGACCTTAACTTTGATGTTCCGGAACAACTTTGCGAGCACAATGCAAGAAAAAAGCTGGAACCTTTATTTTCCAAGGAGCGTTCTTAAAGCACCGGCCTCCTGGTCCTCCCCGCATTCCCCTTGTGCATTGGCCGGCACCTTTTAGACGGGCTTCGACGCCCGTCTTTTTTTGTCCCGATTACAGTATGACAAAAGAAAAGCCCGGCTTTGAAGCCGGGCCATTACTTGCAATCCCTGAGAGTGCGATCAGGCCGTCGCGGCGCGAGGCTCGCGGCGCCTGGCGCTCTGCTGGAAGAACAGGGCCTGGCTGATCACGGCCGACACATTGGCCGGCTGGAAGGGCTTGGCGATCAGGAAGGCCGGTTCGGGCCGCTCGCCGGTCAGGAATCGCTCCGGATAGGCGGTGATGAAGATCACCGGCACCTCGAACGATTTCAGAAGATCGTTGACCGCGTCGAGACCCGAGCTGCCGTCGGCGAGCTGGATATCGGCGAGGATCAGGCCCGGCTGCTTCGTGGAGGCGAGCTTGACCGCCTCGGTGCGGGTCCGTGCGACGCCCGTGACGTTGTGGCCCAGACCTTCCACGAGCGCTTCGAGGTCCATGGCGATCAGCGGCTCGTCCTCGATGATGAGAATGTCAGTCGCCATGTCGGCTGCCAGCTCGCGGCCGGCTTCGTCGACGAGTTCGCGGACCGTCTTCGTGTCCACATCGAGAATCTGGCCGACCTCTTCCTCTCCGAAGCCTTCGAGGCAGGACAGGAGGAACGCCTGACGAGGCAGAGGCGTGATCTGGCCCAGGCGGACTTCCGCCGGCAGATCGCGCTGGATCTGTTCGCTGCGGCCGTTCACCGACAGCGAGTTCCAGATTCGCGTGAAGACTTGAAAGAGCTCCACCTTGACGTTACCGGAGGGGCCGATGGTCTCGGGCTCGCTCACAAGCGTCTCAAGGGTCGCGGCCACATAGGCGTCGCCAGCCATCTGGCTGCCGGTGAGGGCGCGTGCATAACGGCGAAGATACGGTAAGTGCTGGACGACAAGCTGCGCTGTCGACATTCGCTTCCCCTTATATGTGCTTTTGACTCGTTGTACCGATGGCACTTCCAACGTGGCAAAGCTGGAAAAGTTCCATTTCTGGAACTGTATTCAACAACAGGCGTTATTGCTCGAAAATGAGTATAGAGCTACTGCCAAGGTTGGCCACCCCTGAATAAAATGCGGGATGGCAAGGGGAATCAGATGACAAGCGACAAGGGGAACAAGCTGGCTCGGGCGCTCCCGAGCACACCTCCGAGTGACAAGCTTGGGACCAATGCAAAACTGGACAGCAGCAGCCAGAAAAGAATCGGCGACCAATTGCGCGCCATGTACGACGAATTGATGCAACAGCCGGTCCCGGACCGGTTCAGGGACCTGCTCGATCAACTCGACAAGAAGAGGGAGGGATAGCAGTGTCCGCCGAGCCTGACCTACGAGAGGCTCTGCTCGCCGCTGTCCCCAGTCTGCGTGCTTTTGCCATCTCTCTTTCAGGTCAGGTCGACAGGGCGGACGACCTCGTTCAGGACACGCTGCTGCGGGCGCTCGCCAACCTTCACCGCTTCGAGCGGGGCACCAATCTGAATGCCTGGCTCTTCACCATTCTTCGCAATCTGTTTCATTCCGAATACCGCAAACGCCGGCGCGAGGTCGAAGACCCGGACGGCTCCTATGCCGGACGCCTGAAGATTCAGCCCGAGCAGGGATCGCATCTCGATTTCGAGGATTTCCGCACCGCTCTTGCCCAACTCCCCTCCGACCAGCGCGAAGCCCTGCTGCTCGTCGGGGCCTCGGGTTTTTCCTATGAGGAAGCCGCCAGCATCTGCGGGTGTGCCGTCGGCACCATCAAGAGCCGCGTGAATCGCGCCCGCCTGCGCCTCGCCGCGATTTTGAACGTGGACGATATGGACGACCTGGGCCCCGACAGCATGACCCGCGCGGCACTCCAGGGCTGACCGCAGACCAGCGTCATTCCAAGAAAAACGCCGCCCCGGAAGGCGGCGTTTTCCTCGATACGGAAAGTCTCGTCGCATGAAGCGCCGCGTGACGCCCTACATGGGGCTTCGTCCGCGCAGAAGACCGATGACAGCCGAAATAGCGAACAGCACGATCGCAACGAAGAAGATCAGCTTTGCGATTTCGACGGCGGTGCCGGCGATGCCGCCGAAACCGAACAGAGCCGCGACCAGCGCGATGATGAGAAAAGTGACAGCCCAACCGAGCATGGTGTTACCTCGCTAAATTTTAAGATCAGCTCTCAGCCGATGACCCTCAACCAACGCCAAGCGCAACCGTTAAGTTCCGCTGAAGAGAGAGCCGATGAGGATGTCGAGAAGCTCGGCATAAGTATTCTCCAGCCTTTCAACGATGATGGAACCGGGCTCCCTTCAGGCACGTTTTTCAGAAGACTTGGGAGATATGTCGATGACTCGTTCCGTTGCCCTTCGCGGTTGCATTCTTTTCATCGTTCTTACTTTGCTCGCGGGCGTCACGGGCCTTGCGTCGCAGGCTGAAATTGCAGAAGCGGCCTTCCTGATCGGAGCATCGCTGTCCGCCGTGCTTCTCTTCTTTGCTCTGACGGTGCAGCAGGCTCCCGCTCCGGTTCCCGTGCGTGTGCGCCGCCGCCGATGAGCGTGCGGCATCGATTTCGGCATGAAAAGGCGGCTCTCCGAGCCGCCTTTTTCGTGATCAGGACTCCGTGGGATCGCCGCCGTTGGGATGCAGGATCGAACCAGTGATGTAGGAGGCATCCTCGCAGGCGAGGAACAGGTACGAAGGCGCGACCTCGTTCGGCTGCCCCGGCCGTTTCAGCGGCGTATTGGCTCCGAAGCTCGTCACCTTCTCGACCGGGAAGGTGGAGGGGATCAGGGGCGTCCAGATGGGACCGGGCGCAACGCCGTTCACGCGGATGCCCTCTTCCGCGAGCTTTTGCGCGAGCGAGCGCGTGAAGGCGACGATGGCTCCCTTCGTGGCGCTGTAGTCCAGAAGCTCCGAGCTGCCGCGATAGGCCGTGACCGAGGCCGTGTTGATGATGGCCGCGCCCTTCTTCAGGTGCGGCATCGCCGCCTGGACCATATAGAAGTAGCCGAAGATGTTCGTCCGGAAGGTGCGGTCGATCTGCTCGGGACTGATCTCGGAGATCTCGGATTTGGGATGCTGCTCGGCCGCGTTGTTCACGAGCACGTCGAGCTTGCCGAAGCGCTGGATCGTCTGGTCCATTGCGGAGCGGCAGAAGCCCGGATCGCCCACATCGCCCGCGATGGTGAGACAGGTTCGCCCTTCTCGTTCCACGAGTTGCTTCGTGGCGCGCGCATCCTCGGTCTCGTTCAGGTAAACGATGGCGACGTCGGCCCCCTCCCGCGCGAAGAGAACGGCCACCGCGCGTCCGATGCCGCTGTCGCCGCCGGTGATCAGAGCCGTCTTGCCCTGGAGACGGCCGCTGCCCGGATAGCGCGGCTCGTAATCGGGCCTCGGATTCATTTCGGTCTCGTGACCGGGCTGCTGGTCCTGCACCTGCGGAGGAAGCGTCTGCTGTTGTCCGGAGCTCATGGCATCATCCCTGTTTGGAAAGAACGATGCGGGCCCTCGTCTGGTCATTGTCAAAAAAGGAGAAGCCCGCGTCGAGGCTCAACGCGGGCTCCTTCAGGCGTGTTCCTGTGCGCGAATTAAACGCGTGCCGTGTCGGCGGCGCGAGCCGGCATCATGTTCAGGAGGTGATAGAGGATGATCGCTCCGAAGGTCGCGGTGCCGATGCCGTCGAGCGTGAAGCCCCCGACATTCAGCTTGAAGTTGCCTGCGCCCAGGATCAGGGCGGTCGCGACGGTGATGAGATTGCGCGGGTTCGAGAAGTCGACCCGGTTCTCCACCCAGATGCGGCCGGCGGTCGCCGCGATCAGGCCGAACACGACGATCGAGAGACCGCCGAGGACCGGCCCCGGAATGGTCGCGATGAAGGCGCCGAACTTCGGCGACAAGCCGAGCAGCAGGGCGAAGCCCGCGGCGATGATGAAGACCAGGGTCGAGTAGATCCGGGTCACGGCCATCACGCCCATGTTCTCCGCATAGGTCGTCATGCCGGTGCCGCCCGCGGCGCCCGAGAGCATCGTGGCCAGACCGTCGCCCATGAAGGCGCGTCCGAGATAGGGATCGAGGCTGCGGCCCGTCATGGCGCCGATAGCCTTGATGTGACCGAGGTTCTCGGCCACGAGGATGACGGCGACGGGCGCGATCAGGCTCATGGCCCTCATGTCGAAGACGGGGCTCTGGAACGTGGGAAGGCCGAACCAGGCCGCCTGCCCGATCTTCGCGAAGTCGATGGGCGTTCCGTAGCCCAGCAGGTTCGCGAAGATGAAGTAGATCAGGTACCCGATGGCGCCGCCGAGGAGCACCGGCAGGCGCCGCGACATGCCCGGCGCATAGACGGCGACGAGCCCCACGGACAGGGCCGTGGCGAGCGCGATCCAGCGCGCGAAGTCCGAGCCGTTCGCATTGTCGGGCGTCACGCCCGACGCGCTGTTGATGGCGACGGGCGCCAGCACGAGGCCGATGGCGGCAACGATCGCGCCAGTGACGACCGGCGGCATGAGCCGCTCGATCCAGCGGTGCCCCGCGAGCTGCACGATCAGGCCGATGATGAAATAGACCGCGCCGGCCGCGATGATGCCGCCGAGCGCGAGCGGGAGGTTCGGGTTCGGGCTGCCGACGGTCGCGCCCGTGGCCACGAGAACGGGGCCGATGAAGGCGAAGCTCGAGCCGAGATAGCTCGGCACCCGGCCGCCGACCACGAAGAAGAAGATGAGAGTGGCGAGGCCGGAGAACAGGATGGAGACGTTCGGGTCGAAGCCCATCAGGATAGGAGCCAGCACCGTGGAGCCGAACATGGCGACCACGTGCTGAAGGCCTACGACGACCATCTGGCCCGTCGGCAGCCTCTCATCGGGCATGATGGCCCCTTCGGTTTTCAAGGTCCATTTAGGCAGGAAACGATCGGTCATATGTTATTCCCCCAGACAATGACGCTTGAGGCGGCACCCTAGTGCCAGGAAAGGAGAAAAGGCTAGCGGCCGAATAGACTTATTAACTGCTGCAAGAGCCCGATTCATGGACATGTGCCCGTTCAGGGGACACATCATGTCCGCTCATGAGCGATGAGGACCAAGGATGCGCAAGGATCATAACGTGCCGGAAGGCGTGGTGCACAGTCTCCGGATCGACAGCGAGTGCCTGAAGGGAAACCTTCTCGGCGATCCCGCCCGGAGGCGGATCGACGTCTATGTGCCGGCGGGCCATGACGGGCGGGGCCTGCCGCTCCTCGTCGATCTCGTGGGCTATACGGCCGGCGGACCCGTGCACACCAACTGGAAGAATTACGGCGAGAACGTTCCGGAGCGGCTCGACCGCCTGATCGGCACGGGTGCGATGCCCCCCGTCGCCGTGGCCTTTCCCGACTGCTTCACGCGCCTGGGCGGCAATCAATACGTCGACAGCGCCGCGATGGGACCGTGGGAGACCTTTCTCATCCGCGAGATGCTGCCCTTCGTGGAGGAGCGTTTCGGCTGCGGCGGCGACGGACGCCGGGGCGTGTTCGGCAAGAGCTCGGGCGGGTACGGCTCGCTCATCCACGCCCTGCGCCACGGCGGCTCGGTCTGGGCGGCGGCGGCCTCTCACTCGGGTGATGTGGGTTTCGAATATCTCTATCATCTCGGCGAGTTCGCGGGCGCGTTGCGTCACCTTGCGGGACACGGCATGTCCATTGAAACCTTCCTGAACAAGTTCGCACAGGGACCGAAGGCCAAGGACCAGGACTGGCACGTGCTGATGATCCTCGCCCAGGCTGCGAGCTTCGATCCCGACCCGACCCAGTTCTGCGGCATCCGGCTGCCCGTCGATCTCCAGACCTGCGAGGTCATCGAGGAACGCTGGGCCAACTGGCTGCGCTGGGATCCTCTGCGCATGGCCGACGACAAGGCCTGCCAGGAGAACCTGCGCAAGTTGAAAGCCTTCTACATCGATTGCGGGGACGCGGATCAGTACAACATGGTCTATGGATCACGCCAATTGCACCGCAAGCTCGAGGCGGCGGGCATCGCCCATGTGTACGAGGAGTTTCCCGACAACCATTCCTCCGTGGATTACCGCATGGACGTGAGCCTTCCTCTTCTCGTGAAGGCTCTCGCCTGAGAGGGGTCTTGCCTGTCAGGCTTTACGCGCCTCCCGGCTCATCCTCGGTCGGGAGATCGCAATGGTTGTGGATATGCGTGGCGGCATGGGCGGCATGGCTCATGCCCACCACGATCTGATCGAGGCCGCGGACGATGTCGCCCGCCGCATAGAGGCCCTTGATGCTCGTCTGGCAGTGCTCGTCGACGAGCAGGCTGCCCGACTTGTCGTGCTCGGCCCCGAGGGAGATCGCGAGATCCGACCGGTATTTGAGGCCTAGCGCGGAATAGAGCACGTCGAAGCGGTGCTCCTTCCCGCCGACATGGAGCGCGGAGATGCAGTCTTTCTCCATGTCGAGGGATTCCACGGGATCCTCGACGACCTTGATGCCGTGCTCGTCGAGACGCCCCCGCTGGTCGGGCGTGAGTTCAAGCGTCTGCCCCAACGTCAGCAGGGTAACGTCGCGGGAATAGGTGCGGGCGATGAAGACGGCCTCGCCCAGCCCATGGGAGCCATACGCGATCACCGCGATCTTGCGGTCCCGGGACTCGTAGCCGTCGCAGATGGGGCAGTAGCGCACCAATCCGCGCTGCACGGCGTTGGGCACGTCCGGAAGGTCGGGCTCGATATCCACGGCGCCCGTGGCGAGAACCACGCGTTTGGCCGAGATCTGGCCGGTGCCGCCATCGTCATCCTCGATGAGGGCGATGAAGCAGTCCGGCTGCTGGCGCAGGCCGGTCACCCGGCCGCCGCGGATGCATTGACCGTATTGATCGAGATTGGCCCGCGCGCGGGCGAGGAGCTCGTTGCCCGAGATGCCGTCCGCGAACATGGGAATGTTGTGGCTGGTTGGAATCCAGGCTGCCCGGGGCCTGCCGCTGTCGATGATCAGGAAGCGGCGCTTGAACCGCGCAAGATAGAGCCCGGTGGTCAGCCCTGCCGGGCCGCCGCCCACGATCAGACAATCGAGAATATCTCCGCTGGCCGCCATACAGCCGCAATTCCTTCTTCGGTTCCCAGAGGAAACACAACTCGCCAGGGCGGCAAAAGATCGCCACGAACGGCGTGCCGATTGTCGAATCGTGTTGAGTGTCTGAGAACCGTCGGACACGATGGAGCCATCAGTCCCTCAGGAGCGCGCGATGACGGTCACATTGTCCAACAGCCACCTCAAGGCCCAGATCGCCTCGCAAGGCGCGGAGCTGATCCGCCTGTGCGACGAAGAGGGCCGGGACTTGCTGTGGGATGGCGATCCGGCGTTCTGGACGGGGCGCTCCCCTCTCCTCTTTCCCATCGTCGGCCGTTTGCGCGACGACCAGGTGCTGATCGGTGGGCAAGCCTATTCCATGAGGCAGCATGGGTTCGCCCGCGCCTCTCTGTTCGAGATTGTCGATGCCTCGGAGGAAGCCTGCCGCCTCCGCCTGGACGCGAGCGACGCCACGCGCGAGCAGTTCCCCTTCGATTTCCGGTTCGACATGACCTACCGGCTCAACGGGGCCACTCTGGTCTTCGTGGCCTCGGTGTTCAACACGGGCGATCGCGCCCTGCCGGTTTCGTTCGGCTACCACCCGGCGCTGCGCTGGCCCCTGCCCTATGGCGGCGACAGGACGGCGCACGAGATCCGCTTCGAGACGGCGGAAACCGCCTCCTTGCACAGGCTGTCGGATGGATTGATCGGAGACGCATCGCGCCCGACGCCTGTCGAAGGCGAGCGCCTGCCCCTGCGCGACGATCTGTTTCTGGACGGCGCGCTGGTTTGGAGCACGCTGTCGAGCCGCAGGGTGCGCTACGGCGTCCCGGGCCGCCGCTCCCTCACGGTGTCGTTCCCCGGCATGCCGCATCTCGGCATCTGGACGAAGCCTGGCGCCGGCTATGTCTGCATCGAGCCGTGGCAGGGCTATGCCGACCCCGTCGGGTTCGAAGGGGAGCTGACGGGCAAGCCCGGGATCGTCATGATCCCGCCGGGGGGGAGCCGCGACTTCGAGATGGAGATCGCTCTCGATCCGCCGAGCACGCCTTGACGACCCGTTCGGCGCGCCCCGGACGGGCGAAACGGGGCACGGCGCCGACCGGGATATGGATGGACTCGCTCTTGCGCAGGAGCCCCGTGCTTCCGTTCACCGTCACATCGGCAGTGCCCTTCACCACCCCAATGCTCGGACCGGTGGTGATGCTTCTGAAGGGACAGGCCCCCACTCGGCCTCACCATGAGGCGCTTGACCTGGAGCCGCGGACCGTGGTCGACGCGCTAGCGCCAACCCCAAGGACATTCCCCGCAGGCCTGCTAGCTGGCCTCGGGGCTCTGTTTCGCGCGCATCGAGACCACGAGGCTCTTCACAAGGTCGCAGTGGCTGCGTGAGGTCACCAGCACCGCATCGGGCTTGGCGACGACGACGACATCCTCCAGGCCGACGACGGCGGTGAAAACGCCATCGCTGTGAACGAGGCTGCCGCGCGTCTCAACCACTTCCACAGGGCCGCGAAGCGCATTGCCGGCCTCGTCGCGCGGCGAGGCCTCCCACAGAGCGGCCCAGGAGCCGATGTCGGACCAGGGAAACGAGACGGGCAGGACCCCTGCCCGCTCGGTGCGCTCCATGACGGCGTCATCGATCGAGATCCTCGGTGCGCGCCTGAACGCCTCCTCGCCGAGACGGATGAAATCGCTGTCGACGATGGCGGCTTCGAGGGCCTTTCTGGCGGCGGACAGAACCTCCGGCCTGTAGCGCTCCATTTCCGCGATCATCACATCGGCGCGGAACAGAAAGTTGCCGCTGTTCCAGAGAAAGCCCTGGTCGATATGGCGCTGCGCCGTGACGGCATCCGGCTTCTCGACGAAGCGGTCGACCCCCCGTGCATCGGTGCCCTCGATGGGCTCGCCGGGCAGAATGTAGCCGTAGCCGGTGGCGGGATATCGCGGCACCACGCCCAGGGTCATGACATGCCCCCGGCGGGCCGGTTCGAGCGCCGCCCGGCAGGAGGCGGCGAACGCCTCCGCGTCGCCGACCACGTGGTCGGCGGCGGCGACGAGGACGACGGTTTCAAGATCACGGCGAGCCGCATGGCAGGCCGCGACGGCAACGGCGGCAGCCGTGTCCCGCCCGACCGGCTCGAGAATGATGTCGGCGTTCACGCCGATCTGCGCCAGCTGCTCCGCCACCGTGAAGCGCATGTCATTGCCGGCGATGACGGCGGGGCGGAGAAAGATATCGGGATCAACCACGCGCTGGACTGCGGCTTGAAAAGTGGAGTGCCTGCCGAGCACCTCGATGAATTGCTTCGGCCTGCCATCCCTGGAGGCAGGCCAGAGCCGCGTACCGGAGCCGCCGCAGAGGATGACGGGCAGTATGCGGTTTCGGCCATGGCTCATGCCGCTTTCTCCCTCCATGCCTCGCCACAATCGACCAGGAGCCAACCAGCCCCGAGCGTTATAAAACGCTATATCCTTATGAGATATGCGGCGAAAGGCGGAGGACCCATTTTCTCCTGAGCCACAGCCATGGTACGCGGCGCTGTTGTAATACTATGCTTTGTCCATTAATGCTGGCCCACCTTTCAGCACACATTTCCTGTTCGGCTATGAAACGCATCCCCTTCAATCAACCTTCGGTTGCCGGCCGAGAATTCGAATATCTGGCAGAGGTTTTCGAGCGTCGGGAATTCTCCGGGAACGGGAGCTTTACGGAGCGGAGCCAGTCCTGGCTCAGGGAGCGTCTCGGCTGTGTCGACACCCTCCTCACCCAGTCCTGCACGGCAGCTTTGGAGATGACGGCCATTCTGGCGGATGTCGGCCCAGGCGACGAGGTCATCATGCCGTCGTTCACCTTCGTCTCGACGGCCAATGCCGTTGTGCTGCGGCATGGCGTCCCCGTTTTCGTCGATATCCGACCCGACACGCTCAACATTGACGAGACGAAGATCGAGGCCGCCATCACGCCGAGGACCAAGGCCATCTGCGTGGTTCATTATGCGGGCGTCTGCGCGGAGATGGATCCCATCCTGGAAATTGCGCGCCGCCATAATCTCCTCGTGATCGAAGACGCCGCTCAGGCCCTCCTCTCCACCTATCGCGGGCATCCAGCCGGGGCGTTGGGTGACCTTGCCTGCTTCAGCTTCCATGAGACCAAGAACGCGATGTCCGGAGAGGGCGGCGCCCTGACGATCAATAACCCTGACTTCTCGGAGCGAGCTTTCGTCATCTGGGAAAAGGGCACCAACAGGCGAGCCTTCAAGCTCGGAGCCGTCGACAAATACACCTGGGTGGATTGCGGCTCATCGTTTCTCCCGAGCGAACTGACGGCCGCAGTCCTCCTCGCCCAGCTGGAGCAGATCGAACACTTCAATGCCCAGCGACTAGCCGTGTGGGAGCGCTACCACGCCGGATTTGCAGCTCTCGAAGCTGCTGAGATCGTCCGCCGCCCCACGGTTCCCGAGCATTGCACGCATAATGGCCATCTCTATTACCTGCTCGTCCATGACGAGGAGGTACGAAACCGGTTGGTCGGCCAGCTTCGTGAAGAGGAGATCTGGGCCCCCTTCCACTATATCCCACTTCATTCTGCACCGGCAGGCCGGCGCTATGCGCGCGCTCACGGAAATCTGGACGTCACCGATGATACGAGCGCGCGTCTGATCAGATTACCGCTCTATGCAGGAATGCCCCTGGAAGGAGTGGACCGGGTCATCGAGCGCGTCACGGTCCACCTCGCCCATTAAGGAAGTGCCGTGGGAAAGTCAGTTGTCATCACGCAATCGAACTACATTCCTTGGCGGGGCTACTTCGACATGCTCCGCTCGGTCGATGAAGTGGTTCTGCTGGAAAGCGTGCAGTACACGCGTCGGGACTGGCGCAACCGCAACAAAATCAAGACACCTGGTGGCCCTGTGTGGCTCACGATTCCTGTCGAGGTGAAGGGGCGCTACAATCAGGCCATCGACGAGACGCAGATTTCGGACCGAACCTGGGCTGCAGCCCATATCCGTTCACTTGAACTCGCCTATCGACGTGCGGCCCATTTCAGCACCGTTTCACCCTGGCTCTTCTCGTTACTCGAAGACGTCTCGGAGGAGCCCCTCCTCACTCAGGTCAATGAGCGGCTTCTCCGAGCACTCTGCCAGCGTCTCGACATCACGGTACCGATCCAGCGCTGCAGCGAGGTTCTTGACCGCGAAGCGTTGCGCCGCATGGAACCGACCGAACGTCTCCTCGAGCTGTGCCTCGCCTGCGGAGCGTCCTACTACCTGAGCGGCCCAGCCGCGAAGAGCTATCTCGATGTCGACCTTTTCGCCCGGCATGGGATAGAGGTCGGCTGGATGGATTACAGCGGATACAAGGAATACCTGCAGCTCTGGGGAACCTTCGATCCATCACTCTCGATCGTCGACCTGCTCCTGAATACAGGGCCGGAGGCCAAGCATTTCCTTGAAAGGTCATTGCTGTGAAACTGTCGATCGTCTCGACCTTATACAGGTCGGCCAGCACCCTAGATGATTTCTATCGGCGCGCATTGTCTGCGGCGGAACAGATCTCGGACGACATCGAGATCGTGCTTGTGAACGATGGGTCGCCCGACGATTCCCGCGAACGAGCTCTGCGCATGCACGAGCGCGATCCCCGGGTTGTGCTCGTTGATCTCGCCCGTAATTTCGGCCACCACAAAGCCATGATGACAGGTCTCTCCCATGCTCGTGGAGACCTCGTTTTCCTGATTGACTGCGATCTTGAAGAGGAGCCGGAGCTCCTGCTGCAATTTCACGAGACTATGCGCGAGACGGAATGCGATGTAGTCTACGGTGTCCAGGAGGCGCGCCGGGGAGGCGTAGTGGAGCGTGTGACCGGCGCATTGTTCTTCTCCGTCGTTGAAGCGCTTAGCGACCAGACGCTGCCGAAGAACGTCGTGACTGCGCGCCTGATGAAGCGTGAATATGTGCGTTCGCTCGTCAGGCATCGCGACCGCGAGTTCTTGATCGCTCATCTTTGGGAGATCTCAGGGTTCAAGCAGGTCGCCCAGAAAATCCGGAAACACTCCCTTTCTCCGACGACCTATTCTCTAGGCCGTCGTCTGGAGATGGGCATCAAGCACGTAACGACAACCTCGACGAAGCTTCTATACTATGTCCTGTACACCGGGATTTTGGTGTGGGGGCTATCAATCGTCACGATCCTCTATTACGTGGCCCGTTACCTGCTATCCGGCATAGGCGTTGGGGGATGGACGTCGCTAATCGTGTCGGTCTGGTTCTTCGGCGGCCTAACGACCCTCATTCTGGGAATCCTCGGTATTTACATTGCGAACATTCTTTCCGAGACGAAGCGCCGTCCCTACACTGTCGTGCGCAGGATCCACCGCAGAGAGGACACAAGTTACCATCAGACGTCTCCCTCCGCCCTCGACTTCCGCCGCGAAGCCAGGAGCTGAGCCAGGAGCTGAGCCAGGAGCTGACGATGAATGACGCTTTACGCGCTACCATTCTGAATAAGGTGGCGACCTACTATGCCGCTCGGCTAGCGGACCACGGCGCCACTCCGCGAGGCGTGGACTGGAACGGCGTCGAATCCCACGAACTCCGTCACCGTCAATTTCTGCGCCTGATCGACGATCCGGCGGCGTCCGTCCTGGATCTGGGCTGCGGCTTCGGCGACTTCCTGCGCTTCCTCCGCCAAGCAGGACATCACGGGCCTTTCGTGGGCTATGACATCGCCGCCAGCATGATTGAGGAAGCAACGCGTCTCCATGGGGAAGACTCTGCCATTGCTTGGAGGGTAGGCGCGTCACCCAATGAGGCAGCCGATTTTGCGGTTGCAAGCGGCGTCTTCAACGTCAAGGGCGACGTCGCTCGGGATGAATGGGCCCGCTATGTCGAGGACACGATCGAGGTGCTCGCGCGCAGCAGCCGCCGGGGATTTGCCTTCAATGTCTTGAGTCTCTCAAGCGACCCCGATCGCCGGCGGCCAGACCTCTACTATGCAGATCCCGCTGGAATGCTGAGGTGGTGCCTCGATCGCTTCGGCCGCTCAGTCGCACTCCTGCAGGATTACGGGTTGTACGAGTTTACGGTGGTGGTGAGACACCTGGAAACTAGGTGAACGGGAATTCACCCTCCCAAACTGCGATGCCAATTCCCGTGGCACCATACCCATTGCCGTTGTAAAGCATCCAGAGCTTGTCCTGAAACCAAAACATGGAGGGATAGCAAGTCATCTCGCTGTCCCAGCCCGTCGCGGCCCGGTCGAGACCAAGCGTCTCGTCCATTCGTGTCCAGCTCACGCCATCCTGACTGACAGCGCTTCCAATACGATACCGGTCGCCACGGCATGCGAAGCACATGAGAAACGAGGAGCCGACTTGAACAATTGTCGGACGAGCAAGCGCGTACTCGTCAGACGTGCGGAAACCCAGAACGGTTGCACCGTCCCTTTCCCAACGAATTCCATCTCGAGACCGAGCCATCTTCACGACATGGCTCATGTCGCCGCTGCTGGATCCCCATTTCAGATTCGATCCGTACCACATGCGCCAATCGCCTGATGCGATCTGCAAGACCCACGGATAGGACAACGTGTATGGATCCTCGGGCGACCGATCGAGGATTGGACCGGGAGAATAGCGTTCGAAGCGATCGAGCGATACGCCAGCCGTTGCCAAGCCTATGGAGTTGCGCCAAGGCGCTCGAACGCCCAAATTCCATCCCATATAGTAGACGTGGTAACCGTCTTCGCAGGCGACGACACTTCCAAGGCCGATTCCGCTATCGTCGAAGGTTCCGTCACTCCCAGGCACGAGCGCCGGTGATGACGCCCTTCCGATCACTTTCGGAGCTGCAGACAGATCAAGATCGATCCAATCGATAGACGAACGGTTGTCCTGGTCCCTGGAGCTGTAGAAAACTCGAAACACGTTGGCCTCGGTTTGAACCGGGACAGGCAATGAGGCATGGCTCCGCGCCCAAGGCTTATCTCCCTCGGGCACATGGATGAGGCCAAGTCGTATCCAGGGCATCGCTGCCTCTCAAAGGTTGCGCAAGCGTGTGCTCGGGATCTTCGCCCGCTCGGTGCCACGAGGGGCTACGACGGAGAAATCCGGCTGGTCTTCGAGAACAAGAGCGCCAGCTCCTAAGACACAGCGCTCACCGATCGTCACATGGTCGCGGAGGGTGACGTTCACGCCGACAAAGCTGCCACGGCCGATCTTGACGCCGCCCGATACGACCACGTGCGAAGCAACGAAGACATCATCTTCAATCGTCGAGTGATGACCGATATGATTTCCGCTCCAAAGAGTGACGTTCGAGCCAACCTTTGCGAAGGGCTGAATCGTATTGTCTTCGAGGATGAAGCAGTTCTCGCCGAGTTCAAATCCCGGGAATACGGTGGCGCGACTACTTAGATACGAGCCCAACCTATACCCTTTAGCCTTGGCGGTTGTAACTCGCTCTGCACGCAAACTATTCAGTTTTGCATAACTGATAGCGACGAACAGATGGAAGTGGTCCGGCGGATAGAGCTCCGCAATGCGCTCGAAAGGAACGACTGGGCGCCCTCGGAACTCATCCCGCTTGAGATACGCCCCGTCGACCGTGAAGGCGACGACCTCATGCACAGTGTCATGTGTAAAGTAAAAGTCCGCGAGTTCGGCGATATTGCCGTCGCCGAAGATAACGATTTTCTGACTCACTTGCGATCCCTTCGTTCCATGAGGCGCCATTCGTCCGCACCCCAATGATACTCCTCAGCTAACCCACCTCGGCAAAAATCGTCGTTCGCGGCGCCACCTGAAACACGAAACGGTAGCCAGGGCAATTTTGATAGCGCCCTCTGCAGGAAATCTTCAACCGGTCGCTGGATCGCGATGATATGGATGCCTCTGTCTCGAAACAATATTTTGTTAAAGTTGTGGCCCAACTTCTGGATAGCCATGTCCAGGACAGAGGCCCGGATGAAACGGTATTTGATCGCCAGCGTCCACTTGGACGAGATTGGACGGAGATCCCGCTAAGGCTATACGTTGCCCATCCAGGACCTACCAGCGCAACAGCAATGGATTGAGTTCTCCTTCTCTCGAGTTGAGGCCATCTCAAAGAAACGTACCCTGGAAAGGGCATGTCAACAATCGCGACAGGGATATGGGAAAAGATCGGATGCAGCTTGGGACTGGCAGCCATGCCAATACCGCCCCGAGCATCGTCAGTCTGCCATCGTCGTTCGTTGCAATCAAAAATACTTGCTAAGAAGATCGTCGATACCGCAGCTATGACAGAAGCGATTACTGCTACAGGGCAGCGTTGAGGCTGAGTGGTAACCATGGCAATCCTACGGCGGCTGCGAATTCGTGCAACACGATGCCGCATGAATATTATTACTCACCCCAAACGCCATCAAATGCAAGTCAAATACAAGAGTGCATCGGTTGTCTCTCCAGTCTTGCAATACTTGGAGTTCATATTGCCCGGGCCAGACAGATGCATTAAGCCTGGCCATGCCTCTTAAGAGATCTCAAGATGGAAAAGCTCTTCTATATTGCCTGTACTCTTGCTCTTACCGTCTATGGGCAGGTGATCATGAAAGCACGGGCCATAGCCCATGCCTCTGACAAGGCTGGCCACAACAAGCTTGATTATTTGTTCGCCATGTACACGGACATCGGCGTACTCTCCGGCCTTGGCGCGGCTGTCCTGGCGAGCGTCTGCTGGGCCCTTGCCCTCGAAAAGGCTGGATTGAGTTTTGCTTACCCGTTTATGGCACTGAGTTTTGTTTGTGTTCCACTGGTGGCCCATGCACTCTTCAGCGAAGCCATATCCCCAATGCAGATTGCAGGCTTAGTTCTTATCGTCGCAGGCGTCGCACTCAACGCTCTCGCGTACAAAGTATGACGGAGGAGCCCGAGCTCACTCTCTTGCCTACCCTCTGACAAGAGTATGCCTAGAGCTACTTCCACCAAGGCGAGATCAGCTCTTCTCTGTGGTGTGACGCATTTTTTGACGGCGAACCGGATCGACTTCACCGAAAAGCGCTCTAGCCTCGCACGCCAAGCGCCCCTCCTCAGCAGAGCGCAAAGGCTTGTGGAGGGTCTGCTCATAAACCTGGCGCCGGTCCTGATCCTCGGACATCACATTCCCGGCTTTTACATAATCGCGGGCGATGTCGATCCCGAACCGGGTCAGAATATCCAAAGACAAAGCGCGCTTGCTCGCCGATCCGGTCAGGATCCACGCACGGGCGATCTCATCACAAGGAACGCCGGCAAGGATTGCTTCCGCGTAGTCTCGGCTTCCGCGGTAGCCTCCAAGCAGCCACGGCTGCCCCACGGCTTTTGCGCCTAGCGCAACAGCCGCCCCCGGTGACTGCCCTGTAAAGTCGAGGATTGGATCACCTTCCTTGAACCCATTGGCCTGAGCTATATGCCTCAGCGTAAGGACGTAATCGGCGAAACCCTGAGACAGCCTCAATTCTCCGGCTCCTTCTCCGAAGGGCACGGTCACTTGGCTCAAACGCAGGGGCTGCGGTTGACGATAGGGATATTCCATCGCGATCGCCGCCACGGCGATCATGAGCAGCTGCGAGGCAGCAAGGACCGGCAGAGCCAATCCCCAGTGCTTCCTGAGGGGAGCAGCGGCGTCGAGCAGCAAGAACGCTGCCGCGACCCAGAAGATGCCCGCCATCAAGGCCGTGAACCAATAATTCAGCGACGTTCCGATGACATAGACGTAAGGGAAGATTATCAGCAGCAGCACCAAAGGCCATTTCGAGGCTTTAAGCGCTGCGAACGACCCTTTGGCCATGGCTACGGCGTAATACAAGAGCACGCCGATCAAAATGACAGAGACGCTCTTAGTTCCAAGACTCTTATGAGTAACGATCTTTGCCCCTAAGCCTTTATAGACGGGTATGAAATCGAGGATCCCTATCATAATCGCGATAGCCACACCGGCTACAAGCATGCAGGCGGCGAAAACAAATCGCGAGCCGATTTGTTTTCGAAGGAGAACAAGAGATCCGACCAGAAAAGCCAGAACCATCCCCAACCCTATGGCATCTTCTCGCGTGAGACCGTATTGCCCTAAACGAAGCAAACCCTGCCGACCATGGCCGGTCATGAGATTCTTGTAGAGTTCCAGCCCACTCATCATGCGCTGAATAAAACCTATGACGGAACCGTCGATCATCCAGGCTGAGACGAGTACAAAGGCAATTGCGGTTGCTGCGCCAATCAGAAGCAGGCGAAATTCGAACTGCCGTACAACGAGCAGATAAAATGTGACGGCAAGGCCCAAAGCGGCGGCTGATGTCGGCTTGGCCATGAAGCTCAGCCATCCGGCTACCCCAAGTAGGCACCATCCGGTGATGCTGCGCCATGAGTAGTCCCGCGTTGCGAGGAGTATTCCGATTCCAGCCAGTAAGAGCGCTTGTCCTCCGAGAGTATTGTAGCTCGGTGTCGGCTGCCAAGGAAGGAAACCAAGGAAAGAAACGGAGGCAAAGGCAAACGACAGGCCCGCGACGATCAGCCTGCGCGCAGGTTCCAAGCCGGCTTTTGGCGCAGATGGCTCAGTCAGCAGCCTCTGGAACAAAATGGCCCCGAAGACGAATGCTAATGCGAAAAAGATTAGGACGTTCGCCTGCCTTAACAAGGCAATATTGCCTCCGACAAGACGGTACAGGGGATGATAGACGAAGCCGAACTGCGTCACCGAGGCCTTGTAGATTTCAGGATGCGACAGCCAGAGAATGTAGAAACTCTCATCCGTCAAATCGACGCCGTAGCCGCTCCAGCGCAGCACCCAGATCAGACTGACAAAAGATACCGCAACCGATGCTGCGAGTGCGGCATACTGGAAATTCCGCCGCGCACCCTCCTCTCGTCCGCTGATGGCGCTCTGCGCATCCCGAGTTTCCATTCCGGTCAGGTCCCCTGCTTACAGGCGGCTACAGCAACATGCAGGCGGGCTGAAATACCGACATCCAGCAGCACGCACCGACATGGCATCAGGCTGAGTGGGCCCGCCTAACATGGTTCAGCTGGCATAGCAATTTGGGCTCCCCTCTCTCATTTTACCAGCCGGGGGTCGCGCTCAAGGAACAGCAGATAGAAAGGCAGCGATGTATTGACGATTTGGACTCCGTGGAAAATGCCGCCGAGGCCGTGGGCGAAGAGGCGCAGAGAGACAAGATAAGAGACCATGGCCGCGATGGATGCGGGACTAAAGTCGATCTCGTTTGAGATCCAGAGGAGAGACAAGGACAACACGAGGGCAAGGGTAAGATTGCTCAGCAAGTGATTTCTGGCAGGCAGGGCCAAGCGCGCCCTGTAGGCACTCTGATATGCTGTATACTGCTCATCCTGCTGGATTTCCTGAGCGACCCTGCCTTGATCGAAATCTCGAGATGAAATCCATCGCTCAAGATTCTTGACCAGCGTAGAATAGCCCGGCGTATTAAGGCGAATACTATGCCCTATATTTGTACTATGAACAGCGGCCATAATGTAAGCAGGGCTGATTACAACTAGGCTCAGCAAAATCGTCACCGTCAGGCCGGGGAACAGGAAAGCACAGGTCGTTAGGCCGATCAGCATCATCGCGAATGATGTACACGCACCGATGACGTACAGGAGACTTCGGGACATCGTGCGGGGAGCCTGTCTCATGATATTCGCGATCTCGTGTTTTGAAAGCTTCCGATCTCCTTCCCCGTGGTGACGTATGAGTTCCAAGCCCCTCACTAAACAATTGTCCTCATAGTCCAGAACGATCTTGGCCGCGAGCTTGTGACCGAAATAACTCAGAATGCTCGCCAAAGCCAAGATGCCGGCCATCCCACCTGCCGCCCAAATGACTCCTCCCTGGACCTCGTTGGAGGAAGCAGTGACGTGCGAAAGTGATCGCGTGAGAATATGAGTGCCCACGATAAAACTGGCTGCATCCCCCAACTTGCCGCAGGCAATCAGGACCATGCTGGCGAGGACACGCCATCCAAATTGAGGAAGCACTGTGATTCGGAACCAAGCGGCGATGAGCCTAGTTCTCTCCCACAACCGCTTGGCAATCTGGGGCCGCCATTTCGCATTCCTATAGGCGGGTTTCGAAGTGGAGCGTGCCCTTCCACTAACCTCCTCCGCCTCATCGAACTCAACTTCATCCATCATTCGCGACTGCTGCTATGCGCCAGTTCCCAGAACAGCTGGCAGGCCTTCTAAAACAACCCGCTCCAGAGAGAGCCAAGAGCAAAACTTCCTCTTAAAACCCCAAGCCTGGAATTTAGCTCGCTTTATTGCTGTCGGAGCGACACCAGTACACTCAACGCCCCTCCAGCAGCGGATCGTCCATCCGATCGCGGGGCAATTTTAGTCCGGACGCAGGCTCCGATCTCTCGGCACAGGTTAAAACGGGATACAACATGACAACGGATATCACCAGACAGCCCCCCGGACAACCGCTTCCCTGATTATGGAGCGCCAAGCACAACTCGCAATAACATGGCGTCTGGACGCCCCTAAGCCATCCGAGCAATACGTTCATGCGTCACTTAACGCCAGTATTGATAGCCCCGTATTCCTTTCAAGCCCTTCAGATCCGCTAAAAGCGAGCTTATTGACAATCAAATATTGCTTATAGTAACTGATTTTAGGGCTATATTTCCCTTTTCGCCTTTACATCTATGTTTATACAGCATGACAATGACTTTGAGCGTAGTAATTCCCACTTTCAACCGCCACGAGACGACGCTCAAAGCAATTAACTCTGCCTTGACCCAGACTCGGCCCCCGGACGAAATTATCGTCGTGGACGATGCGTCAACCCCGCCATTCGGTCCCCTTGGTTATTCAGCCCAAGACCCGCGTATCAGAATACTGACCCTGCCTACGAACCGGGGAGCCTCTGCCGCGCGCCAAGCCGGTGTTGACGCCGCGAAGGGGGATGTGATCGCCTTCCTCGATTCCGATGACCTCTGGCTACCTGAGAAACTGGCATCGCAAATGCGCCTGCTCAACCAGAGCAAAAGCGATCTTGTAGCCATCTCATGCGGCTGGCTAGAAGGGGGCGATAAGAACCGACAGCGCACTCCCATTGCCAGCACGGATCCCGCAGACTTCGCTAGCGGCTGCTGGTTTTCGCCTGGCTCGACCGTGATCATTCCGCGGGCCGCCTTTGCCCTAGTTGGCCCGTTCGATCCGGAACTGCGGCGCCTTGAGGATCTAGACTGGTTCCTGCGCTTCGCGCTCTATGGCGGCCGACTTGAAGTGGCCCCCGTTGCCGGAGCGACGATCTCGATTGGTCGCCGCGGACGGTACCTAAGCGTCGAGCAGGCGAGCTCTCGAATCTTGAAGCGCTTCAGCGATCAGCTCGAGCCACGCGTGAGACGGCGCCTCATCGCTTACCTTGCCTTGGAACAGGCTGCCGCGGCGCGCAACGACGGCCGCTTTGGCATGATGGCATCCCGCCTCGCCTGCTCGTTCTGGCATCACCCCCGCCTCCACCTTCCTATACGGAAGTGGTGGCAGACCTGAGAATCAAGCACAGAGGGATCCGAGGTTTCCCATTTCTGGATTGACATGATATCGGAGCCCAGCCATTAGCTGCGGGTTGATTGGGTAATATAATGATGCAACAGAAAACGAGACGAATTCTTTGCCTTGTTGGGACAAGGCCAGAGTGCATCAAAATGGCTCCGGTTATCCAGGCCCTGCAGCAGGAAAGCTGGGCTGAGCCCATCGTCGTAAGCACCGGCCAACATCGCGAGATGGTTCATCAGATTTTGTCCCTTTTCAACATCGGGATCGATCATGACCTAGAGGTCATGGTTCCGAACCAAACGCTTTCGGGCCTGAGCAGCCGGATTTTCGCCAAGCTCGACCCGCTTCTTGAGACCGGCAGGTTCGATATGATCCTTGTCCAGGGCGATACTACATCCGTCATGGTGGCTGCTTTGGCTGCTTTCTACCGTCATATCCCAATTGGACACGTAGAGGCAGGACTTCGCACACATGACATTGAGCGCCCTTTCCCAGAGGAACTCAACCGGGTCGTGACTGGGCTTGTCACCAAGCTCCATTTCGCGCCGACGTCGCGCGCACGTGACAATCTCATCACCGAAGGGAAGCCCGCTCGATCGGTGCATGTGACGGGCAATACTGTGGTGGATGCCCTGCTTGATGTGGCCGGGCGCGACTTTCCCTGCGACTTTCCTACGCGTCCGGAGCGGCGCCTGATTCTTGTTACGGCTCATCGAAGGGAGAATTTCGGTGCCCCTATTCGGGAGATTTGTGCGGCCGTCCGGGACCTCCATGACCGCTTCTCCGACGTTGAGTTTGTTTACCCAGTGCATCCCAATCCGAACATTCGTGAGCCTGTCTATGCGGAGCTTGGGCAACTAGAGCGCGTGCATCTCGTCCCCCCGGCGGATTATCAGGCACTCATCATGCTGATGAAGCGCTCGACGCTCATTCTGACGGACAGTGGTGGCATTCAGGAGGAGGCCCCCGCACTCGGCAAGCCGGTCCTCGTTCTGCGGGACGAAACAGAGCGCCCTGAGGCGGTAGAGGCCGGAGTAGCCAAGCTTGTGGGAGCACAGCGGGATCGCATTGTCGCAGAAGCCGCGACACTGCTCACGGACGAAGCTGCATCGGCAGCCATGGCGCGCGCCGGGTCGCCCTACGGCGACGGTTTCGCTGCACGGCGCATCGTCGCGCTTTGCAACGAGTTCCTATCACGCTAGACACCCATCACATCCCTCCACTGCGCCGAGCAACATCTGGACCTCTGAACAATGAGCGCTTCCCCCTCCGCTTTCAAAACTATCTCCGTGGTAGGCCTCGGATACATTGGCCTTCCAACGGCAGCGACCCTTGCTACGCGTGGCGTGGAGGTCATCGGCGTAGACGTGAAGGAAAGTGTCGTGAGACGCTTGAACGAGGGCAAGGCGCACTTTTCTGAGCCCGATCTCGACATTCTGCTCGAAGCCGCCGTGAAAACGGGCAAGCTGCAGGCCGTCAGCGAGCCTGTCCCGGCCGATGCTTTTATCATTGCGGTGCCGACCCCCTTCCTCTCCGACAAGTCCGCCGATCTTTCGTATGTAGAGAGCGCCACTCGAGCCGTTGCGAGAGTACTGAAAGAAGGAAATTTAGTGATTCTGGAATCGACGAGTCCCGTCGGCACGACACGCAAGATCTGCGAGTGGATTGCCGAGGAGCGTCCTGATCTAGACTTGCCACTCAACGGACGCCCGGGCAGCATCCAAGTCGCCTATTGTCCCGAGCGCATTCTCCCTGGGCGTATGGTGTTCGAGCTCGTGGAGAATGACCGTATCCTTGGTGGCATGAGCGAAGCATGCGCACAGCGCGCCGAGAGCCTCTATCGGCTTTTTGTCCGCGGTGCCCTTCTGCACACGAAGGCCCCGATCGCCGAGCTCGTGAAGCTCATTGAGAATGCTTACCGTGACGTCAACATTGCGTTCGCCAATGAACTCTCGGTTCTTTGCGAGCACATGGGACTGAATGTGTGGGAGGCCATCGCTCTCGCCAATCGCCACCCGCGCGTGAACATTCTCAATCCTGGGCCGGGTGTGGGAGGGCACTGCATTGCAGTCGACCCATGGTTCCTGATCTCGGCAGCCCCTGATAAGACTCCGCTCATGGCCGCGGCTCGCCGGGTGAACGACGGCAAGCCTGAAGTAGTCCTCAACCAGGTTCGTGAACAGATGGATCGGTTCAAGAAGCCTGTCGTCGCCTGCCTCGGCCTGAGCTACAAGCCCGACATCGACGACCTCCGGGAAAGCCCTGCTCTGCACATTGCCGAAGCCCTGGCGGAAGAGGACGCCAATCTTGTTATTGTCGAGCCGCATGTGGAAGACCTGCCCCGCACTCTGGCCGGCCGCTCCAACGTCGTCGCGAAGAGCTTTGATGAGGCCATCCGCGAGGCTGACATCGTCGTGCTCCTCGTGGGCCACACCGCTTTCAAAGATGCGCCACGCGATCTCCTGTTGAGTCGCGTCGTGATCGACACGGTCGGCCTTTGGCAAAAGTAATGATGATATGAGTTTCGTGGCTTACAGATCCTCGTGAAATGTGAGCCATGGAACGTTCTTGTCGAGTACGGCTGCGAGAGTTCGGCGGCATCCGCGCACTTCTCTTGACGTGTTCTTTTTAGATCAACGGCCCTCGGACGATATTAGGATTGGACAGGATTCAACTCGTGGCCACCGGCAGAAAGACTGCAGAACGTAAACGCATTGCGCGCTATGCCCCCGACGAACTGCAATGGATCTACGAGGCATTGTCGATGCGTCAAAGCGCCAGTGGCGCAACGCCCCTGAGAAAAATGCTCTCGGGCCATTTGAAAAGGCCTTTGGCTTGGCCCGTCGCCTTAGTGCGCAAGGTTAAACACAGAGAGCGTTTCCAGTCTGAGGCTACTCCCGCAGAACCGGCCCGTTTCCCTCTTCACATCAGAATTTTTCTTTTTACGTACAGATTAGCAATCTGGCCCTATCGGCTCTCTATCCGGTTCACTGTCAGGAGCCTTCGGCGTGTCCAGCGAGCCCGTCGTATATATACGATTGCCAGACACGAAGTCGCGCTCATCCGAAGTGGACTGCTTCCCGAGCTCGCGCCTGCGCCCAACGAGGCGATCCAGAGCGTGCCGGGGCGTGTCATGTATCTGGTCTACAACTCCCTTCCTTTTCACTCTGCCGGATACGCGACCCGTTCGCATGGCCTTGTCGCGGGGATTAGGGACCTGGGATATGAAAGCACCATTGTCACGCGCCTTGGCTATCCTCATATCTTCACCAAGTTCAGAAACGCGCACGCGAATACATTCGAGCAGATCGAAACCGTACCCTATGTACGTTTGAACAACGCTCCCGAGGAACTTTTTTCGACCTCTACGAGAGAATATGTGAAGCTCAATGTGGCGGCTACGATCGAGGCTGCAGCCGACATCCGCCCGGCGATCATCCATGGTGCTTCCAATTTCGTGACAGGGTTGACGGCGGTTTCTGTCGCCCGCGCACTGGGAGTCCCAAGCGTCTACGAAGTTCGCGGTCTATGGGAGATCACTGCTCTCTCACGTGACCCCTCGTACGCAGCAACGCTGCGCTACGCCCAGGCACTTCGCCTTGAGACCGAGGCGTGCCTGGGGGCGGATCGGGTGATTGCCATTACCGAAGCCTTGAAGAATGAGCTCATTCGTCGTGGCATACCTGCGGAGAAAATCGATGTTGTTCCCAACGGTGTCGATACCGACCGTTTTCGCCCTCGACCACGGGATCCCGTGCTGGCTGAGAAGCTCGGGCTGAAGCCGGAACATGTTGTTGTCGGCTATGTCGGCTCAATTCTCGATTACGAGGGCCTCGATGATCTCTTGCACGCTGCTCGCCTCTGCGTAGACCGGGGCCTCAGCCATCTGCGCGTGCTGATTGTCGGCGACGGGGCGGCATACCAATCTTGCCGCACCCTGGCACAGGAACTGCAGCTTGACGAGCATGTCATCTTCACGGGACGCGTGCCGCACGACGAAGTGGAGAACTACTACTCCCTTATCGACATCACACCTTTCCCTCGGAAACCGCTTCCGGTCTGTGAGATGGTGTCACCGCTGAAGCCGTTCGAAGCCATGGCTATGGGCAAGTGTATCATTGTCTCAAGTGTCGCCGCACTGGCAGAAATCATTGGTGACCGGCCCATTGGCCTCGTCTCAGAAAAGGGGAGCATCGAGGCTTTAGCGCAGGCAATCACGCACGTTGCAAACGACGGCGAACTTCGCCGAAAAATTGGCGAGGAAGCGCGTCGTTTCGTAGTTGCAGAGCGCGATTGGCGCATTCTTGCCCGCCGTGTGACAGAGGTCTACGAGAAGCTCTCGGTTCCAACGGTAGCCTCCCCCTCATGATACAATTTGCTTTGTTGCCTCTTTTACGCAACTGGGTTTTCCGATGAGTGCGCCACGCGCCATTATCTTCGCTGCTCATCCATGGAACGGCATTCCATATGGATTGCATCACATAGCACGCGCGCTGGCACGTCTCGGCTGGCAGGTACTCTATGTCGAGCCGTACTTTTCTCCTCTCCATATTGCAAAAGGCCGCAGACGCGGGCGGGTCTTTAGCAGCTCCCCCCGACCGACAACTGAGGCGGGGGTTGCGGTCATCTCGCCGTTCACTCTCCTCCCTCATGCCAAATTTCCGGTACTGCGCTCCCCACTAACACTTCATATAGCGAAGTACTTGTCCTGGCCGCGCCTGAGTGCAAAGCAGCTCAAGAGAATGGCTTTTGATAAACCCGATCTTGTTCTTTGCGGTTCGCCGGTTGCGACGGAAATCGCGCTTGCATTAGGCGCCAACTGGAGTGTCTATCGGCTCGCCGATGACAGCAGCCTGTTTGATGTCCTGACTCCTGCGGCGCGGGCTGCAGAGGCAAGCGCTCTTTCTCGCTTCGATGGAGTGATCGTTACCTCGGAGGCTCTTGCTCAACGTGCGATCCAGCTCGCAGCCCAGCGCGTTCTCCTGGTATCCAACGGTGTTGACAGGACATTTTTCGAGCACCCTTCTCCCGCGCTGCCCGATATAGCGGCAATCGCGGAGCCCAGGATCCTTTATGCGGGCGCAGTAGAGAATTGGTTCGATTGGGACCTCATCGCTCGAGCGGCACTGGAGCGTCCTACTTTCAAATTCATTATCGTCGGACGGATCAAGCTCCAACCGCCAAAAGATCTTTCTGACAACGTGATTCTCCTGGGGCAGCGCCCCTATTCAGACATGCCAGCCTTCATGCAGGCCGCAAGTGTCGGGATCATCCCCTTTGCCTCTAATGAGCACAGCGATGCCGTACGCGCGATCAACCCGCTGAAACTCTATGAGTATCTAGCCGCTGGTTGCCCTGTAGTGAGTTCCATCCGTCCGCCAAACTTGGAATGCAAAGGCCTCTTCGTCTACAAGAGCTTCGAGGAGTTTCTCAGTCAGATCGACCAGGCGCTCGATTTACGCCAACACAAGACGAAGATCAGCGCTCCCGAGCACGTTGATTGGACCCGAATTGTTCAGGACATGTTAAGCGCTTTTAGCTTGCCCCATAAAGGTGTAAGCGCTTTCCAAACTCATCTTCAGGACTGAGGCAGGGCCCGATCTCTTACAACGATCTCTTACAAGAAGCCCCGCTGAAGAAGCAATATACCTCACCTCTTGCTTCCTCAATAAGACATGCAGCGAGAATCCGACATCTTCTTGTTCTCTCACAGGGCAGGGTCGGCCCATACGCAGGTCGAGAGGTTAATCCAATCCCCAATACGCCGAGCGCAGGCCCGTCGATTGATACGAAACTCAATACCAATCTCAACGCGGAAGCTCTCCTGCGCCGAATCCCAAGCCCTAACCACCTCCGCTGGTCTGTTGGTGCTTGCCCACCCCTCCGCATGAAGCAATGGCAGCTTCAGATCATTATCCGTGCATCATTGGCAACCTGAGCGGCTCAACCTGCCTTGCAGGGTGGCGAGAAACTAGTCCTTTGCCACAGGGGAGCTGCGGGATGGTTCGAGGGGGTGTAAACTGAGCGGATCTGAGGGAGGGCTCTCCCATGCTCAAGCGCTATCTTGTCGATCTCACCCGCCGCGAGCGCACTG